>DYLF01000112.1 GCA_020722205.1 Desulfobacca acetoxidans
CCCGACCCCTTACAAATGCTCCATCCGTTCCGGCGCTGGGGCCGTCACCGGTTTGATCTTCTCCGCCACCTCCTGCCGCAGCCACTCCCGCTCTTCCTCGCTTAACACCCGCCCGCTGTCCACTAGCACGAGCTCCGCCTCCCTCCGGCTCACCGTGCTCTGACCGGTCAGCACCCCCCGACGCCTATAGTGAATCTCCTGCTTGTGCCAACCCGCGTCCCCGATGACCAGAGCATAGCAAAAACCTCCATACACCGTCTCCAGCAGCCGCACCTGCCTCACCGGCACATCGGTGATGACACAGACGCTGCCCCGGCCCACCTCCTCCTTCCCCCATTCCCCCTCCACCAGCAGCACCAGGTCCCTGATGGCAATCTCTTTCTTGGCCACCGGCGCCCTCACCAAAGTGGTGACGTAATCCAACACCGTGGCCTGATTGGCCACATCTATGGGGGAGAAGTCCCGATGTTCCAAACTGCCGTGGGAGTGAATCCAACCCGTGATGACTTGCTCCGCCGACAGCCCTTCCTGGTAGGCAGCTATGTTTTCCGGGCCGATCTGGGTATACTGTAACTCATTCATACTGTTGGGCGGCAACCCGATGTCAACGATGACTTCCGGTTCCTCCCTCCGGCCAATGGTGTAGCCATACCACTCGTAACTCTTCTCAAAAATCTCCCGCACCAACTGGCTGATGGCCAAGGCCTTGTCCCAAGCGAAGCGCGCCATCCGAATCACCTCCGGCAACTCGGCCAGCTTGATCTCCTCGGGCTCCGGCTTCCTCAAGTCCGCCAAACACCTGATCCTCACCTCAGCCTCTCCCGCACGTAATTCTCATCCACCACCAACTCCCCGGTGTGGCTGCCCGGCAACCGGAACATGTCTTCCAGCAGCACCCGATGCAGAATGCTGATCAGCCCCCTCGCCCCAATCCCTTCCTTCTTCGCCCGCCGGGCCACCTCCTTCAGCGCCTCCGCCGAAAACTTCAACTCAATCCCCCAGGCCCTGAAATCATTACTGTAGGCCAACAGCGGACTGTCTTCGCTCTTGCTCAAAATGTCCACCAGGTCTTCCGTGCTCAGCAACTCGTAGGTCACCCGCACCGGAAACCGCCCCATAAGCTGCCTTTCCATGCCCGCTGCCACAAAATCCTCTGTCAGCAGGTGCTCCCGCCACTTCCCCTGCTGACCCTGCCGGGACAGACGGCTCTTCACCACCGTCTCCAGCTTCTCAAACACCCCTCCCGCTATGAACAACACATGCTTGGTGGACAAAGTCAGCCGCTCCCGCCCCAGCTCCACCGTGTTCTCCTGCCCCTCCACCATCTTCAACAGCCCCTTCTGCACTCCCTTCCCTGACACGTCCCGCTGCAGCACCAACTCCGTCGCCACCTTGTCAATCTCATCCAGATAAACCATGCCCATCTGCGCTACCTGATAGTTGCCCCCCGCCGTAATCAAAAGATCCACCAGTATGTCGCTCGTATTCTGCCCCACATAACCCACTTCACTGAACTTGGTCAAATCCTCCACAATGAACGGCACCCCCACCAACCCCGACGCCACCTCACTGGTGTACGTCTTCCCGCAGCCCGTCGGCCCCACTATCAAAATGTTGGCCTTGGGCGTCCGGGCCCGCCGCAAAGCCGCATCCACGTCCCCGCCGTCTTCCGCCAACGCCTGCTTCAGGGCCGTCCCCAGCCGCCGGTAGTGAAAGGCAATCGCCGTGGCCAACACCTTCTTGCCCCTCTCCTGCCCGATGACAAACCGATCCATGGCCGACTTGAGCTCCGCCGGAGTCTGGTTAAACTCAATGATGTGCTCCACCGCCTCCAGGGTCTGCCGCTCCCGCATCTCCCCCAACTTCTCCTGAATGCGCCGCCGGTCGTGAGGTGTCCTGTCATAAGGCATAATCTGCCCCCTCTCCAGCCCTCCGCCTCCGCCCACTACCAGGCACGGTCGGCGGCAGGGCAATTAATCTCCCCGTTTCTGCTGCCTTTGCCCCCAAACCTTCTATCCCCTCTCCCCTTCAGCCTCACCTTCCTGCCATAACACAGCAAAATGACAGCGGCTCAACACCTCGCCGGATAAATCACCCCGACGCCGATAAAGCGGCCCGGATAGTAAAATTTCCTCCGGACACTGCGCATATTCCAGATAGGGATTGTCACAAAGACGCAAAATGGCCTGGATCACCTCATATTCTGCCGCCGTGGCCAAAAAAAACAACGGCGCCGCCAGCGGCCTCTTGCTCTTTGCCGCCCCCCCTGCCGCCAACCTCGCCCGGCAAAGTTCTTCCGCCCCCCGCCCCTCCCACTCCTTCTCCACCGCCGCCAACCGCCTTAAAAATCCCTCCCCTAATCGATACTCCCTCACAATCGCCCCGATCCTGGTAAACACCCCCGCCTGCCAAGGCTGCCGCCGCCTTTTCTCCGCCCGCCGGCTCCTCAACTCACTTTCCAAACTCACCGTCCACCACCCTTATAACTTCTTTACGAGTTCTCCACTTTTGGCCACCGGCCATATTGGTTGCAGCTTAAAAATCTAAGCCTGCTGACACCTAAATCCCATCTTCAAGCGTTTAATCCTTCTGTCCGACAACTTCACCTATTCTTCTGCGCGGTCATATCCCACCTAATGTCGCTTGGCTTTAATAGCAGCTATCGCTGACTGGCCGCTACCCATAAATGGCTCCAAAATCACCCCCCTTTTACTTTCCTTTTTACTTTTTCCTTTTTCCTTTCTCCTTCCCCCCTTCCTGCGGTTTGAGGGCCCGCACCGCCACATAAAAATACCTCTCTCCAGCCTCGGTTTCCTCCAACTTGGCATAATCCCTGGCTAAACCGCTGATTTGCCTGCCCCGGCACAATAGTATCCCCCCCTTCAGTTGCCGCCGGATGTCCTCCACCACCTGGTGGTCCTCAATGCTCCACTCTTCTTTGCCCAGTGTCTTGTCACACAGTTCCTTGAGGGTCTTCCCGCTGTAGGTGCCCGCCTCATAAATATCAATCAAACCCGCCCCGGCCTGCCCCGGGATAATCTCCAACACCAACGGCAGCGTCGCTTCCTCCACCGCCTTCTCCGACTCCCTCTTGAGTTCACTCTCTGTCATCATCCCGTTCCTTTTTGGCTAACCAACGTTTTCTGGCCTTCCCCTAACTGGCCCCTCTCTGCCCTATTCCCTTTTTTTCATTATACCACGCCATGCACCCCTCCCCCAAGGAGGCCGTCGCCAGCCCCCCCGACTGCCACCTCCCCCACCATTTCTCCCTGACCCGACTGCTGCCACTATTAAGCTATTACTCGGAGCGAAAATTTGATTAATTTATGGTACTGCCTTTCATCCCCTCTCCCGCGAGCTGCCTTTACTTCCCTCCCCTCTGGGAGAGGGCCGGGGTGAGGGTGATTTTTAATCTATTTCCCGCTCCCATTAATAACTTCCTTCCCTCCCCCCCTGCCTTTCTCCACCCCTTGCAAAAACCTCCCTCAACCCCTCCTCCAGCCCCACCGGCTTCAAACCAAAATCTCGGTAAAACGCCGCCGGGTCGCAAATATTCCCCTCCAGCAGCATGCGTATCTGCCCGCTGCTGACCGGAAACCAGGCAAACCCCTCCAGCAGCCTCGCCGCCAGGCGCACCAGGCTCACCGGCTGGTGCCACCTCACCACCCTTTTCCCCAGCACCTTGGCCAGGGTGTCAATGAGGTCATTAAAGCTCAGCGCCTCCGGCCCCCCCACCTCGTAGAGGCGGCCCTCGGTGTGAGGTAGCGTCAAGGCTCGGGCAAAGGCCTGGGCCACGATCCATACCGGCACCGGCTGCAGCCGGTACAGACCGTCCCCTATCACCGGAAACACCGGCCAGCGTCGTATCTGGGCGGCAAAATAATTGCAGGACTTATCCCCCGGCCCATAAATCAATGAAGGCCTGAAAATGGTCCACGCCAGCGACGACTCCATAACATATTGGTCAGCCCGGTAATTGGTGACATGATACGGATCCGCCGGGGCAGGCCGCGCCCCCAGCGCACTCATCTGCAGATATCGCCGCGCCCCCGACTCCTGCGCCGCCGCCACCACGTTTAAAGTGGCCTCCACATGCAGGCGCTCAAACGTGATCCCCTCCCGGGGAAACTCCCGGATGATCCCCACCAGGTGAATGACCCCCTCACAGCCCGACGCCGCCGCCCTGACGTCTTCCGGCTTAAGGACATCCCCCGTCACCACCTCCACCCCCTGGCCTTTTTCCAACTTCCCCTCCGACCCCGGCCTCACCAGAGCCCGCACTCCATGCCCCCGGGCCAAAAGTTCCTTCACCACCCAGCGGCCTACAAAACCCGTCCCCCCGGTAATAAGCACCTGCATCTTTCACACCTCCTTTTCTTAACCATCCTTATATCAGGTTCCACTTACTTGGCAATCCCCCCGGCGGCGGGAGAGCCACAGCCTTAAGCCCCGACCGTTTTCTCCCCTCCTCTTGACCTTTTTCCACTTTCCGCTGCACTACCGGCTATCGCCGCCCCCTACGAACATCATTGCACCGCTCAAC
>DYLF01000029.1:0-15632 GCA_020722205.1 Desulfobacca acetoxidans
AGATTCGTTATTGTATATCGGCATTTTCGGGAACGCCTTTAATTTCATTCGGGATAAAATCAACAAGACTACTTCTACCATTGCCGAACAGCACGCCACTTCCAGTCTGCTGCAACAGGTTGGTGACGCCATAGAGTTCACGACTCTTCCGCAAACTGTCGACCTTGACACCGCAGCCGTGGAACTAGCAGCGGTCTGCCGCCTGGACCTGTGGGCCTTATTAGCCGAGATTAGGCGGCAGACTTGGCTGCCCCGGTCCCAAAACGGTATTGGGAGTCCCGGTGACCGAGTAAAATCTCCCCAACGGTTATGTTCTCGCAGCTAATCCTTTGCCGGGCATGGTAAGAAACCCCGGCCCCCACTTTGATCAGGCGCATGCTCAGCCAATCTAGGGAGCGCTTAACTTCTTCGCCCCAGACATAGAACTGCCGGATCATATGCAGGAGGTTGTAGGCCAGGACCCCCATCTGCAGCCGGGCCTTTGCCTGAGGTCGGCGCCCGATCAAAATTGGCGATTTTTGCTCGTACTTAATCTTGTAGTGCCAAGTTAGGGCCTCTCAAAGTTGGAGTTCACTTCGCTCCCCCCCCACCTGCGGCTTATGGTTGACCGCCGAAGGCGCGGATTTGGGCCACCACCTGCTGGTTGGTGAAGCAGCCCATATTGATGGCCAGGGTGGGACAGTGGGCGGCGCAGATGCCACAGCCTTTACAAGAGGCGGAGATGACCTGGGCCTTTTTCTTTTTGTCGGACTTTACCAGGCTCAGGGCGCCGTAAGGGCACAGGGCCTCGCACAGGCCGCAGCCGAGGCAGGCCTGTGGGTCCACTTGGGCTACAATGGGCTCCACTTTGATGAACCCCCGGGCCAGAGGGATGGCGGCCTTGCCGGCCGCGGCCTGGGCCTGGGCGATGGTTTCCGGCACTGGCTTGGGGCCGTGCGCCAGTCCGCAGACAAAAAGGCCGGCCACCGCCAACTCCACAGGCTTGAGCTTGGGATGGGCCTCCAGGAAAAAGCCGTCCCGGCTTTTGGGAACTTTCAGCATCTTCACCAAGTGCTCGTCAACGGCGGGGACCAACCCCACGCTCAAGACCACGAGGTCAGGTTCGAGGATCAGGTCTTCCTGGAGGATGGGGTTGAAGCAAGTTACCCGCAGGACGGAATAGTTCCGAGTTTCGGGTTCCGAGTTCAAAGTTTGCAACCCAATACAGGGGTGAGCGCCGTCCCCATCTTTTTCAGGTTTTTGGCTGGGGCGGCGGCTCAGGAGTGACTGTCCAGAATCCGACATATGCACTACGGGCGGCCGGTCAGGGGTGAAGGGGAGGAAGAGCACACCCCGTTGCCGGGCTTCCTGATAGGCGTCCTCCATGAAGCCGTAAGTGCGCATGTCCCGGTAGAGCACGGTGATCTGGGCCTGGGGGTTGACTTCCAGGAGGCGCAGGGCATTCTTCACGGCCTGTCCGCAACATACCTTGCTGCAGTAGGGGAGGTCATCGCCCCGGGAGCCGACGCATTGGATCATGACCAGGCGTTTAAGATGCCGGGGGGCTTCAGAAGCGGTCAGCAGCTCTTCGAACTCCAGTTGGGTGAGCACGTTCGGAGTCTGGCCGTACAGGTACTGGGTGGGGGTGTAAGGAACGCCCCCGGTGGCCAGCACTATCACCCCATGTTCCAGGATGCGGCTGCCGTTAGGCAGCTTGAGGGTGGTGGTAAAGTTGCCCACATACCCGGCGATGTGGTCAATCTCCGTTTGGGTGAAGACGTCGATCAGGGGATGGGCCTTTACCTGGGACAGCAAGTCGTCTAGCAGCCGGCTGGGTTCGGCGTCGTTTAGGAGAAATCTCAATTTTCTCAGGTTACCACCCAAGTAGGGAGTCTTTTCCACGAGATAAACCTGGAAGCCCTGTCCGCCGATGGTCAGGGCGGCGGTGAGGCCGGCCAGTCCACCGCCGATGATCAAGGCCCTGGGGGTGACCGGGATTTCAGGCTGGGGCAGGGGGGTAAGCTCGTGGGCCTTGGCCACTGCCATGCGCACCAGGTCCTTGGCCTTGGCGGTGGCGGCTTCCGGCTCCCGATAATGAACCCAAGAGCAGTGGTCCCGGATGTTGGCCATTTCAAAGAGGCAGGCGTTGAGGCCGGCGTTGCGCAGGGTTTCCTGAAAAAGCGGTTCATGCGTGCGAGGGCTGCAGGCGGCCACCACCACTCGATTGAGACCCTGCACCTGGATCTTTTCCGTGATGGCCTCCTGGGTGGCCTGAGCGCAGCTATAGAGATTGGTATCGGTGAAGACCACGTGGGGGAGGGTGGCGGCATAGGACGCCACTGCCGGCACGTCCACCACGCTCCCGATGTTAAGCCCGCAGGAGCAGACGAAGACGCCGATTTTGGGTTCCGGAGGAATCTCTATCTCTCTGGGGTAAGTGCGCCCTCGCATCCGGTTACCCTGGGAGGCTTGTAAAACTTGGGCGGCCAGGGCCGCGGCGCCGGTGGCATCGGTGACGCTGTCCGGTACGTCTTTGGGGGCCTGAAAGGCCCCGGCGACAAAAATGCCCGGACGGCTGGTGGTCAACGGCGAAATGGGCTGGGTCAGGCAAAAGTCATAACGGTTTAAGGCGATGCCGCAGGCCTCGGCCAGGGTTCGGGCGTCCGGTGGGGACTCCAGACCTTCCGGTAAGACCATCAGATCGAATACTTCCCGGCAGTGACGGCCGGCTTGGTCCACATAGGCGATCTCCAAGCCCTCGCCCTTTTCCTGGACGGTGCCGATACGGCTGCGGATAAAGCGCACCCCCCGCTCCCGGGCCCGTTGGCGGGCGTAGTCGAATTCCTTACCCTGCGTGCGCATATCCATATAGAAGATGGTGATCTCAAGTCCTGGGTCGTGCTCCAGGCAGACGGCGGCCTCTTTGCTGGCATACATACAGCAGACTGTAGAGCAGTAAGGGTTGCCGCTGGCTGTGTCCCGGGAGCCGATACACTGGAGAAAGGCCAGTCGTTTAGGATGGCGGCCGTCCGCCGGGCGCAGGATCTTCCCCTGAGTGGGGCCGGTGGCGGAGGTAAGGCGCTCCAACTCCAGGCCGGTGATGACGTAGGGAAGGCGGCCGTAACCGTATCTGGCCAACACCCGCCGGTCAATCCGGCCGAAGCCGGGGGCCAGGATGACCGCCCCCACTTCCAGGGTGAGGTGCTGGACCTTCTGGGTGAAGTCAATGGCTTTGGGCAAACACACCCGCTCGCACTGTTTGCACTCCCGCCGGGTGAGAAACAGGCAGGCCGTCTCATCAATATGGAAGGCCGCCGGCACGGCCTGCTGGTACTCCAGGTGCAGGGCCTTGACCGTCGTGAGATTTTCGTTGTAGCGGTCCGGGATGGGAGCGGGGCAGTATTGGGCACAGAGGCCGCAGGCAGTGCACCGGGTGGGGTCTACATAACGGGGCCGCAGTCGCAAGTGCGCACTAAACCGTCCCACCTCTCCCTCCACCTTCAGAAGGTCGGCGTTGGTAATGATTTGGATGTTGGGCGACCGACCGGCCTCCACCAATTTCGGCGCCAGAATTCAGATGGCGCAGTCGTTGGTGGGGAAGGTCTTGTCCAGGGCGGCCATGACCCCGCCGATGGCGGCGGTCTTTTCCACCAGGTGGACATAGAACCCGAGGTCAACCAGGTCCAGGGCCGCCTGGATGCCGGCCACCCCGCCGCCCACCACTAAGACAGTTCCGAGTTTCGAGTTCAAGGTCCTGGTTCTATGCTTTTTTTCTTCGTTGTTAGCTTGTTAAACTTCTTCGCGCCCAGCTCCAACTCATTCGTCACTGATTACTGAATACTGCTTGCTGCTCGCAGCCTACTGTTCATATCCCTACTCCTCCACCAATTCCAGGGCACCGGTGTTACACCAGCGCACGCAGTTGGGGTTGGGGGGCACGCCACAGAAGTCGCACTTCAGGGGGAAGCCGGTCTCCGCCTCGATGAAGACAGGCTTGGCGGGGCAGGAGGCCCGGCATAGGACACACATGTCATAGGAGCGGTCGCCGATCTCCAGGCGGTTCTTGGAGGTGCAGGCCGCGTCCACAAAGGGCCCGGCAATCACCGGGAAGAAGGCGCCGCCTTCGAAAAACACCCGGATGCGGGCCCGCCTGGGGTTGACGATGCCGGGGACATGGTTCAGAGAGCAGGCCACCTCGCAGTGGCGGCAGCCGGTGCAGCGGGAGTGATCGATTTTTATCTTGGGCATGGTTTTTACCGTCAGCCGTAAGCCGGCAGGAGGTGGTGGTGAATCGGCCTTATTCTGGCGTCACTAGTTACGACTCTCAAGTTCCGAGCCCCAGGCGGGCCAGAGTTTCCGCCAACGGCACCCCCTCCGGAGACCAGCCCCGCAGGCGGTAATATTCGGGCAGCATCTCCGGTACCCGGCTGAGCTGGCCCTGGGCCGGGCCGCTGGCCAGCGGCTCCTTAAGGAAACGGTCAGGCAGCCGGTCCCCTTGGGGTGGCAGCCCCGCGGCCAGGTTGAACAGGCGTTCCAGGTTGACCAGGCGTTCACCGATCAGCAAAAGTTCATCAGCCTTATAATTGCTGCCGAGGACGGCGTTGACCATGGGTACCAGGTTGGCAAATTTAAGGCCGAGGAGCAGTCGATGGCAAAAGCCCAAGCTGTCCAGGGCGGCGATGAGGTCCTGATAGTGTTTGACCAGCTCGGGTTTGTGGGCGATGTCCAGGGGGTCCAGTTGCTGATGGACCCCGAGGAGTTCGTCAATAAAAGTGGGGGCCCAGGCATGGTGGGGACCCAGGCTGCTGGTGGCAAAATGCAGGCCCAGACCCTGGATGCCCCGAGGATCAAAAGGCGCCAAGGGGGCGCCCCTGACCCCCATAAACAGTTCCGGAGCGCCGCAAGCCCGGGCCAAGTCCGCAGGGCCGCCGGCTGCTGGGGCAGGAAGCTGCTGGGGGTGCCCCACTGCCCGCAGAGCATGAAGGATGGAGTCGGCCTCTCCGAACCCCACTTTGATTCCCAGCTCACGGAAAGCAGGCAAACCTTTGTCCGCCAGTTCCATGGCGGTGGCCAACCAACTCCCGGCGGCGATGGGGTCCAGCCCCAATTCGGTGCAGATCAGGTTGGCCTTGGCAATGACGGCCAAATCGGTGAGTCCCAGGTTGGCCCCCAAGGCCCCGATGGCCGTGTAGGTTGGGCCGGGGCCCTTCAGGTCTCCAGACTCCTGGGTCCTAGTCTGTTTCAAACAGGCAATGGGACAGGCAAAGCACGCCCAACTGGTCACCGCGAAGATCTGGGCCAAGGCTTCCGGCCCCAGGAGCATGACCTTTTCCAAATGGTTGGACTGAAAATTGTCCTGGGGCAGAATTCCTTGCTGGACGGCCAGCGGCGCGAGGAAGGCACTGCCCCAGTGACGGAGCCTCTCGGCGGTGAAGGGCGAAGCGTTGAGCTTGCCCAGCATGGTGCCGATCACCTGGCGCAGGCGGTTGCCGTCGGCCACCTGCAGGGAATGCCGGCCCCGCACCGCCACGGCCTTGAGGTGCTTCGCGCCCAGGACGGCTCCCAGACCCGCCCCGCCCTGGCTCTGAAAACCTTCAGTGATAATGGTGGCCAGGGGGGAACACTGCTCCCCGGCGGGGCCGATGAGGGTAAGATAGGTCTCCCGGGCAGCCCAGTCGTCCTTCAGATTTTTTTTATAGAGAGCTTCGGCCTCCTGGGTGCTGCGTCCCCATAGGTGTGGGGCTGGCTGGCACAGGACTTTGTCGTCCAGCAGGCTTAGGGTAACCGGGGCCTCGGCCGCGCCTTCGAGAATGATCCCATCATAGCCGGCATATTTCAATTCGGCGCCGAAGTGGCCCAGGAGGCGGGCACAGGCCAGACCGCCGGTCAGGGGGGATTTGCTCACCACATAGCAGGCGGCTGCAGACAAAGCGCCGGTCCCGGTCAGGGGAGCACATGCCAGGACGACCTTATTGTCGGGAGAGAGAGGATCAATGTGGGGAGGCACTTCCTCCTGAAAGCAGCGGACCGCCAAACCCCGGCCGCCCAGAAAGTCAGTCCGCCAGGCGTCCGGCAAGGGCTCGAGGACGTATTTCCGGTCTGTCAGATTGACCCGCAGAATTTTGCCGACGTAGCCAAACATTAGTGCCAGGGTTTAGGTTAAAAGGGTTAGGAGGGAAAATTTTAAAAGGTCAGAGGGGAAAAGGGGAGACCCTTTTCCCTTGGTTGCCTTTTATTATGCAGCGCCCATCAGCCAGGCGGTGGTTTTTTCCTCCAGGGCCTTATAGCCAAAAGTCACACAAATGGTCTTGCAACAGCCGCAGCCGATGCACTTGTCGGTATCCACGTAAATCGCCCCCTGTTGATCGACAAGGGCGTGAAGGGCGCAGGCGCGCAAGGCATAACAATCTTTGCAGTTATGCGGGCAGATGACGTTTAACATGAGATGACTCCTATCTCTTGAGTTCAAAGTGGAAAGTTTCGAGTTCAGGATTCAGAATCGGCCCCCTAGGTCCCCAAACGTGCTTGGTTACGCCTTTCAAAATCAGGTTGAGCCTGGTAGCCACTCTTATGGTCAGAGAAAAATTTAGGCCTGACTGAATAATACCACTTCGCCTGACGGCTGACAACCCACGGCTCAGGGTCTTTACCCGAGGATGCGGTCGATTTCTTCCCGGTCGGAGTCCATGACATAGGGAATGCCGGAGATGTCGGCGGCTTCCCGGGTCAGGGCCACCAAGTCGCCCCGGGAGAGGTAAGGCAGGGCGAACTTGCGGGCGCCGGCCATGAGTTGTTGCAGACCCTGGCGCAGCCGGTCGATGTAGGAGTACATCCCGATGGCGCCGGCCGGCAACTTTGCAAAGTCGGAACCGAAGCGCTCTCTGAGTTGGGCGCCGACGGCGAAGAGACGCTCATAGCCTTCGGCGAGATCGCCGCCTTCCAGTTCCATTTTCTTGGCCATGAGGTTGCCGTGGGTTTTGCCCACCATGGCGGCGGTCATAATGGCTCGGCCCAGACAGACGGCCTTGACATAAGGGGCGGCCAGGGCGAGGGCTTTGAAGATGTGGTCTTCCAGAGAGAGGCCGCCGGCTATGGCGAGGGGCGGGATATATTTGCCTTTGGCCTTGAGGCGTTCGCACATCTGGTAAGCGAGGCATTCCAGGTGCACAGTGGGAATGCCCCATTCGTTCATCATGCGCCAGGGGCTCATGCCGGTGCCGCCGCCGGCGCCGTCGATGGTGAGCAGGTCGATTCTGGCTTCGGAAGAGAATTTAATGGCCCGCGCCAGGTCGGCCGGGCGGTAGGCGCCGGTTTTGAGGGTGACGTATTTGGCGCCCAACTTCCGGAGGCGCTCCACTTCTTTATAAAAGCCCTCTTCGGTGACCATGCCCATGCGGGAGTGGCGCTCGAACTCGCTGATGCCCCCTAGTTTGAAGGCCTCTTGGGAGGTGGGTTCTCTGGGGTCAGGAAGCACTATATAGTTGCGGTCCTTAAGCTGCATAGCCCGCTCCAGGGTCTTGAGCTTGACTTCGCCGCCGATGTCCTTGGCACCTTGGCCCCACTTGAGTTCCAGGATCTGCACGCCATGCTTGTCCACCACGTATTCCATGACCCCCAGACGGGTATCTTCGACGTTGGCTTGGACAATGAGACCGCCGGAGCCTTTATACCATTGTTTAAAGATGTTGATGCGGCGGTCTATTTCCGGGGATTTGACCACCCGGCCGTTTTTCAGTTCAGCCTGGGGGTCCATGCCGCAGACATTCTCACCGATGATAACGATGATGCCGGAGATGGCGGCGCCCACCGCAATTCCTTCCCAATTGAGGCGGGCGATGTCGGTGGAGCCCACGGCGCCGGTAAACACCGGGAAATCAAGCTTGAGAGAGCCGTCCGCCCCGAGATAGGTGGTGCAATCCACGGCGGGGAAGATGGCCTGGTCAGAGTCCGCCGCCATGCCCACGGCCCCCACACACGTGCCCTGGATGTTGAAATGAGAGAAGTCGGCGGGGTAATCCTTTTCAGCCCCGGCGGTGATTTTCCCGAAAGGCTGGGGATAGATGACCTCGCGACCTTTCAGGGCCGAACGTCCGATTTCACATGGTCCTTCACAGCCATCCAGACAGGTGACGCAGAGCCCGGAGATGGGGGCCGGGTCTACCCGCGTGCTGGTGATGGTGGCGGCGCTGCGGTTGGGTTTGCTGAAAGACATAGATGACACTCCTTTGGTGATGAGATGTGCTGCCAGGGAATGAAAAACTTTTAATAAAACTAACTATAAAACAGCAATAATTATGCCATTTTTAAAATATTGCCATGGATATGGTATATTATATTAGGTTTTAATTAGTTAGGAAATTCGAAGTTGTTTGTCATTGCTTGAGTTCCGTTCATATTTGTAAGAATAGACGAATTAATATTACAAATATGTATATTTTGGTGGTTTGGCTGGGAAAGACAGGGGGGCAGAGGAAAAGGGGATAGTCAATCTTTGGGGTTTTGTCGGTATTGCCAGGGGTCGATCCCGTAGCGTTTGATTTTGTAGCCCAGGATGCGTAGGCTGGTGTCCAGTTGATGGGCGGCCTGGGTCTGGTTGCCGCGGCAGTGCTGGAGGGCCTCAATAATCAGTTCCCGCTCCAGGCTTTCCACCTGGTAGGCCAAGCTGAGGCGGTTTTCCTGGTTTGCCCTTTCATGGCCGGGGGGTGGGGAGTTGGAAGTGAGCCAACGGGGATGAAGGGAGGGCGGGAGGTGGACGCTGCTGATGGTGTCCTCATCGCACACCAGCACCGCTCGCTCGATGACGTTTTCCAGTTCCCGGACATTGCCGGGCCAGTGGTAGGCCATGAGGAGGTCGAGGGCCGGGTGGGAGAGGCGTTGGGCTGGGCGTTGGTGTTCGGCGGCGAATTTGGCGAGGAAATGTTCGGCCAGCAAAGGGATGTCGGAGCGCCGTTCCCGCAAGGGGGGGAGATAGATGGGAAAAACGTTGAGGCGGTAATAGAGGTCTTCCCGGAACAGACCATCGGAGACGGCCTTTTCCAGGTCTCGGTGGGTGGCGGCCAGCAGGCGCAGGTTGGCTTTGAGGGTGGTGGTGCCGCCCAAGCGGGTGAACTCCCGTTCCTGGAGAATGCGCAGCAGTTTGAGTTGTATGGTGGGGGAAAGGTCGCCGATTTCGTCCAAAAAGATGGTGCCTCCCTGGGCCAACTCAAAGCGTCCCTGCTTACGGCTCAGGGCCCCGGTGAAGGCGCCGCGTTCATGGCCGAAGAGTTCGGCCTCCACCAAGGTTTCGGGGAGGGCGGCGATGTTTACTTTGACAAAGGGCTTGGCGGCGCGGTTGCTGTTGTAGTGGATAGCATTGGCCACCAGCTCCTTGCCGGTGCCGGACTCGCCCCGGATCAGGATGGTGGCGTTGCTTTTGGCCACCCGCTGAATCATCTCAAAGACTTGGCGCATGCGGCTGGAGGTGCCGATAATATTGCCCATCTGGTAGCGTTCCCGCAAGGCGCCTTTAAGAGTCAGATTCTCGTTGCGCAGAATTTCCTTTTCCCGGTCGATGAGGAGGAGGTTGTTGCCGGCCTGGGCGATGATGGAGGCAATGATGGTAAGGAGTCTGACGTCCCGGTCCAGATTGAGCTGTTGGTACCGACGGTCCACGGAGAGGGCGCCGATGGTCTGATAGTTGATTTTGATGGGGACGCAGATAAAGGAGAGCTCATCTTTGTCCTGGCTGCCCCGGGAGCGGGTGCGGTTAAGAAACAGCGGCTCCTGGCTGACCCGGGGCACCACCATGGGTTCACCGGTTTCCACCACCCGGCCGGTGATGCCTTCACCCAACTTGTAACGACCCCGGCGGCGGGCTTCAGCCGTCAGGCCGTGGGCAACCTCGATTTGGATTTCCTGGGTGTCGGGATTGAGGATGGTGATGGTGCCCCGCTCCATACCCAGGTTTTGAGCCAGGATGGTCAAAATCTGTTGGAGATTGTGAGCCAGAGGGCCGGGCGCGGCCAGGCTTTGGGTGATCTCAAACAGCAGACTCAGTTCGTCGATGGGGGACATATCTGAGTTCTTTTATAAATTATAATTATATTGCATTTTCGTTAATTAAGCGAGAAAAAAATTGGCAAAAATGTCAAAAAAGTGGTGGGCTGGGTAGGGAGTCAGGGCGGGAGGTGGGGCAATATGGTTGACAGACTGTAATTTTTCGGTAATTTGGATAGTTAGTAATTGGGGCGTGAATTAGATTAATTTTTGACCCTCACCCTCACCCTCTCCCAGGGGGAGAGGGGAAGAAGGGGGGCTCTCCCTCAAGAGAGAGGGAATTTAAGGAAGATCGGGGGCTTAGACCAAGACCCGTTATGATCTCTAATCAGAGCTGGCAGACTTTTTTTCAGCGGGCTGGGCGCCGGGCGGTAGTCTTTCTGGATTACCTGGGGGGGATGACTCTTTTTTTCGTGGCGGCCTGTCAGACGCTGAGGCATCCCCCATGGTTTTGCCGGGAGATTATTATCCAGATGTTCCACTTGGGGGTGAAGACCTTCTGGTTGGTGGCGCTGGCGTCTTTTTCGGTGGGTTTGGTGCTGGCCATGCAGGGGATCAAGGTGCTTTCCTGGTTTGGGGCGGCCAATTATGTGGCCACCAGCGTGGCCTTTGCCATGGTCAAAGAGTTGGGGCCGGTGATGTCGGCGGTGATGTTGGCGGCGCGCGGCGGGGCCGGCATGGGGGCGGAGTTGGGTTCCATGCGGGTCACCAGCCAGATTGACGCCTTGACGGTGTCGGCGGTCAACCCCATTAAATACTTGGTAGTCACGCGGATTGCAGCCTGCATGCTGGTGGCCCCGCTGCTGGCCACCGCGGCTGATATCATCGGCATCTTAGGGGGCATGGTCATTGGGGTGACCCAGTTGGGCATGAGCGCCAATACGTATTATTATCTGACGCTCAAGTATATGCAGGTGCGGGATGTCTTGCCCAACATCGGCAAGACCGTGATCTTCGGGGCTATTGTGGGCAACGTGTCCTGTTATCATGGTTTTCACACCAAGCATGGCACCTTTGGGGTGGGACAGGCTACCAAGACGGCCGTAGTGACGGCCATACTGCTGATTCTGGTGGCGGATGTCTTTCTCACCAAACTTACTTTATTGATTTGGCCGTAAGCCGGGAGGCGATTAGGCGGGGGCGGTGGGGAGTGGGCAGTAAGCAAGGGTAAAGGGGCCGGCAGGCGCTGGAAATCATGGAAAGCTTACTTTCTCAACAAGCTCGGAACGCGGGACTCGGGAGCTGGCAGCAGCCGGGGCGACCCTTGATCGTTTACCGAGGTATTTGTAAATCTTTCAACCAGCAGGTGGTGCTGGCCGGGATAGACCTGGATATTTATGCGGGAGAGACGTTGGTGATTCTGGGGCGGAGTGGTTCGGGCAAGACGGTGCTGACCAGCATGCTGGTGGGTTTGACCATCCCTGATGCGGGTTCTCTGCGGGTAGGGGATTTGGAGCTCACCAGCCTGGCCGGGGATGAGGACTGGCGGGAGCTCAGGCTGCGCACCGGCTATCTGTTTCAGAGCTCGGCCCTCTACGACTCCATGACGGTGGGAGAAAACGTGGCCTTTCCTCTGGTGCAGCACAGCCATCTGAGTGGGGAGGAGATTCGCCGGCGGGTGCGGGAGAAGTTGGCCCAGGTAGGTTTGGAGAAGGTGGAGCATCTGGAACCGGCCGAGCTCTCCGGTGGCATGCAGCGGCGGGCCGCCCTGGCCCGGAGCCTGGCCCTGGATCCGGAACTGATTATTTATGATGAACCTACAGCCGGTTTGGACCCCATCACCGGCGACGGCATCGGCCGGCTCATCCGCCGCCTGCAGGAGCAGCTCTCGGTCACCTCCGTTGTGGTCACCCACGACCTTAGACTCACTCAGCAGGTGGCGGATCGGGTGGCGCTGTTGTATGAGGGCCGACTGGCCTATGTGGGCACCTATGAGGGTTTTTTGCATGCTGAGCATCCGGAGGCCTGGCGTTTTTTGCGGCGTGAGGCAGGGGAGGCACGAACCTGAATGATTTCCCGGAGATATGAAACCATCGTCGGTCTCTTTGTGGTGGGTTTGCTGGCCGCCCTTTTTCTCATGGTCTTGGTCATTGCCCAGCAGGAAGGGTTGTGGCAGGATAGGGTGGCTTACCGCACCATCTTTAAAAACATCAGCGGTTTGAAGAAGGGCTCCGAGGTGCGCTTGTCCGGGGTGACGGTGGGAAGCGTCACCGATATCAGTATCGGCGCCAAGGGCGACATCTTGGTTACCTTTGAGGTGGTGCGCAGGTATCAGGCACAGATTCGCCAGGATACCCGGGCCTCCATTGGCTTCATAGGCCTCCTGGGCGACCGCAGTCTGGATCTTAGCGCCGGTTCTCCGAATTTGGCGGCTGTTGCCCCCGGCGGCTTGATAGCGGCGGTGGAGCCCCTGGATCTCACGGAGATGCTGGCCCGGGCCACTCCCTATGTGGAGCGTTTCCAAAAACTCCTGGACAACCTGGTGGTTATTACCGAGGATTTTGTCGGTCTCAAAGGCGAACTGAAACAATTGTTCAAAGAGTTGCGCCGCACCGCGCAGAAACTCAACCAGGGGCAGGGCACCCTGGGATTGCTGGTCAATGACCCGACCCTGTATCGGGAGAGCGCCAAGGCCGCTGCCGCGGCGGGCAAGATCATGACCGAGGTGGCCGCCAGCCGGGGGTTGCTGGGGACGCTGCTCAATGACCGCGCCTTCAAGGCCGAGGCCCAAAAGACCCTGAAGGAGCTGGCGGCGGCGCTGGGCCAACTGGAGCGGGGCAGCCGACCCCTGGAAGAGAGTCTGAAGAAACTGCCGACCCTGGTCAAAAAAGCAGAGGCCTTTCTGGATAACCTGGAGCGAGCCAGCCAGGCTTTACCGGAACTGGTGGTGGAGGGTCAGGGGCTGGTGAGCGACGCCGACAAGGTGGCCCAGGCCGCTCAGAAGACCTGGCTCCTGCGCCGGCACCTTTCACCCGCCCAGGAGCGCACCATCCGCTTGGATAATGAGATTAAATAGCGACCAGTGAGCAGTGCCAAGCTTATAGTTCAAGGTTCAAGGGTCAAAGTCACCTGCGGATATGAACAAAAGTTGAGATCAGAAGCAGGGCTGCCAGGTGCGAATGAAAGAAAAAACAGATAGGCCACTGATTAGGGGGACGGCGGATAAGGAGCGACAGCCTAAGGGAGATGGACTTTTGACCTTTTTCCTGCGGCTTATGGCGTTGGGGTCTGTGCTCATGGTTTGCGCCTCACTCTTGGCGGGTTGCGCCGGGGCGCCCCTAAGCAGTGAGCTGGAGCTGCGCCGGGAGGCGATAGCCTTGAATGAGGCGGGCTATCGGTATTACCGCCAGGACAGGTGGCAGCTGGCCCAGGAGAAGTTCAGGCAGGCCTTGAAGCTCAACCGTCTCATTGATCACCGGGGCGGGATAGCCGCCAATCTCAACAACCTGGGGGTTTTGGCTCAGGAACGGGGCGATTATCAAAAGGCCCAGGCTTATTTTCAGGAGGCATTGGGACTGCAACGGCAACTGGCAGATGAGGCGGGTATTTGTGAGGCCTTGAACAATCTGGGGGCGGTGTATCAGGCCCAAGGGAGGTGGGGGGAGGCCAGGGAATTTTACCAGGAGGCCCGGCATTATGCCAGGATGTTGCCACCGGGGGCTCTCTTAAGCCTGACCCTGACCCGGTTAGGGGACGTGGCCCGGCATGACCGGGATTACCCAAAAGCTCTCAGCTTTTACCAGGAAGCCCTGGCCATCGATGAGGACATCCAGGATGGGCGGGGGCGGGCGGTGCGCTGGGAGCGCCTGGGGCGCACCTCACTTGCTGTGGGAAACTACAACCAAGCCAACCGCCTTTTTCTCCAGGCCTTGGCCGAGGCCCGTCGGCGGGAGAATACCCAGACGATTGTGGACGCTTTGGATGGCCTGCTACTGACCGCCCTGGCCCAGGGCGACCGGGGTGCGGCGCGAAGCTACGGCGAGAGACTGATTGAGTTGTATAAGGTGCGGGGGCAGGAGAAAGAAGCCCGGCGGGTGGAGGAGTTGCTCGGTAAGACGAGGGCGCCCCGATGATAAGCAGCCACCGATGGCGCAGATGGTCAATGGCCTGTTTAAGAGATGCCTTGGCGGACCGGGTGGAGCCTGCGGAAAATCTTGCCGAGCTGCCGACGACGAAGCCATCGTTGATAGTCCGGGCTGTAGGACGTCAGCACCTCCTTAAGGTAGGTGATGTTGGCCTCCACCGTCTCCCGGTTCAGATCCCGGTCAATGCCCCAGCGCGCCCGGAAGTGGAGCTGCATATAGCGGTCCATATTTCCCAGTTCGGTGGCGAAACGTTGTTGGGTGAACTCCCAGAAAGCGGGGGTCTTCTCAATTAAATCCTGCTCGCTCAAGAAGCCGGGTACACCGGCTTCGGCAAACTCCCGGTACAGGTAGGGGAGCTTTTGCAGATAAGTGCGGTCGGCCATCTGGCCCAGAAGGTCGGCGGTGCCCAGCATCTTGCCGATGATTTCATTGTCTCGGCTGAGAAAGTGCACCTCAGTGGCCAGATTGACGTTAAGCCCGGTGCATTTCAAGCAGTTGCGGCAGAACTCGCAATCAGTGGCGGAATAGTTGCGTGGTTGGAAGTATTGCTCCATAAAGACGATGCTGCGCTCCACATGGTTCAGCGTGTATTTGCCGCCGGTGCCGCATTTATCGTCGGTCGTCTGGATGTAGCCGGTATCGTGCAGCAGGGCCGAGATCAATCCGAGGAGGACCGGGTGCGTTCCCAGCTTAAGACCGACAACGTAGGCGCCGTGAATGAGGCGGGCCAGGGCCAGGAAACAGTCAGTGGTGTGCTTCAGATCATGATACCGGGTGTTGCAGGCGCGATAGCCGGGGTAGCGGCCCTGAAAAAGCAGGAGGACGTCATCGAACACCTGGTGCAGGGCTGGAAAATCGAAGTGGGGGAACATGAGAGTCAAGAGGTAATGGACTTCGGCCCGTACCTTCTCAGGGTCGGTCATGTCGATGAGGTCGGCCATGCCAACGGTTGCGGTGCGCATACGCCTTTTTCTTTTTATCACGGGCAGGGCCTCCTTGATTCTACTATTATCTTTTCGGCTCAGATGGCCAGAAAGTTTAACTCTGGTCAGTCAGAGGCGTTTGTCCAGGAGCTCGCCGCCCAAAAGAGAGGTATGGTTGGTCTGCCATGAGCAGTTATTGCTGAACCACTTCATTTGCCCCAGAGCCTGAGGTGCAAGCGCCGGGTGGGGGCCATTAAAAAGGCAGGGCCGTGGCCCTGCCGAAGAATTGTGGGGTGCGGGTTAAGTTCAGCCTTGGCTGGTCCGACGCCAGCCCCAAAGTCCCACCAGACCGGAACCTAAAAGCCACAGGGAGGCCGGCACGGGGACGGCGCTGTCATAGACGGCATAGAGGCCGTCGCTGCCGGAACTCACCAGGATCTGTTGCCGCGGGTCGGAGGGGAAAAGGTCAGAAATGTCCTGGCCGTTGGCCTGGTAAAGAGAGTCCACGCTTACAAAAATGGGATGAGTGGAGCTGATGGCGATGTTGCCGTTGACGCCGTTGTACCATGAATCATATTCCAGGCCGAAGTGGTTCAGGAAGGTGTTCCAC
>DYLF01000029.1:15732-26344 GCA_020722205.1 Desulfobacca acetoxidans
GAAAAAGCTAATGATATTATTATGTTGGTTCCAATCCCTGGCAAATTGGAGTATCCATAACTGAAAATGTTTCAATACTTGAATAAAAATCCACCAAAAACTACAGTTATCAATCTATCCACTGGAATCTACTGATAATATAGATGTTCAAAAATATGAACAGAGGTAAAGAATGTTCAGAAAAAAAAGACAAGGATAGTGAGAAAAAAGCTTGTGTTCTTATAGGGGATATGTTAAATAACCACCTACCAGCCTCGGAGCAAGAAAGGTTTTAGAAAAGGAAACAAACCGGCGGGAGCCCCGCCGATACCAGCAAATCCTCAATATGGCAACTTTAACCGGCGCCTTTAAACAGGTAAGGAAAGTACGCTAAGCCTGAATCGGGCTGGCGTCGGGGAACGGTTGTCTCCTTTCGGTTGTTGCTACTCAGAAATTCCCATAATTCCCCAGCTAACGTTTCCTAGTCGGCCCATTAATCAGGCTGTAGGCTATCGGCGATAGGGGATGGTCGTTAGCTTTCAGGATAATGGATTTTGTCATAGGGATGAACAACCGAAAGGCAGTGTCTGTGCCCTGCATTGGGCGTCGGAGCAGATACGGGGGCGGAGAAATAGTCAGAAACCAAAAACTGTTTTTAGTCGGAGGCGGACATGTTTGATGGCGGCGGCGCCGGGAGGACGGTGGCGGGAGCTGGTCGAGTGGTGGAGAGTTCTGGGGACGAAGGGTCTTTATGGCGTTTGGTGAGAGGGGCGCCGGAGACCATGGCTATAAAGCTGGGGGAGATCATAACCCCGGTGGCCCGCACAGACCATCTGGGATTGGGCTTCCAGGAGCTGCTCCTGGGGGCCGGCTATCTGAGGGCCTGTCTGGAACAGGATCGGTGGCAAGAAGGCCTGCCAGTGCGGATGGCAAAGTTTTTCAGGGAGAAAGCCGTCAGATGCCGCATGGTGGCCGTTACCCGGGAAGGGCTGGGGGAGGAAGCCGGTCGGCCGGGGCCGTTGTTTACCGTGGCCAAGACGGACGGCGGCCAGGGGGCGGTGGTGGCCCTCAATCCCCAGATGGCCGGGCGTGAAGAACTGCTCTCTGGTTTGCTACTGTACGCCCTGGCGGTGGCTAACCGGCCTGTCAACCGGCATCGGTTCGATGCCGCCGGTGATTTCATGCGATTGGGGGCCGCCTCCCAAGTGGACCGGCACAGTACTGAAATGTGCCGGAAATATGTGGCCCGCCGGGTGGTGTTCCCGGCAGCGGTATGCACGCATTGTCTGAAGTGTGCCACCTCCTGCGGAGAGATGCGGGTGGTGGCTACGAACCAGGGTCTGAAGGTGCTGGGTGCGGCGGAGGACTACTGCACCGCCTGTGGCCTTTGTCTGAGTCACTGCCCGGAATTGCACATGGTACGCAAAGAAGAGTTGCCGGCGGAGGAGCTGTCGGCCTCCAGCCGGCATTTCACCGGCGGAGAGACCCTGTGGGTGACCGGGGCGGCGGCCCGGGAGCTGGGCAGTTTTTTGGCTGAGCGGTGGGCCAACGGTGGTCCTCTCATGCCCTGGCAGCTCAATCGGGTTTTTCAGGGTGAGGTTTTCGGGGAGGAGGGCCGGCCAGGTGGGCGCCGGTTATGCCAGTATGCCCTGGAGAATGGTTCTGAGAAGGCTTATAAGCCTCTGCTCATCACCGTCTTTGAACCGGACGGCGGCCGGGAGTGGCCGGTGGTGGTCTTGCGCCTGTGGGTGCGGGCGGCGGTGTTCTTGACCACGGCCCAGGGGGCCGTTGAAGCCGACCTGATCAGAGGGCTGGAGTCCTTGGGGGTGTGGTACCAGGGGGTAGTGGACCGGGAAGTCTGGGGTGGCGGCGGGGCCCACCCGTTGGCGCCGGTTCTCAGCCGTGGGGGGCGGCTGGCGCCAGAAGCGCCGTTGAGCGAGCTGACGGCTGGGGGGCAGTTTGATGTGGTGCTGAGCCCCTCGCGGCGGGCCGTGCCGGCGGCGGTGCACTCTTATTTTCTGAGGAGCACCGGGAGTGTCGGGCAGGTTTTAGCGCCGCAGCTTTTTCAGGCCTTCACCTTTTCTCATGACCCCCTCTTAAATGAACTGCGGGAGCTCTGTCTGGAGATTTTTCCTCGGTATCCCGAGCTCATGGCCGCGGAGGTGGAGCAGGCCCGGCGGTATCTGACCGATATTACCCGCTACAGCAGGGAAATTCATGCCTCCTACCGCACTTGGGGGTTGGGTTCGGGCCATACCGCGTGTCCCACCTGCGCCGAAGCCGCCACCCTGGCGGTGCCGCTGTATATGGCCATTCTCCTGTCGCTGGCTCGGGGCCAGGCTCCGGAGATCACCTTCACCTGCGAGACCGGCTGCATGAGCGAGACCCTGAACAAGGTGAACGAGGTGGCCCAGAAGGTCAAAGGTGGGCGGACGGTCTTCGGGGGAGGTTTTGCTTTCGGCGAGGCTGCGGCCATGTCTGAGGACTGGGCCATGTCCCGGGGCCTTTTGCCTCATGGGCGACGATACGTGGTGAGCCAGAGCGGCGACGGCGGCGCGGTTATCGGGTTGCCGGCCTGGCTTAATGCTCTCAGACAGCGAGCGTTTCTCATCAAGGAGCGGGAAGCGCGGGTACTCCATTTTATCAATGTTACAGACACTCAAGTTTATTCCAACACCGGTGGGGAGAGTTCCGCCTCCAGTCTCATTGGCATGAGCACCCTGACCACGCCTTTGGGGCGGTGGCTGGTGGGCAATCAGCGGATTCAGTGGCAGCTCATCAATCTGGCGGCGGAATTTCCCGGGGTGCTGGTGGGCCAGGGGCATGCGGCCGATAAAACGGCCATGCAGGAGTTCTGGGTGGAGGCGGACCGGTTGGGGCGCTCGGCCATCCGCTGGGACGTGACCCCATGTCCGGAGACGGGCAAGTTCTTCGGGGAGGATCCCGACCATCTGGCCCGCCTTATGGCGCAGGCGGGTTTCCTGCCGGAGGTGGTTTTTGTGGGGCGTCTGCGGAAAAGGGTGGCTCCCCTCAATCCAGGCGACCGTCAGAAAAACTGGCGGGAGTGGCGCTCGGAACCCCAACCCATCTATACCTGGCTCAGTCAGGACCCCCGCTACCGGCCGCTTCTCCGCCAGGACCCAGGGAGTGGGGGCTGGGAGCCCATAAATCCGGCGGTGCGCTTTATCATCGCTCAACTGGAGCGCTACCGGGACGACCTGAACCGCCAGATTGACTTGGAAAACCGGCTGGTGCGGGAGGCGGAGGAACAGACGGCGGAGTTTTTTCAGCACCTCAAGGAGGAATGGCAGAAAAGCCGGCACACCCCGGAAGAATTTCCCTATTATTTTCTCTTCAATGCCGCCGGGGAGCTAAAACCGGAGTTCGGCCCGGCCTTGCAGCGGGACTTTCTAGAGGCCATCCTGGGGCAGGATAGACCGGTCGCCACGGGAATCCTGAGGGAGAGTGCTGAGGGTCAGAGGCAGCTTCCCACCTCCTCAGACACCCTCCCCTACCCTCAGGGTAGGTTCGGGGAGAATGGGGTTCAGGTGGAATTATCCCCGGCGGAGGTCCGGCGAGCTGAGTTTTACCGGGTTTTGGGGCGGTTGGTGGATGAACGGGCTATAGCCAAGGGATCTCAGATTTCCCAATATAGATTGAAAAAAGAGCTCAACCGGGACTTTTTGAAGCAAGGTGGGCTATTCACCGCCCTGCCGTCGGTGCAGTGCCGGGAGGCCCGCCAGGAGTTTCGCCGGAGGTTGGCCGAGGTGGGGGATTTTGCCATTGGTGTGGCTTCCCTGGCGGGGGAGCGAGGGATCGCCATCAATCGTGTTTTTTCACATTATTTCACCACCAAAGGGGCCTGGGCTGGCATGGCTTGGCAATTCGGCTCCTCAAAACGCGGCACCCCGGTCTTTTCCGGCACCTACGTCTCGGCCCGGCCCTTGACGCGTCAGGATGCGTTGGCGTGCTTTCCCTGTTACGTCCTGACCGTGACCAATTATGAGGATCTCAAGAGGAACCCCGACATTTTTTATGACACCTTGCACCCCCGGGGCTATCTGATCATCAATACTCCAAGGACTCCAGAAGAAGTCAGAGCGGAATTGTTGGCGGCCTATGATGAGACCATCCGGGCGGCGGTGGCAGCGGCGGAAGAGGCGGTCAAGGAGGCGGAGGCGGACCTCAAGGGCCGTTCGGAGCAAGTGCAAGGCCGGGTCTCGGAGTTGGTGAGCCAGCGGTTGTTTAGGACCCCGGTCAATACCCTGGGAGCCGAACGGCAGCGCCAAGTGGGGAAGGTTGTGGCCTTGTGCCTGGCAAAAGTAATCACCACTGATATGGATGGCATTATGGCTGAGGTCAGCAGCGGTACCCAGGCGGTGGCCAACCTGGTGGCCGTCGCACCCATGATGCGGGCTTTGGAAAGTCTGGGTTTGCCGGTGTCCTTTGAGGCAGAGGAGCAGGTCTTAACCGCCGGCTTTCCTGGGGCGGTGCTGAAAAAGAAAAGACTGCTGGCTCAGTATTTACAGGCCATGCGGCGGGCTTACCAGGAATCCCGGGGGTTTGCGGAGATGGCAGGGCTGGTCCCTGAGGTTATCAGGGGCCGGGAGAAGGAGCCGGCGGGGTTGGACCCCGGCGATTATTATTTTGAGATGCATGGCGTGCTGGCCGGGATGGTGATGAGTCAGCTGGCCATGCCTGAGCATCCCCTGTTTTATATCGGCTTTCCCATTACGCCGGCGGGCAACCCTTTTTACGCCTTGGCCCAGGCCTATGCCAACGGACATCCCTTTATCCTGGTGGATGAGAACAATCCTTCTGAGAAGGTGGCCGCGGAGAAGCTCTTGGGGGTGGCCCGGGTGGGGGGGGCCTTGCCGGTCACCTTCACCGCCTCTCAGGGGTGGCGGCTGTTTTCTGAGATCATGCCGCAGATGGTGGGGTCGCGTTTGGAGGGCATCTTTGTCCTTTGTCGTCGGGCGCTGGCGGCGCCGGCCCTAAATATTGAGGAAAGTCACACGGATTTCATGACCTTCCGAGATGACGGGGCCATCATGCTCTCTCCCAAGAACACGCAGGAGTTTGTCTCCTGTCTATACCTGGCCCGGTTATTGACTCACTGGGCCCGCCTGCCGGTGGTGGCCTCCCTGGGGGGGATTACCGATACCCACAAGATCGGTCTGGTGAAGGTGCCGCCGGACCGCCAGGTACAGGAGTGGCTTAGGCGGTGGTTGGGTCGTCACGATTTCCTGGAGGATAAGCTCCTGAACCAACAGGGGGAGGTCATTGTTCATGGACCCAGCGCCACCAGCGAATACTATCAGGAAACTCAGTCTGAGGTGGAGAAAGCGCACCACCTGGCCTTGCAGGTTTTTCCCCTGGCGAGGCGGGCGGTGGCGGAACTGACGGGGTATGAGTTTCAGGAGCTGGAGGTGGCGGCGGCACCAGCGTCGGCCCTTGAGCAGGCGCTGGTTCTGACCGGGTCTTTTTATCCCAATGCCGAGACGGCTGTCAAGGAATTGCTGGCAGAGGGCTGGTGTGGTCTGGGGGCGGTGTCCGTGCGGCTCTTCAACCCCTTTCCGGCGGAAAAGTTGGGCCACGTGCTGCGGGAAGCGGCCGTGGTCACCGTCTTGGACCGGTCCAACAGTTTTGGCTTCGTCCCTCCCTTGGCTAGCCGGGTCATTACTAGTCTGAGCCGGCAGCGCTCCACACCGTTGCCGGTGTGCCGCTGTCTGGTGGGGGGGCTGGGGGGCCGGGAAATCACGGTGGCCCAGATCAAAGAGATCATGAAGTTCAGTGCCCTGTTGTTGACCCCCCGGCCGGGACTGGAAGAGGAGCGGCGCCGGATCGTGACCGAGGATGAGCTGCTCCTCGGCCTCTTGCAGGAAGTTGAGGCCCTTGAAGAGCGGAACTTTCAGCGCCACACCCGGGTGCCGCCGGAGGCCGGTGGTACCTCCTGTTTGGAGGAGGAGGCGGCCAGGCGGCGGCAGAGTCTGGTGCAGGGGGACTATGTCAAGTTTTTGGCGAATTATGGGGCGGTGGAGTTTGTCGGGGCCAAAGAGGTCTGGGAGGAGAGTTTGCTGCGGAAAAAGGTGATTATCCGCCTGGAACTGCTGCTGGCCCGGCAGCTTCTGGAAGATGGCCGGGGTGACTGGCGGAGCGCTGTCACTCTGCTGGAGTATGGCGGCGAAGGCCACGATCTGAAGTTGGCCCTGGCCTGTCTGTCTGAGGCTATCAAAGAGGCCGACCCCCAAAAGGCTTGGCAATGCTATCGGTTGGCTAAGAGCTACCAGGCCAGGTACGAGGGATGGGGGCTGTTATTGCCTGAGCCGAAGAGTCCGGCTCCCCCAAGTCCGGGAGAGACGCCGGAGATTGTTGAGGTGGGGCCGCCGCCGGCTATGGTCCGGCACCAGCCGGAAATCCCTTTTACCGAAAAAGAGGCAGACTTGCTTAAGCGGACCATCCGGGAGCTGATCCAAGAAAGCTCCTGGCGGGAGACCTTGCGGAATCCGGAAGATCTGGAGAGGCAGGTGTTGGCAAAGCTGGCCGAAAACCCCGACTCACTTTTGGGGAGGCGCTCAGACGAGGAATGGTGCCAAGCCTACCGGGAGGTTTATACGGGAGTTATTGACCGGGCCATATGGGAGGAGACCTTAAGCCAACATTATGCTCCTGAGATCAAAGAAATTTTTAATGATGAAGGACTGGCGGCGTTGAAGCTGGTGGTGCAGACCATGCTGGCCTGGCAGGCCGGCCAGGCCGCTGCCGAGATAAAAAATTCCGGAGATCCTACTGAGCTGGCGATTCGGGAAGCAGAGCGCTATCTGAAAGAGGAGGTTTACCCCTGCTACCCCCGGGCGTTTGGGATTTACCATGATTTTTACCGTGCCTTTGTGGAGCCGGAGCTGCGCCAGTTTGTGAAGCGCGCGTTGGTAAGTCGGGAGCCTTGAGCCGTAATAGTGGGCCGCAGGCGGCAATTTGTATCTTATAATTTTCCGGACGAAAACAGGAAACAGAAAACGTTGATTGGTGGTGCAGGGATGGGCGAGGCACAAGACAGCGGGGTGCAGGTGCGGTCGGATTGGGAGGCTTGGCGGCCCAGGATTTACAAAGCCATTCGAGCGGTGGTGATGGAGACCCCGGAGCCGGAGGCGCAAAGAGCGGCGCTGTCCAAGTGGCTGGAGGAAAACAGGGCACAGGGGCTAAAGGAAGGGTCGCACTTGGAGGAGCTGTGGGAAGCCAGGCAGAGGGGACTTCAGCAGGGTTGGCAACGAGCCGTGAAGCGCTGTCGTCGTTGGGCTGGCGAGTTGTTTGCCTGGGAGGAGCCGCCGGAAGTGTGGGGGAAAGAGCTCAGGCAGGCGGTGGCCGAGGTGGTGCGGGTAGAGGAGGCGATTTTTGCCGCCGGGCGAAAAGAGCCTGAGAAAGGATGGCAAGATATCCCTTTACGGAACCAGGTCCTCCATTGGTTACGGCAGCGCTGGTGCGGAGAGGCTGCAGAGGCGGAGGTCTTTCGGATTGAGGAGTGGCTGCAGGAGATCGGCTTTTTCCCAGCCAAGTTTATGGAGATCGGCAGTTGGGCCCGGTTTTTTCACACGCTGGCAAAGGTGCATCTGGAGGGCCGGGCTGATGTTGAGCGCCGGGAACAAGCCTTGGCCGGGTTGTTGGCAAGGTTGCAGGAGGGCCAAAAATTGGCCTCCATCCCGGAAGTGATCATTTATCTGGAGGGACGGCTGGCGGCCCAGGATAAGGGGGAAGCTTTTCCGGAGTCCTGGCCGCCGCCTATGGACCCCCAGGTGTTTTACCCAGGCCAGGACCTGGAGCCTATTCTTCATCTGATGCTAGCGGGGTTGAAGTTTCTGCGTCAGTCCGAGCCCGAGGCAAGGGTAAAGCGACGTCTTCAGTGGCTGGCGGAGCGACAAGAGCTTATCGACCTCAAGGATCTGCTGTATCTTTTCCTGACTGTGCTTCGGGAGAAGGACTTAACCCTGACCCCTTCGGAGGTGCTGGATCATTTGCAGGCTCAAGGGTTTCCCATCCGGCACCAGGAGTTGGGAGAGGAGTACGGGGCTTGGTTGGTACCCCCCTCTCATTTGGCTGAGGCTGACCAGGTGGAGTTGCGCTGGACTTTAGAGCCGGGGGAGTTGAGCGGCAACCCGGCTCTGGATCTGGACCTGAGACCAATTAGGCAGGAGGGGAGGCGACAGCAATGGCAGCGCTTTCGGGAAGAGGCGCTGGCGTTTTGTCAGAGCCGGCGGGAGCCGCTGCCCCAGAGCGGGCTTATCAAAGGGGCGGTCAGCTTCGCAGTGGCCTGGGTGGTGGTGGACAGGTGCCGCCGTGGGGAGACGCCGACAGCGGAGGAGGTGATCCGTCAGGCGGTCGAGCTGCTCCCGGCTCCCCTCCTTAAACTGATCAGACCTCGCAAAGGCTACGAGCTGAAGCACAAAAGCGAGCTGAACAAACTGGTGCAGAAACAGGTCTTGAGCTATCAGGAGGCCCTGCAGCGCTGGGCAAAAAGCGGAGTCCTTACCAAACTATCGGATGACGGCCTTCTGTTCTACCTGGCGGCTGTTTGGGCTCTTAAGACACGGCAGATAGACCTGGCAGCCCTGAATGCTTCTGAGGTGGAGGCGGTGGAATTGACGGAGGTGGAGAGGGCGGTGGCCGAACTGGCCGGGAGGCTTCAGCTGGAGATAGAGCCGGCCGCCTCTCCCCGCTGGCATGAGTTCTGGAGCTGGCTGCAGGAGAAGTTGGACTGGCCTGCTCTCTTGGCCGCAAGCGGGCATCCGGGGTTGAGTGAGGCCGGCGAAAAGGCCTTGTCGGCCGAATGGCAGGAGACGTTGGAAACAATAGGTCAAGAAATGGCCGGCCAGCTTTACCGCCTGTTGGTAGCTCGGGCCCGTCAGAAACGCGGTCTGTCTCCTGTCCCGGGGGATAAGAACCTCCTTTCCTGGTTGGCCGCCTGGTTCACCCCGCGTCTGTCTTCCCTCCGGGAGCAAGTAAATCAGCAATTGTTGGCAGGAATTAAGACGCGCGCTCAGCAGATGGTGATGGGCGAGTACGGTCTGCGGGTGGAGAGCCGGGAAGAGCTGAGGGCGCTGGCCAAATATTTTCTGAGGGAAGAACTTAAAGGCCAGCGGCTGACGGACTATGCTCGCCACCACAAGGTGAGCCGGCTGGTGGACAGCGTGGCTCGGCGTCTGGCCGGCGTGCAGATGCCCCCCGAGGTTAAACCGACGGGAGGGGTTAGGACAATGGTGTTGGAATTGTTACAACCGCGCAGCCTGGAGGCTGATGTGGCGGAACGACAACTGGTGGAGGCGGTGCTGTCTAACCTGCCTCGCACTGATTGCGGCTCCTGCGGGGCTCCGGGATGTCTAGCCTTAGCCCGTCTGCTGGTGCAGGGCCGGGTGCCGGTGGGCAGTTGCCTGCAGGCCACGGCGCAGAACCGACAGGCCCTGGAGAGGCTGCTGGCTCGGCAACCGGTGGTGGCCTTCCCCATGGAACCTTATGTCATCACTGCAGAAGAGGAGTCTCTTTTAAGCCGCCTCCTGGACCCGTATCATCAGGCCAGCCGGGCCTTTTTGTGGCAAGCCCTGGGGGAACCCCGCGGCCAGGCACTGGTGCCTTTGCCGCCGGGAGAGGTGTCGATATTGCAGATCGGTAAAAGTCCGGACGCCAGCACCTTCCACCAATATCTGGTGGATTATCTGGGGGAAGAAGGGGCGGAGCGCCTCACCGCCGCTGACCTGGACTTCTTGTCGGCTTATGGTGAACGCCGGTTGGAGAAAGCAGAAAAAGAATTAGACGATTCCTATTCCTGGACCGCCCAGGAGATTAGACCAGGGTTATCGGTTTTTGCCCTGGCCGCCGGGGATCCGGATACTCAGGCCCGCCGGTATTATGAAAGCTGCATTTTTTTACGGGATTTGTCCGCAGTGGACCAGGAGAGGGTGAAAGAGTTTCGACTTCGCCAGTATCTACCGGATTTTCTGGAAGAATGGGAACAGGCCTTGCCGCAGCATTGGCCAGCCGGATATCGGATCGAAGACTGGGAGGACTTTGCGCACCTCTCCGCCAAGTCCTACTGGCATCAGGAGCATACCCCAGCCCCGGCCAGAATCTGGCGGGAGCTTTCGGCGGATCTGACGGCAAACCGGGAGACCAGATCTCTGGCAGAGGATTATTGGGACAACCTGGTGAGAAAGCAGGTAGGGCTCCTGGAGGATTGCCGGCGCCGTCTGGAGGAGTTGCTGAGCCAAAGGGAAATACACACCGTCAAAGATCTGGACTTGGTGGCGCGTGGGTTGGTGATCAAGGCTTGGCAGAAGACGGCTGGGTGGCATGGTTTGACCCCGGCCTGGGGAGAAGCAAGAGTCAACCGGTTAACCCAGGAGGCCTTTCTCAACCTGGAACGGGCCAATCTGAGGATATCTCCTTCTTTGAGAATACGTCGGGAGGAGATACCGGCTCGGATTCAAAGAATCATGGCGGCTTCGCCTGAGGTTGGCCCGGAAGAGTTGGCCCGATTGCTGAACCGTCAAGAAGGGCTGGCTTGGCGGGAAATGACCGACACCCGGACCGGCTGGCTCAAGGCCGTCATGCAGACGGCGGCGGAAAAGTTGGTGCGGGAGGAGGT
>DYLF01000113.1 GCA_020722205.1 Desulfobacca acetoxidans
GCCGCCTCGGCGGTAGCCGGGAGCATCGTGGGGCCGGAGGCTTTGTCAAGGTCACCAATTTATCAAAGCTGTAGGAAAGAATAGCTTGGTGAAAGTTGATTTTCAGGGGCCGCCCGCCCACCGGCGCCTGCCATTCTTTCCAGTCATACTGCCTCTGCCCTAGTAATCACCCTCCTCCCCTCCGGCCTCGGTTTATCTCTGAGAGGGGTCAATATATTCTTTCCTGGCGGCTCCTACCCCTGGAAGTGAGTCCAGCATAAAAAATGACTTCTGCCCAGAGGGCAGAAGTCATCAATCTCACGCCCCAGGGGCGGAGTGCTTGAGGCGGACTGCAGCGCCTTTACCATATAAATTGTTATTTCTGTAATGCGGCCTTTTGAATTGGCTGGCAAGCAAAATTTAGTGAACTTCTTCTCAAATGAACAAGGTCTTGGCCTCAAGAGAAGGTGAGAAGAAAATCCTTGCATTCATAGGTAAAGAGATTTATTGTTAATTTCAGCGATGGAGTCAGCCGGGGGAAACCCCCGAATTGCGTGCGCGCTGATGGCTCCTGGTCAAGACAAAGCGATCAGGGGCTCTTTTTTTGCTGACACGTGTTTGCTCTTGCCTCCAGAATCACTCAAGCGGAGAACAGCATGGAACAAGTTTGGTATACGGCGACCGCCTGGATTGGCTTGGCACTGTTGGCCAGCCTCATCTCCATCCGCATCGGCATTTCCGTGGCCCTGGTGGAGATCTTCCTGGGGTTTGTCGCCGGCAACCTGGCCACCCACCTCGGTTCCGCCATTTTTCAGCCCAATGCCTGGATCAACTTCCTGGCCGGATTCGGCTCGGTGGTATTAACCTTCCTGGCCGGGGCCGAGATTGAACCCGAAACCTTCCGTAAACAGCTAATACCCAGCCTCACCATCGGCACCGTTGCCTTCTTCAGTCCCTTCCTGGGATGCGCGGCCTATGCCTATTACATTGCCGGCTGGAATCCTCAGGCCGCCTGGATTGCGGGCATCGCTCTGTCCACCACCTCCATGGCGGTGGTGTATGCGGTCATGGTAGAGACAGGGCTGAACGAGACGGAGTTGGGTAAACTCATATTGGCCGCTTGCTTTGTCAACGACCTGGGCACCGTGCTTGCCCTGGGCCTGATCTTCGCCAACTATGACTACTGGCTGGTGATCTTTGTGGTGGTGACCGCAGTGGTCCTGGTTTTCATGCCCGCTATCTGCCGAAGAGTCTTCGCCTGGTGGGGCGGCCGGGTGAGTGAACCGGAAATTAAATTCATCTTTCTGGTCCTGTGCGGCTTGGGTGCGCTGTCGGTCACCGCTCGCAGTGAAGCAGTGCTGCCCGCTTATATTTTCGGCATTGTGGTGGCGGGCTTATTTATGCACAACAGGATAATTATGCTGCGGATGCGCTCCATCGTCTTTGCCCTGCTGACTCCCTTCTTTTTTCTCAAAGCGGGCACTCTGGTGTCTTTGCCCGCTCTAATTGCGGGTTTTGGTCTTTTGCTTGCCCTGTTTTGGTCTAAAATGGTCACCAAGGTGGCGGCGGTCTGGCCCACCTGCCGACTGTTACGGATGCCGAGCCGGGAAAGCAACTATACCACCTGCATGATGTCCACGGGCCTCACCTTCGGCAGCATCTCCGCCCTATATGGCTTGAACTATGGCTACGTCACCCAGGCCCAGTACTCCCTACTGGTGGCCGCGGTGATCGGTTCCGCGGTGATCCCTACCCTGATCGGGCAAATCTGGTTCTACCCCACTCAGGTCGGCCCCCTGGACCAAGAATCGCTGGGGTACTTGGAGTCCACTGAGCACTTCTTGCATATGCCGGAAGAGTGATAGCTAAATCTAAGGACATGGATTTTACATCTCGCAAAATTGCGGTTTGGGAGTCTATTCTGGTGGCAGTCATCCGCCTGGGTAGCTCCTGGCCTACAAAGGGGCGCGATGCCTCAGCGCTCCCTTTTTTGGGCCCCTCCGGGCCGGTGCCATACCGCATCGTGGCGGCCTGGGGGAATTTGCCTTCTTACGGCGGCTTGGCCCTGCCTGGAAAAAACGTCACTGGAGGAGTAAAATGTATAAGAAAATCTTGGTGGCCTACGACGGCTCGGATGGGGCCCATAAGGCCCTGGAGGCGGGAATTAATCTCGCCAAAATCCACCAGGCGGAGCTGTATGCCCTCTCGGTAGAGGAGAAGTTGCCCAGGTTCGCCGGTACCCTTGATGAAGTCAAGGAAGAGAAAGAGCTTGCTAATCAACATCATGGGAAGCTCTTGGGCGCCGCCCGCGCCAAGGCACAGGAGGCCGGGTTAGAGCTTAAGACCATCATGCGGGCCGGACATCCCGCCAAGACCATCGTTCAGGTGGCCAAAGAGGGCAAATTTGACCTGTTGCTGGTAGGCCACACTGGGCTATCGGCGGTATGGGCGGCGTTCCTGGGCACCACCGCGGAAAAGGTGAGCCGCCACGCCCCCTGTAGTGTGCTCATCGTGCGGTAATTGCCTCGCCCCGGCCATGATAAAAGGCACTAGGAGTCTTCACCATGCGGGGAGGATTTATTCCAGACCTGAGCGAGGCACACAGGAGCAGAATCAGGATAACGCTCACCCTTCTAAATGAAGCCCTGATTAAATGCGAGGAGTGGGCCCAGGGACGGGAAGTGCGTTCCATTCTTTACCGCGAAGAAAATACCCTCCATCACGAAACACGCGCCGCATTGCTGACTTATATTGGCTGCATTCGCCGCATCGTCACAGAATTACGGGATGATCTGCACCTGGAGGCAAGAGCTCAGGACATAGCCAAAACCATCCGCGGACACTGCTCCATTCTCTGGGTGGACGTCCTGGAAATGACCGGCAAGTATCTGCGAGGCTTTGGTGAGCCGCAGCCGGAATTGGTTCATTACCTGGACCCCAAAGCCCATCAAATCCTCCGATATTTGCATCCCATCAAGAGATTGCTGTCCACACCGGCTCTTTAGGCCGAATCCTTTTCCGAGACCCTTATGAACAAAAATGCAGAAACCGATTCCAATTATCTTAGCAAAGCCACTTCCTGGAAATTCATCATCCTGATAGGGGTGGTAAGTCTTTTCAGCGATATGACTTATGAAGGAGCCCGCAGCATCACCGGTCCCTTTCTCGGCATCCTCAATGCTAGCGCCACGGTAGTCGGGATCGTGGCCGGGTTGGGAGAGTTCATAGGTTATGCCTTGAGGCTGGTTTCGGGTTACCTTACCGATCGCCTCGGCAAATATTGGGGCATTACCTTCGTGGGCTATGCCCTGAACCTGTTTGCCGTGCCGGTGCTCGCTTTGGCAGGGAATTGGCAACTGGCAGCTCTACTGATCTTAATGGAGCGGATGGGGAAGGCCATTCGCACTCCGGCCCGGGACGCCATGCTCTCCCACGCCACCAGCGAGGTGGGCCGGGGTTGGGGTTTCGGTTTTCATGAGGCCATGGATCAGATCGGCGCCATGTTAGGGCCTCTGATCGTCGCCTTAGTTCTTTATGTCAAGGGGGGCTATCGGGCTGGCTTTGCTTATTTATTGATTCCGGCCATCTTAGCGGTCCTGGTAATTACTATTGCGGCGCGTCTTTATCCTCATCCGCAGCATTTGGAAGTAACCGTCCCCAAGCTGGAAACCAAAGGGCTGACGCACCCTTACTGGCTTTATGTTGGGGCCGTGGGGCTGATTGGCGCCGGTTATGCTGATTTTCCTTTAATCGCCTACCATTTCGGCAAGGCCGCCATTGCTCCGCCTAATTGGATTCCCATATTTTATGCCGTGGCCATGGGAGTTGATGCAGTAGCGGCGCTGATCTTGGGCCGCTTATTCGACCGTCTGGGAATGCCGGTTATCATGGCGGTTTCAATTCTATCCGCCCTCTTTGCTCCCTTGGTCTTTCTGGGAGGCTTTAATCTCGTCCTTATGGGCATGGTCTTCTGGGGGATCGGCATGGGGGCTCAGGAATCCATCATCAAGGCGGCCCTGGCGGAAATGGTGCCCCGGGACCGCCGGGCCACCGGCTACGGTATTTTTAACACCGGCTTCGGCCTTTTCTGGTTCCTCGGTAGTGCCCTAATGGGGACCCTGTATGATTTTTCCCTATGGTCTTTGATTATCTTCTCAATTGCCAGTCAGCTTTGCTCGCTACCAATATTCTTCAGAGTTTCCAAGGAAATATGCTTTGTGCATCGCCAAGAATAACCTGTATAGCGTAAATATTTTGGATATCCATCCGCCACTAGATACCCTGCCACTAGAGAAACATAGCGGAATTCCACAGAATATTGTGATATTCCCTCCTGCCCTGGATGGCCGGCCGCGCCCTGAGACCATACCAGCTCTCTCAGA
>DYLF01000114.1 GCA_020722205.1 Desulfobacca acetoxidans
TGCTGTTTAGTGAGTTGCGACTAACCCATCTTAACAGCTTCACAGGAGATTTCGGACTTTTTTTAATCCGTTAACCGGACAGAACTGGTCTGGTGTTAAAGAAATCACCGGATGATCCAAACGAAGAATCGGAAGAATCCATCACCTTAAACGTCACTGACAGAGATACCTTTCACGAAGAATGGGAAGTTCTTCCTGATTCTGAACCAGACGAAAGTCCCCATGATTCCGATAGGTGCCACTCCCGCACAAAACATTGAGACAGCATTTGGGAAGGGCAGATTATGGAACCCGAATAGCACCCTGCTCAGTACTTGGATTTAACTGCCCAAGCCCCTGGTTGCCCCTCAATCGTTGAAAAAAATCCTTGCATTCGGCAATACTGAAATTTAAACTATAAATTGGTGATGGAGTCCGCCCAGGCGGGGTAGCCCCCAAAACTGCGGATGTGCTAATGACTCCTGTTCTCCCCTTCCGGTGGGAGCAGGAGTTTTTTTTATTGTCTTGATTTTCATGAACTTCCAAAGGCGGGTGCGATGGAACTGGCCATAAGCGTCATTATAAGCCTGGTGGCATACTGCCTCTTCCATAAACTTGGTGAGCTGACCAAAACGAGCAAGGACGCTCAAGAACTTACGGGCCAAGCCGACGGACCGAGTGATAAAGCTGGATTATCGCCGGGGATAAAAATGGTATTACGGAAAGAGCCGGAATATCCAAATGGGGAAACAGGAGAAACCGTCAGCGTGATTGCCACTGAGGGTGATTTCTTGCAAGGAGAATGGGAAGTCATTTCCGATTCAAATAAAGATGAAGATCCCAACCGCTCCGATATGGTCATTTCCAAAACCATTAATTGAAAAAGAGATTAACGGAGGCTTATTGTGGAACAAGTTTGGTATACGGCGGCGGCGTGGGTGGGGGTGGCCTTCCTCGCCAGCCTTATCTCCATCCGCCTAGGCATTTCCATTGCTTTAATAGAAATTCTCCTGGGGGCTGTTGCCGGCAACTTCGGCACTTACTTCGGCTCCGCCATCTTCCAGCCCAATTCTTGGATCAACTTCCTGGCCGGTTTCGGGTCGATAATCTTGACCTTTCTGGCGGGGGCCGAGATTGAGCCGGAAACCTTCCGCAAGCAGTTGGTCCCCAGCCTCACCATCGGCACCGTCGCCTTTTTGAGCCCGTTCTTGGGGTGCATGGCTTACGCTCATTACATCAGCGGCTGGAGCATCCAGGCTTCCCAGATTGCCGGCATCGCTCTCTCCACCACTTCCATGGCGGTGGTCTACGCGGTGATGGTTGAAACCGGCCTAAACGAAACCGAGACAGGAAAGCTCATCCTGGCGGCCTGCTTCGTCAATGACCTGGGAACGGTGCTGGCCCTGGGTCTGATCTTTGCCGACTACGACATCTGGCTGGCGATCTTTGCCGCAATCACCATCATTACCTTGGTATTGCTGCCGGATATCAGCCGCATGGTGTTCGCCCAATGGGGCGGCCGGGTTAGCGAACCGGAAATCAAGTTCATCTTCCTAATCCTCCTGGCCCTGGGCGGCCTGGCCGTCTCGGCCAAGAGCGAGGCGGTGCTGCCGGCCTATTTGATTGGCATCGTGGTGGCAGATCTCTTCGCGCAGAACAAAGTTATCATGTTTCGGATGCGGTCTACTGTTTTCGCGCTATTGACTCCTTTCTTTTTTATCAAGGCCGGCACTCTGGTGTCGTTCTCCGCTCTGATCGTCGGTGTGGGAGCGTTAGTCGCGCAGTTTGGGATGAAAATGATCACCAAAGTCTTCGCCGTTTGGCCCACCTGCCTTTTTTTCAAGATGCCCCCGCGGGTTACCAACTATACCACCTGCATGATGTCCACCGGCCTCACTTTCGGCAGCATCTCGGCCCTTTATGGTTTGAATTATGGGTATATCACGCAGGCGCAGTATTCCATCCTGGTCGCAGCGGTGATCGGCTCCGCAGTCATTCCCACCATCATCGGCCAAATCTTTTTTCAGCCCCGGGAAGTTGACCTGAGAATGGAGCCGGAGCCAGCTTATAACGGCAGTGCCGAACACTTGTTGCATCACCCGGAAGAATAATGGGTGCATCGGCACATAATCTCGCCCTAAGGAGTTACATATGAAAGTGGAAGCCGGAAATCTGACCACCAGGACCGCCTGGAAATTCATCCTCCTGGTGGGGATCGTCAGCCTATTCAGCGACATGACCCATGAAGGGGCGCGCACCATCACCGGGCCTTTTCTAGGCGTCTTGGGAGCAGGCGCCCTGGTGGTGTCCACAGTGGCGGGTTTGGGAGAATTCCTGGGCTATGCGGTGCGGTTCATTTCGGGATACTTGGCGGACCGCACCAAACGATACTGGCCGATTACTTACATCGGCTATGTCATACAAATGTTTTCCGTACCGGCTCTGGCCCTGGCCGGACGCTGGGAGGGAGCCGCGCTTTTAATTATGCTGGAACGGGTAGGCCGGGCAATCCGCAACCCGGCCCGGGACGCCATGCTGTCCCATGCCACTTCGCAAACTGGGCATGGTTGGGGTTTTGGCTTTCATGAAGCCATGGACCAGACGGGGGCGATGATCGGTCCGCTTCTGGTGGCGGGGGTGCTTTATTTTAAAGGAGACTACCGGACCGGCTTTGCCGCCTTGCTAGTGTCGGCCATCCTGGCGGTGCTGGTCCTCGTATCCGCCTCAATTATCTACCCCCATCCCCAGGAACTGGAGGTGAGCGTCCCTAGACTGGAAACCGAGGGCCTACCCCGGCGGCCTTTCTGGCTTTATACCGCAGCCATGGCCTGCATCGGCGCCGGCTTCGCCGATTTTCCCTTGATTGCCTATCATTTCCACCAGGTGACTATCTTTTCCAAAGACATGATTCCCATATCTTATGCCGTGGCCATGGGGGTGGACGGCGCGGCCGCCCTGATCATGGGGCGCCTTTTCGACCGCCTCGGCATCTCCGTGCTCATTGCCGCGGCCTTGATATCCGCAGCTTTTGCCCCCCTGGTTTTCCTCGGAGGTGCGCCCTTGGTCTTTCTGGGGATGATCCTCTGGGGGGTCGGCATGGGGGCCCAGGAGTCGGTGATCAAGGCGGCCCTGGCAGAGATGATTCCCAAAAACCGCCGTGCTTCCGCGTTCGGTATCTCGCAAGCGGTCTTTGGTCTCTTCTGGCTCCTGGGAAGTGTCATCCTGGGGGTTCTTTATGAATACTCGATAGCCGGTCTCATTATTTTCTCTGTGATTGTGCAGCTTTGCTCCATTCCCTGCTTTCTCTTGACCTCCAGGGAGGCGTTCTCTGCGCGCCACAAATAAAAGTGAATCTTGGCTATACCGGGCCGAGAATACTTATAGAAGGTGCAAAATTTTCAAGAAAATCTTGTTGGCCTTCGACGGCTCGGAAGGGGCCAAGAAGGGCTTGGAGGCCGGGATTGGCCTGGTAAAACTTTACCAGGCGGAACTCTGGGCTCTGGCTATGCAGGAAAAACTGGCCCGCTTCGCCGGGACCATGGATGAGGTCATGGAGGAAAAGGCTTTTGGCCGCCAGTACTTTGAGCAAATCCTGGGAGAAGCGCGCTTGCGGGCTAAAGAGGCAGGAATCGAATTAAAAACCGATATCCGCATCAGCCATCACGCCAAGACCATCGTAGAAGTGGCCAAAGAAGGCAAGTTCGATTTAATCCTGGTGGGACATACTGGGCTTTCGGAGGTGTAATCTTTCAGGCTTCTTCTGCTATCGGCAGATGTACAGGTAAGAGAGACGGGGCAAGTTCACCGGTCCTATGAGCTTGGATAGCCGCCACCACATACTCTCCGATATATCGGTTTTGCTGCCTCAAGGCAGCCACCGTGGTCAGGTTCTTTCCGGAAAGCGGGAGCCGTTATCGCTATGGTTGCCGAAGCATCCCTTCCGCCACAGCACTGCCCCCCGCAAAGCTCTTTCGGCCCGGTGGTTGGTCGGTTCTGCGCCCGGAGCATGGCGAAAGTGAGCAAGGCTGGCCACAGCTTCAAGAGATGACGGCACAGGGCTTCGGCCTTGGGGTCGCCACCGGAGGCTCCCAGGCGCCAGAGTCTCCCCCGGCGGGTGCGGACCGGCACCAGCTCCCACTGCATCTCGGCCCGAGAGATCTAGCCGGCCTGATAGCGGCGCCAGGCGGCAAAGAGCCGTTTGATCTCCCTAAGTCCCCATTCTGCCAAGGGGCCGGCCCGAGTCTGCCGCTCGGAGAGCGCTTGACAATCCCGTTTCAGGTGCGCCCAACAGAGCTGGCGCGGCAGAGGGGCCACAATGTTAGCGGAACCCCAGCGATCGCTAGGGACAATGCCCTGGAAG
>DYLF01000115.1 GCA_020722205.1 Desulfobacca acetoxidans
TAGCTGGCCAACCCCGCAGTCACCGCCGCCTCCGCAGTGGCCGGCTGCATCGTGGTACCGGAGGCTTTATAATGGTCACCAATTTCTAAAAGCTATAGGAAAGGATAGCTTGGTGAGAAAAGATTTTAGGCGTCGCCCGCCCACCGGCGCCTGCCCTTCTTTCCAGTCATACTGCCTCTGGCCTAGAAATCACCCTCCTCACCTCCGACGCCGTCCGCCGGCCTCGGTTTATCTCTGAGAAGGTTAATTTTCAATGACGATTGAGGGTAGGTTTTCAGGGTAAATTTTCAGGAATAGGAAGCGAACTGCCCGGCAAAGAAGACATATCAGTAAGATATCAAAGCCCTTCAGGAGTCTTCTAGAGTGCGGATAAAGGGCGGGTATCAGCTATAAGGGATATAACATCTCGCCAATCCATGCTGGCTCAGCGATTGCCCAACCAGAGTTTGGGGTAAGATCTCCTGAAACGTTCAGGAGCCCCAAGTCCATATGGTATCTAACCCACGTCAGGATAACCTTGTCTGTAGCCACGCACTCTGCCTGATGGCCGAAGTCTGCCCACCGGCGATGCGCCATGGCTGCTGGGGGTCTTCTGATAGGAACGCCTGAGAAATTATGCACTTAAATAATCGGATATGCGGTTGATAAAATAAATTATCGTGATTATAGTTTGAATTATAAATCTATGAATGCGCGGGAGGGCAGGTAGGCATTATGCTATAAGGCATTTATGGCATCTAGTTCGTCACCGGCATTGTTGCCGGGGTAATCGGCGGATTGCTGGGCACCGGTGGCTGCGCCCTGATGATGCCGGTGATCCGCTTCGGTTTCAAATCCGACCCCGCCTTGGCAGTGGGCACTACTCTCACCGCAGTCGTCTTTGCTGCGGCTTCAGGAGCCATTCAGCACCGGCGCATGAAGAACGTGGATACCGAAACCTCCTTGTCCACCGGCTACAGCGGCATCCTCGGAATCATCATCGGCTCCATCATCAAAGGTGTGGCGGACCGGTATGATAAGAACTCTTATGGCTTCCTCTATCAGGATTCCAGGCGAAATGATATATTGAAATTTGGCTGAATATTGATCTTGCAAGAGGAGGCCGGGGTCGCCACCTTCTGCCCTCTCTTTTCCAAACATTTATTGTAATTGTTGTATATAGCCTTGGCCTCGGGATACCTAAGACCACGGGAGTTTGGATGGTCCGCCCTCTTAGGTGCATCATGTTGCCGGAGTTGATAAAAATCATCCAGACCGATGCGGAGGCGAGGGCAGCAGTCCAGCAGGCCCAGGAGGAGGCCCGGATCTTGGCGGATCAGGCCGCCGAACAGGTCAGGGCCATCCAGACTGAGTCGGCCCTGGAGTTGGCCGCCCAGGAACAAAAAGTGCGGGGCACCATCGTGGCCCAAGCCGAAGCCCAGGCCCAGGAGATTCTCGCCGACACTCAGCACTATCTGGAGGGCTTGCAGGAAAAAGCTGCGTCCCGCCGGGAAGAGGCCCTGGCCTGGCTGTGCCGGGAAGTGCTCACATGATCTGGGGACAGGTGTGGCGCTATGCATATGGCGGGGCCAAAGTAATGGCCCTGAAAAGCCAATTGCTGACGCCGGAGGATTACCATTTTCTCCTGGTTGCTTCTGATTCCCGGCAATTTCTCACCCTCTGCAAACCACCGCTTACGCCCCCGCCCTCACCGGCTGGGATTGGGGGAGCCCTCACCGGGAAGTGCTTTTATCCCAAAAGCTGTATGGAGAGTTGGTTGGCGCTTTCCAAAAAGTTAACCGGGGCTTGCTGAAGCGGGAGCGGGGCTTTATCACCCTCTTGGCTCGCCGCCTGGAAGCCCAGAACCTGAAAATGGTCCTGCGGGCCCTCCATCAGGGCTGGCCGCCGGGGTTCTCTCAGACCTGGCTTTTTCCCTTGTCGAGCCTTTCGGCCCTTGACTTCCGCCAACTCCTGGAGCTTCCCGATATTCCCACCCTGGTGCACCATCTGTCCCCCAGCCTCTGGGGGGAGCCTTTGAGTCGCGCTCTGCCTCGATATTTACAGGAACATCGCCTCTTCCCCCTGGAGATGTCTCTGGACCTTTGGGTCTTTGCCTGGTGGCGCCGAAATCTGCGGCTGCTGGGTCGGGGAGACCGTAAAGTAGCAGCCCGGCTCCTGGACCAGTATGCTGACGTCCTGAACATTCTCTGGTCCTATCGCTTCCGGGAGATTTTTCAATTACCGGGGGAGGAGATATACCATTACCTCCTGGAGGGAGGGCTTTGCCGACAACCGGACTTCAGGCGGGCCCTGGCTTTTGCCAAGAATATTGAGGAACTGGCCTCTCGCTTGCCCCGCCGGCCTTATGGCGCCCTGCTCCTGGACCTCAGCCCCGCCCACCTGGAGAGCCGGCTGTGGCAATGGTGGTTGAGTGTCCTGGCCAGGGTCCTGCGTCAGCCGCCCTTTCAGATCGGTTTGCCCATGAGCTATCTCTGGGTCAAAGAAATGGAAGTGCAGAATATCTTGGCCCTGTTCACCGGCAAGGAACTCCAGGAGACGCCGGAGCGGCTCTCTATCCGTCTGCGCCTGTTAACGGCGTGAGGCGCCTATGTTTAAACCGGTGCCGGTGGCCCTGGTGAACATCCAGGTCAAGGAGGACAAGGTATCTCAGGCTACTGCCATCCTTGCCAGGCTGCGCCTCATGCATCTCATAAACCTGGTGGAAACGCCTCTGGGAAAGCTTGGCTATCTGGGGCTTCCGGATCAGGGCCTCATGGAGCGCTATCAACGTCTGAGCGAAGAGGCGGCTCAACTCTGCGGGGACCTGGAGATTCTGCCCCAGGTGCTGGAAATTCCCGCCGACCTGAATCCCGAAAAAGATATTTTCCGCTTGGCCGAGGAACTGGAGCAGATCAGAAAAGAGGTTAAGGGCTGGCAGGAACACCTGCACCGCAACCGGGAGCGCCTGGCGGAGCTGGAACGCCAATATGAAAATTTACAAGAGCTGCAACCCTCGGCTTTACGGTTGGAGGAACTGGCCAGCCTGCGCTTTGCCATGGTGGTGCCGGGGAAGTTGCCCACCGCTCATCTTGAAAAATTGACGGCTTCTTTGGAAACCCGGCATCATGTGCTGATCCCGGTGTCCAGCCGGGAGGACCACAGCGTCATTCTGGCGTGTTTTTTGGCCGGTGACCGGGAGGTGGTGCAGCGGGCCCTGGCCAGCGCCTTTTTTGAACCCCTGGCTCTGCCGGCGGAAACCGGCGGCAGTATTGACGACTTGCTGGCCGAGACCGCCAAACAACTGGAGGACTTGCGCCGGGAGCAGCAGCGTCTGCAGGATAGTCGGCAGAGCCTGCGGACGGCACTGGGGGACCGCCTGGCCCGGCTGCGCCACCGTCTGGACCTCAATCGCACCGTGCTTCGGGCCCGCACCCTTTTCGGCAAGGTCAATACTTCTTACCTGATCAGCGGGTGGATCCCGGTGACGTCATTGGAAAAACTCAAAACCGCGCTTCAGGAGGAATTGGGCGGGGAGGCGGCCCTGGAAGTCATGAGCCCGGAAGCGGTGCCGGGAGTGCGCCAAGGCATCCTCAAGATCCCCATTCTCTTTAATAATCCTTTTCTTCTGCGCCCCTTTGAACGCCTGACCACCACTTACGGCGTGCCGAGCTACCAGGAGGTGGAGCCCACCGTTTTTTTGGCCCTCAGCTTTTTACTCATGTTCGGCATGATGTTTGGGGACGTGGGTCAAGGAGCAGTGCTTTTCGGCCTGGGATACCTGATTTTCCGACGTTTTTTCCGCTATACCGACTATGGTATCATCCTCATGGAATGCGGAGTTTCCTCGGCGCTGTTCGGTTTGTTGTACGGCACGGTGTTCGGGGTGGAAGGGCTTTTCCCCGTACTGTGGTTCGCCCCCATGCGGGACATTTATTATTTCATGAAGGTGGCCCTGGTCTTCGGGGTGGGCTTGATCAGCCTGGGACTGATCCTCAGCTTCATCAACGCCCTGAGGAGTCCGGAGGGTCGGCTGCCGGTGGCTGGGGTCCTGACGGCGCTGTGTTATTGGATCGCCGCCGGTCTGGGAGTGCGCTACCTCCTTACCGGGAGCTGGCAATTGGACTGGTGGGTGGCGGTTATGGTGGCAAGCGTGACCTTGCTCCTGGTGGTCCTGCTGGTGGTGGCCAAATGGCGGCATCCTGAGCCTTCGGAGGTGCCCTGGCCCATGCCGGCCTGTTCCTGGCGGTGTTTTCCTTGGCGGAGACTTTAAGCCGGCTGCGGGGCGGCGGGGTGCTCTACTGGCTGACCATCATCGTGGGCA
>DYLF01000116.1 GCA_020722205.1 Desulfobacca acetoxidans
CTTCCCGGCGGCACCGGACGCGGTTATGTTGTCGCTCCGGACCGGGGCGGCATTTCATCTGGCTTTGCTTGCTGTCCTACAACCCGCCGGCCAACAAGGTTATCATTATTTTTCACAAGCGATATAATATGGTAAGCAGACAGGCAGAACAGAAAGAAAACCAGGTGTAAGCTCATCCCAATAATCCCCTCTCAGGGAGAGAGTAGATTATATGGGTTTTCTCAGTGAGATGTAATCACAGCACCATTGTGCCGCGTTAATAAGACCACGAATCTATGACTTTTTACGAAACCATCAGGCTTAATCCTGGCGAGCAGATTAAGACTGCCATTCCCTGTCCCCGAGGTGGCTGACATCCATAAGCCAGTTGGAAACCTGATCGGCTTGAAGCCCCAGCAATACCGGCGGTTGGAGCGCCTCTACCGGCGCCGGCTGCCGCCGGCTGAGCTGATCACCGTGGAACTGGCCCGCCAGTTGGCGGCAGTCTCCGGCGAACTGCACCGCCAAGTGGGGGTGATGCTGGACCGTGGCGGTTTGCTCCGCCTGGTCATCGTCGGGGACGCCCGAGGTCTGGTGATTCCACCCCTCTCCCGGGAACGGGGCGCCCCCAGTCGCCTCAAGGGGTTGCGTCTGGTGCACACCCACCTGGATGGCAGCCCCCTTAGCCAGGACGACCTCATGGACTTGGCCTTGCTGCGCTTGGACGCGGTGGCGGCCCTCTCGGTAACGCCTACGGGCACTCCTGGTTCCTTGCAGGTGGCCCATCTCCTGCCTCAAGAAACCGAGGGCCAAAACTTCGCCTTCCTAAAGGTTGACCACGTCTCACACCTGCACCTGGACTTTGCCGCCCTGATTTCGTCGCTGGAAGATGAGCTGGCCAAAGCAGATCATGAACAGGGCCGCTCCGGCCGGGAAAGGGCCATCCTCATAGGGGTTACCAGCCGGAGCCGGCTGGCCGCCGAAGACTCCATGCGAGAGCTTGTTGACCTGGCAAACTCCGCCGGTCTGGAGGTCGCCGCCACCATTCTGCAACACCGGCCGCGTTTTGATTCCCGTTTTCTGATGGGCAAGGGCAAACTCTCTGAGCTCATGATTCAGACCCTGCATTTGGGGACCGATCTCTTGGTGTTCAATACTGAGCTCAGTCCGGCCCAGGTAAGGTCTATCACCGATGTTACCGAACTCAGGGTCATTGACCGCACCCAACTCATCCTCGACCTTTTTGCCCAACGAGCCCGCAGCCGGGAGGGCAAACTCCAGGTGGAAATGGCTCAGGTGAAATATCTCTTGCCGCGTCTGCGGGGCCGGGATGACGCCCTGTCCCGCCTGACGGGCGGCATCGGCGGCCGGGGGCCCGGCGAAACCAAACTGGAGATCGACCGCCGCCGCCTGCAAGAACGTCTCCATCGCCTGGGCCAGGAGCTGGAGCGAGTGCGGGCGGAGCGCAAGATCCGCCGTCAGGGGCGGCGACGCTACGGTCTCCCGATCCTCTCCCTCATCGGTTATACCAATGCTGGTAAATCCACCCTCTTCAACTCCCTCACTCGTGCCCAAGTGCTGGCCGAAGACCGGCTCTTCGCCACCTTGGACCCCACCACCCGACGTCTGCGTTTTCCCCGGGATCGGGAGGTGATCGTCACCGACACGGTAGGATTCATCCAGGACCTCCCCAAGAACCTTCTGGAGGCCTTCAAGGCCACCCTCGAAGAACTGGCAGACGCAGACCTGCTCATCCATGTCATTGATCTGAGCAATCCCCGCTTTCTGGAGCAGATGGCGGCGGTGGAGGACATCCTCTCCTCTCTCAGCCTGCAAGACAAGCCGGTGCTCAAGGTCTTCAACAAGATGGATCTGGTGAGCCCCAATTTGGCCGCCCTGCAGTGCCGCATACATCAGGGGGTGGCCATCTCCGCCCTGGATCCACAAACCCTGCCCCCCCTCATCGCCCGCCTGGAGAAGTGGGGAGAGAAGGAATTGGCCCGTTCTGGAACTGGTTTACAAGATGCGGTGAGTGAGTAGAACTGGTAATATTTTAGTGGTATCCACTAGCTAATCGGCAGGAAGTCTGTGGTTGCCGGGGGGGAGATTTGATAATAAATCGATATGGTTGCTGATATCCTTATGAATAATCCATTTTTTACCATTTCTGCGCCGGCCACATGACTTTCCCAGAGACTGGCAATATTGTTCTGATCGGCTACCGGGCCTGCGGCAAGAGCTCGGTGGGTGCTGCCTTGGCACGGGTTCTGAAGCGTCCTTTTGTGGATTTGGATCAGGTGCTGGTGACCGAGGCGGGGTGCTCCATCGCGCAGTTGGTTTCTCAAGAAGGGTGGGAGGAGTTCCGACGGCGGGAGAAAGAGCTGGTGGCTCGCTATGCCCGACAGCGGGGGCTGGTTTTGGCGCCCGGCGGAGGGGCGGTGCTGGATCCCGACAATGTCCAGGTTCTGCAGGAGAATGGACTAGTAATCTGGCTGTCGGCTACACCGGAGGTGATCCGGGCCAGGTTGGCGAGGGATCAGGCGACGGCAAGCAACCGCCCGAGTCTGACGGGCGCCGATGCCGCCGACGAAGTGACCGCGGTATTGAAAGAGCGGGAGCCGCTGTACCGCCAGGCGGCCCAGATGGTCATTGATACCACGGCATTGAGCCTTGATGAGGTGGTGGCGGAAGTGCTGGCTAGCCTGAAATGAAAAGTTTCAAGTTTTAAGTCTTGAGTCAGAACCGATAATTGATGGCATTCCATGACCTTGGGTGGGCCGCAGGAGCAAGCGGGGCTGCTTTGCATATTATCTTTGTTTCTTCTTCCTGGCATCCGTATGTTAAACTGTTGTGCACAACGACGACGGCAGCCATGGGGGGGGTTACAATTTTTTTATACCGGTCACCGCTTACGGCTCACGGCATATGAATTTATCGGGAGTAACCTCATGTCTGGCAACACTTTCGGGCGTCTGTTTCGGGTGACCACCTGGGGGGAGTCGCACGGGCCTGCCCTAGGGGCGGTGATCGACGGCTGTCCGCCCCGCTTGCCACTGAACGCGGCCGACATTCAGGTGGAGCTGGCCCGGCGGCGGCCTGGGAGGCAGGCACATGCCACCCGCCGGGCGGAGATGGACCAGGTGGAGATTTTGTCCGGCGTCTTTGAGGGACTCACTACCGGCACACCCATCAGCCTGATCATTTACAACCGGGATGTCAGGAGCCAGGACTATGATGAATTGCAAGAGGTTTTTCGTCCCGGACACGGTGATTTCACTTATCAGAGAAAATATGGCATCCGGGATCATCGGGGAGGTGGACGAGCTTCGGCCCGGGAGACCGCGGCCCGGGTGGCGGCAGGGGCGGTGGCCCAGAAGGTGCTGGCTCAGGAAAACATTAAAGTGATCGCCTTCACCTTGGAATTGGGAGGGGTAAGGGCCACCCAGGTGGATGAAAGCATAATCTGGGACAATGATTTTTATTGCCCTGATGCCGGGGTGCTGCCGGCCATGCAGGAACGGGTGCAGGAAGTCCGGACCCAGGGTGATTCCCTGGGCGGGATCGTGGAGGTGCGGGTGCAGGGCTGTCCGGCAGGCTTGGGGGAGCCGGTCTTTGACAAACTGGACGCTGCCTTGGCCCAGGCGGTCATGTCTGTGGGGGCGGTCAAGGGAGTGGAGATCGGGGCCGGCTTTGCAGCAGCCGGGATGCTGGGCTCCGAGCACAACGATCCCCTCATTCCCGGCGGCTTCGCTGGCAACCGGGCCGGCGGGATTTTGGCAGGCATATCCAATGGAGATGAGATCGTCCTGAAGGCCGCAGTGAAACCCATCCCTTCCATCGCCAAAGAACAATTAACCATCGATGTTCACGGTCAACCCCGTGTGCTCAGGATAAGGGGCCGACATGATATCAGCGCCATCCCTCGCATTGTCCCAGTGATCCAGGCCATGGTGCGCCTGACGTTGGCGGATTTTTTACTGCGCCACAGGGCCATTAGCTGTGAGCCATAAAAAAAATAATCCAGCCCCCGAGAATATAAAACCCAAAGAAATAATTACTCTTATGGAATCTGTGACCAATACCCCAACAAACTTAAATCCCCAAAGCCCAAACCCCAAACCCGTCATCGCCATCATCGGCGGTCAGGGGCAGATGGGGCAGTGGTTTAGGCGGTTTCTTGCAGGGCAGGGCTACCATGTATTGGTGGCCGATCTGAAGACCCCGGAAAGCCCTGAGGAGGTAGCGGCGCGGGCGGATGTGGTACTGCTGTCGGTGCCCATTCCCAAGGTGGCGGAGGTGGCGCGCCGAG
>DYLF01000117.1 GCA_020722205.1 Desulfobacca acetoxidans
GAGATGTGGCTCTGCAGGCCAACATGCAGGCCCGGGATGAAGCTTTCCGAGCCGATCTGAACGCCCGGGTCGAGGACCTGCGGACCGATATGAACGCCCGGGATGAGGCTCTGCGGGCCGATCTGAACGCCAGGGTCGAGGAACTGCGAGCCGATATGAAGGCCCGGGTCGAGGAACTGCGAGCCGATATGAAGGCCCGGGATGACACCCTGCGGGCTGATATAAATGCCCGCTTTGCCGAAGGACACGCCGCTCTCCATAAACGACTGGACGACTTCCGGGAGAATATCAATAAACGGTTTGATGATCTTCTGAATTGGTTTCAGCGAACTGAGGAAGACCTGCGATATCTTAGGGATCAAAAAGTCGTGGAGAAAATTCTCCACCATGACAGCCTCTTGGCGGAAATGGAAAAATCCTTTGGGGAGATGCGGGTTCGTCTCACGGCCATCGAAGAATGGGCCCTCAAAAAAACTTCGCGGAAAATGGCCCAGATCAAACAATCCGACGGTTGACCGCGGAATTCACGCAAGATTACCGGGTGAGGAGGAAACATGAAAATTTTTTACGATGACGACGCGGATTTAAGAGTCTTAGCCAATAAAAAGGTGGCCATCATCGGCTTCGGCTCCCAAGGGCACGCCCAGGCTCTGAACCTGCGGGACAGCGGCGTGGAAGTGGTGGTGGCCGAAGTGCCGGGCACCCCCAATTACGAAGCTGCCCTAAAATATGGCTTTCAGCCATTGTCGGCAAGGGAAGCCGCCGCCCAAGCCCACCTGGTTCAGGTTCTCACCCCGGACCATATCCAGGCCCAGGTTTATGAGCAGGACTTAAAGCCTCACTTGGGGGCGGGCAAGACCTTGCTCTTCTCCCACGGCTTTAACATCCACTTTGGCCAGATCGTGCCCGACCCCCAGACGGATGTAGTCATGGTGGCCCCTAAGGGACCAGGGCACCTGGTACGCAGCGAATATGAGAAAGGCGCCGGCGTGCCTTCCCTGGTGGCCATTCACCAGGACGCTTCTGGTCAGGCCTTGGCCACCGCCTTGGCCTATGCCAAAGGCATCGGCGCCACCCGGGCGGGGGTGTTGGAAACCACCTTCCGAGAAGAAACCGAAACCGACCTCTTTGGGGAGCAGTGTGTCCTCTGCGGGGGCGTCTCAGAGCTGGTCAAAGCTGGCTATGAAACCCTCGTGGAGGCCGGCTATGCCCCAGAAATCGCCTATTTTGAGTGTCTACATGAACTGAAACTGATTGTTGATTTGTTTTACCAGGGTGGTATCAGCTACATGCGCTATTCGGTGTCCGACACCGCCGAATACGGCGATTACACCCGCGGCAAACGCATCATCAACGAGGATACCCGCTGGGAAATGAAGCAGATCCTCAAGGAAGTGCAGACCGGCGAATTCGCCAAAGAATGGATCCTGGAGAACAAAGCCGGCCGCCCCATGTTTAATGCCCTGCGGCGCCAGGAGCTGGCGCACCCCATCGAAGAAGTGGGCAAAAAGCTGCGGGCCATGATGGGCTGGCTGCAACGCCGGTGAAAACTCAGTCTTGTCAGGAGCCCAATCCTCCGATTACCCGGCTCACTTATATGATGAGGCCAGGAATTATTGCCGTTCCCGGATACCCCTTTCTTTTGGCTTGCGGCATCTTCATCTTTACCGCCTGGCTGTTGGGGTGGCGGTCCTTGATCCTATTGGGCGTGGCTGCCTTGGTGTTTTTTGCCTACTTTTTTCGGGACCCGGACCGACCGGTGCCCCAGGAGGCCGCCAGTATCGTTTCCCCGGCCGATGGCAGAGTGATGGTCGTGGATGAGCCGGGGCAAAGCGACTTTCTCCCCGGACCCATCAAACGCCTGGGCATCTTTATGAACGTGTTCGACGTTCACGTCAACCGGGCGCCGGCCCCCGGTCGGGTGGTTTCCTCCACCCATCAGCCCGGCCGGTTTCTGGCGGCTTTCCGCCCTGAAGCCCAGCACCTCAATGAGCAGCATACGACGATCTTGGAGGATGATAACGGCCGTCGCCTCAAAGTGGTGCAGATTGCCGGTGTGCTGGCCCGGCGGATTATCCCTTTCGTCAAATCTGACGCTAAGTTACAAAAGGGAGAGCGCTTCGGCATGATTTGCTTCGGCTCCCGGGTGGACCTGTATCTGCCTTCGGATTGCCAAATCCTGGTGCAGAAGGGGGAGCGGGTGAAGGCCGGGAGCAGTGTCGTGGCCAAATGGCCGGGTACTGAGCCGTGAGCCGTAGGTTGGTGGTGATGAGCGCCGCCAACCACAACTGCCGGTGTTATCAACAAAAACCAAAGATAGGAAAGTCCAGCTATGGAACCCACCCAGACCTTTCGGCGCAAACGTAAGAAAAAAGACCGACGCCGGTTTCGGGGCACCTATCTGATCCCCAATCTGATCACCACCGGCAGCCTGTTTGCCGGTTTCTATGCCATGGTGGCCGCCGTTAACGGCCGCTTTGAATCCGCTGCCCTGGCCATCCTCATTTCCCTGGTGCTGGACGGCCTGGACGGACGGCTGGCGCGCCTGACCCAAACCACCTCAGGGTTCGGCCTGCAATACGATTCCCTGTCAGACCTGGTGGCCTTCGGGGTGGCGCCGGCGCTGTTGGTATATCTCTGGGCTCTCAAGCCCTTCGGGCGTTTCGGCTGGGTGGCTGCCTTCCTCTTTGTGGTGTGCGGTGCCTTGCGGCTGGCCCGCTTCAACGTCCAAACCGGCTCCCTAGACCCCCGTTACTTTAACGGCCTCCCCATTCCGGCGGCCGCCACCTTTGTGGCCACCGGCATCCTTTTTTACCAGCACTTGGGCACTTGGGCCCCCACCCGCCATGTTTTTATCCTGGTGATGATCTACATTTTGTCTTTTCTGATGGTAAGCAACCTCAAATTCTTCAGCTTTAAAAAGCCGGAACTGTTCCGGCGCCACCCCTTTCAGACCCTGGTTGGGCTGGTGCTCATCTTTGTAGTAGTCGCCATGGAACCCTATATCATGGGGTTTCTCCTGGCAGCCTTTTATGTGGCCTCTGGGAGCATCAGCACCTACCACTATTACCGCCGTTTGAAGATTCAAGGGAGCGCAGAAGAGGAAAAGCCCCTCCCCACCAAAGTCTGATCAGAGGCTGCCGATGACGCCTCACCTTAAACACATGACCTAACTCCAAGGAAAGCCCCACCTGCTCTCCCTTTTTAAACTCAGTACGACTTAGCTTCCTCCGAAAAGACCTTTTTCACTTCATACCTATTTTCTTTGGCTCTTCGCTGTTTCGAGGAGGCACCCTCTGACAGACGAGGACGATTATTCTACCTTATTTCACCTTACCCTCTGGGAGCAATTGTCTTTTTATCCCCCCTCCCCCTTGGGAAAGAGCTATGCTGAGGGAGGGCTTTACCCCTTCCATTTTCCTCTAACTTCCCTCCCTCTTTGGGATAGGGGTATCGACCTTCACCCTGAGCCGACCTCTACCTGCAGAATACCCATGGTAGTGATGCTGAAAATAACAGGTTAACAGGGTATCTGTGCGCCGGGTCAGAGCAGCGTCCAATGCTTCTAACCCCACGGCATTACCCAGGACCTCATTATCCAAACGTAAGGGCATGGACTGACTGGCTCCAGCTTTATGGCCCTTATCAAACGTCAGCCTCAACACGGACTCTAGCCGCAGACAGCCCGCGTCATTGCCATCTTCATAGCCGACGGCCATCTGTTAAATCCTCTGACACACCATCTGGACCATTGAGTGTCTCTTATGCGCAGATGACCTCAAGTCTTCCGATCCATCATGATTGATCTTCAGGCAGCCACCATCCCACCCGACATTGGGTTCAGGGAAAAAATTGATTCTCCGCTTTTACTTGTGCTATTTTGGTGGCGGCGAGAAGGATAGGCTTCGAGAAAATAACCGTTTGGGAGATTTTAATCGGCCTCCGGAGCTTTAAAGCCTATTTTGGGACCGGCGCACCTAAATTTGGCGCATAATCTCGCTTTACATTATGTTTGAAAGCATACCCCTGGCTATGGCACAAGGGAATTAAATGGGCTTAGAAGGGAGAAGGGATGAGCATAACCTTGGGCCAAATTCTTGCTCTCGTCGGTAAATTAGACGATTCCCCTGGCGAAGATGCCGCTCGGGAAAGGTTCCGCCGCTTTTTGAAAGACAATGTTTTAGAAGTAGGACAGCTTCGGGATCACATTGAGGACTGTCTAAGAAACAAGGGGGATCAATATAATCGTGCCCTACAGGACTTGGTGAATTACCTGGGCC
>DYLF01000030.1:0-7369 GCA_020722205.1 Desulfobacca acetoxidans
ATGACCAATCATCTCAAAAATGGAAGAATGAATTTGTTGCGCACCTTGAAAAACTTATCAGTCTCGGAGGAACACCCCCGGACAGCCGAGGGTGCCGATTCTACCTCCTTTTCCCTCTCCCCCGACGAGAGCCTCAGGCTGAGGGCGACTACTCTGCCCTTCTTCTCCTGTCTTTTAGGGCGGGGAGGGCTATGGGAAAAGAGGAACCCATGAAGATTCTCAATTTGTATTTTTCTGCCACCGGCAATACGGAGAAAGTTGCCAACCGGATAACCATGACGGCCCAAAAATTGGGCCACGAAATTGACACCGTGAAGATTGTCGGGGACAGGGAGATCGATTTGCTCGGCTATGACTTTGTCTTTATCGGCTCCGGAGTCTATCGCTGGCTGCCTGGCCAGGGCATGCAGGAATTCATCACTGGTCGGCTGACCCACTATGCCGCCATCCAGGAGATTAAGTTGGCCGCTCCCCGGCGCCACCCAAAAAAGGTAGTCGTTTATTGCACCTATGGAGGGGCCCACACGGGAGTCAATGAAGCTGTCCCCGCCGTCAAATATTTGGGACAATTGTTTGACCATCTGGGCTTCGAGATTGTTGGCGAATGGTATTTCATCGGAGCATATCCCGATGAAGGGCGGTTTAAGGATTTTTCCTCTCTGGGTCGCCTGGGCAATATCCAGGGCCGGCCGCACGAAGCAGATCTCCAGGAGGTGGCGGAGAGGGTCAGCGGGGTGTTGCGCCTGTAAGAGCCACGAAGCGGCGCAGAGGACGAAGACAAGGGCCGTGGGGGCGCCTCCGGCATAGAGAAAAGGCCCCCCCACCAGCGCAGCCAACAAGACCCAGGGAAATGGATTTGCCAGGGAATGGCCCAGCAAAGAGCCGGCGGTGCCCCTAAAAACCTTTGCAGTTGCCATCTTGAACAAATAATTATATTTTTTAATTACTAACCTGCTAAACCTTTTGACTATTATCCGGCTGAGATAATATTCTCTTGGAGATGACCGTGAAATTCCGCGTAATAATTGATAGGGATGAAGATGGCGTATTTGTCGCTCATTGCCCTTCCCTGCCAGGTTGTGTGTCCCAGGGAAAGACCAGGGCTGAAGCTCAGGCTAATATTAAGGAAGCCATGGAAGCTTATGTGGAAAGCCTGAGAAAACATGGGGAGCCCATTCCGCCCGCCATTACCGAAGAAATTATCGAAGTGGCCATATGACCAGGTTGCCGGTTCTGTCAGGACGTGAGCTCATTAAGGCTCTGGCAAGGATTGGCTACCTTTATGACCATCAACGAGGCAGTCACATCATTCTGCCTCACGATTCGCCGCCCCACCGCCGCCTGTCCATCCCCGACCATAAGGAAATCGCCAAAGGGACCTTGCGAACCCTTCTCCAGGAAGCCGGTCTGACTGTGGATGAATTGCTTGATATTCTGTAGAGGCAGAAGTATCTGGACGAAGCTTTAAACATCAGCGGGGCCTTGCATACAGCTTTGACCCAAGAATGATCGATTTATTTATGGCCTGTTATGCTATATGGCGCAGTGGCAGTTCGCCAAAAACAGTGCTCCCCCCGGTTTGCTTGGGCTTAAGGAGGTTTGCGGGTTAAAAAAGCCTGTCATTCTTTGTTCTTTCAGAAATGCTGTCTGTTATCACGCCTTCTTGTCCTCCTTGTGAAGATGCACCAGGAAGCGCCCCGGCACCAAGGTCACCTGGGGTCTTTGCAGCAAGGGGTTATGGCCCACCAGAAGCACGCAACCATAGGCCCGCTCCAATATTTCGTAGGTGAGCACTTCGGCCGGGGTCCCTTGGCTGGCCACCCGCCCTTGATGCAGCAGGAGCAATTGGTCGCCGTAAATGGCAGCCAGGTTAAGATCATGGGATATCATAATGATGGTGAACCCACGCTCCTCTTTCAGCCGTTCCAAAAGATCCATGATATGAATCTGGTGGGCCAGATCCAGCGACGCCGTAGGCTCATCCAGGATAAGAATCTGGGGTTGCTGGCAGATGGCCCGGGCTATGATGACCCGCTGTCTCTCACCCCCGCTCAGTTGGTCCAGCCTTCTGTTTGCCAGGTGGGCCACTTGGGTCACTGCCATGGCCTCGGCGGCAATTTCCAGATCGCGCCGGCGCTCCAGCCCCGCCAACGACAGGTGGGGGGAGCGGCCCATCAGAACCACCTCCCGGACCGTAAAGGGGACCTCAACGGGAGAAAATTGGGGAACCACCGCCACCTGACGGGCCAAGGCTTTGCGGGAGTAAGTGCTTAGGGGCCGGCCCAGGATCTCCACCAAACCCCGCTGGGGCGGCACCACACCGACCATGGTTTTGGCCAGCGTGGTCTTACCGGCGCTGTTGGGACCGATAACGATGAAAAAGGAGCCTGCGCTTACTTCCAGGGATAAATCCTGCAAAATCGGGTACTCGCCATAGGAAACCCAGACCCCGGCGAGCCGCACCGCCGCAGTCATGTCCTGGACCTCTGCAACAGAAAGATAAAGAGCGGCGCCCCGATCAGGGCGGTGATCACCCCCACCGGCAACTCCCCCTGGGAAGGCAACACCCTGGCCAGCAGGTCACACCACACCAGGTAGGTGCCCCCGCCAAGAATACAAGCCGGAACCAGCACGCGGTGTTCCGGCCCCAACCACAGGCGCAGCAGGTGAGGCACCACCAGACCCACAAAGCCCACCAACCCGGATTGACAAACGGCCGCGCTCAACATCAGGGAGGTCACCCCCAAAAGTATATAGGTTACCGTTTCCACCGGCAATCCCAGATAACTGGCCTGTTCCTCGCCCAGGTAGAGGAGGTTCAGGGGGCGGGCCAGCATGAAAATGACCACAAAGCAAGGCAAGAGAAGCAGGGCGAGTACGAAAATCTGCCGCGGCAGAGCCACTGACAGATCGCCCATGAGCCAGTAGAGGATGTTGTGCAGGCGGGTATCCTGAGTGACGGTGACAAAAAACAATATTACCGCGGTGCACAGGGCGTTCACCATCACTCCGGACAGAAGCAGGGCGTCCTTTCCCCCGCCGGTTTCCCGGGGGGTGAGGATAATCACTACCACCATGGTGCCCATGCTGCCCAGGAAGGCCAAGGCAGCTACTCCCGGGAAGGGGGAGAGGCTGAGGAGGATGCCGATGATGGCGCCCACCGCGGCGCCGCCGGAGATGCCCAAAATATATGGTTCAGCCAAAGGGTTGTGCAGCAGGGCCTGAAAGACCAACCCCCCTAAAGACAAAGCGCCCCCCACCAGCGCAGCCAACAAGACCCGGGGAAAGCGGATTTGCCAGAGAATGGTGGGCAGAATATCCTCAGGGGGACTTAAGCCGGCGAGAGCCAGCAGACAGTGCCGCAGACCCGCCTGGGCTGAGCCCCACAGGAGGCCGGCCAGGAGGCTCAGGGCCAAGAGCCCGCTCAGAAACAGAGAAATGGTCAACAGGCGCCGGATCAGATGGGAGGCCGGGGGCTTCAACCCAACTCCTTCGCCAGGTCGGGATGGAAGAGTCGAAACAGCACCTCCAGGCCGTCAAACAGCCGCGGCGCCGGCCGATCCACCAGGTCCGAATCCACCAAAAAGATCTTGTCATGGCGGGCCGCCGGCAGCGTGGCCCACCGCCGCCAGCCCTCTTTGACCCGCTCAAACACCTCCCCCCGGGTCATGGAAGTGATGACGATGACTTCCGGCTGCAAGGCGATGACCTGCTCCTCGGAATAGCGAGGATAAGGTATTTTGCCCGCCGCCAGGTTCTCCCCTCCGGCAGTAGTGATCAGCTCGTCCAGAACAGTGCCGGAGCCGGCGGAGACAATGGGACTGACCCCGATCTGAAAAAAGACCCGGGGGCGATGCCCCGCCCGGTTGGCAAGCTCCCTGATGCGTTGGTAGCGGCGGTTAAGGTCGGCGGCCAAAACGGCGGCCTGCTGCTCTGCCCCCAAAAGCTGCCCCAGTTCCTTCAGGGTGGCGATCACGCCCGCCAGCTGGCGGGGATGCACCGCATAGACCGGGATGCCCAAACCCTCCAGAAACTCCACCTTATGACGAGGATTACCGTCCTTGATGGCCAAGCAGAGGTCAGGGCGGAGTGCCACGATCTTTTCCAGGTCCGGGTTGATATAGGAGCCAACCTTCGGGAGATGCAGCACCTCATAAGGATAATTGCTGAACTGCTCCACCCCGCACACGCGGCGGCCCTCCCCCAGGGCAAAGACCATCTCCGTGAGGCTGGCCGCCAAAGTAATTAGACGCTGGGGGTTTTCCGGAATCTTTACCCGACGGCCCAACTGATCGATGTGGTCGCCGGCAGCCACCCAAGTGGCCCAAATTCCCAGGAAGATCAAAGACAGACAGCTCTTGCCGAGGAAAAAAGAGCGTCTGCCGCCGGTAATTATTTCGGTGTTGATGCCCATTATAATGTAAAGCCGGCCCCCGCCCCTGCCTTTGGCCAGCAAGGTTTAGATAACCGGAGGGCGGTTATCCGACCTGACAATCGGGGGCGGTTATCCTGACCACCCGCCAAGAGAGGGCGTTTATCCCGCCTGTCCTACTGCCGGCCCCGGGCAGCCAGCCCGTTGATAAAGGCTTCGCAGGCCATCTTCACGGGTAGCGGCAACTCTTCCTCAAAGGTTACAGTGCGCCAGGTGGTTATGGGTCTCCCTGCCAGCTCCTGCGCTACCATCTTACACCAATCTGCAAAGGCGCTCAAATCCCTTACTTGCCCCCGGTCATAAGCATCGCTCAAGGCCAGCGCGCTCTCCATAAAGCCGGCGTAGCGCCGCTTAAACATTTCTGACTCCCATAAAGCCAACATCTTCCCCGGCGGGAGTTCAGGAAGATAGCGCACCAAGTCATAAAGCCCCAAGCGGCGTTCCTGCAGCCGCTGCCAATGCGGCCGGGCGCCGGTAAGGCCGTTTTGTCTGGCCACGGCCTCGCAGACGCCCCGATACACTGCTTTACCGATTAATTCTCCCATCTTGGAGTGTCCTCCCGCATTGTCCAGAGCGGCCCCCTGTCCTCCCACCACAATAATATTATCCGTGCCGGTGCCGGTAGCCTGATAGGCCATGGGGTGCTCTGAACTGCGAATATCCAGATCCTGAAGCGCCGCGGTCTTGGCCTCGGTGGCGGCAATCACGGCCCGGCTCATGGCCCGGGGGGTCAATTGATAATTGCTCAGGACAATGATGTTGATCGTCCCTGGTTCATAAAATCTGCCTTCGTCCCGGGACAAGCGCAAAGCATTGCTCTCCACCCCGGCGGTCACCAAGGCATAAACCTTGATGTCTTTAAAAGTCTCCTGCTGAACCGCAAGATTGGCCATGTCGGCGCCGGTGAACAGAAAACTGGTGTCCTTTTCGCTTTTTCCGAGGACCCGATAGACCCGCCCCCGATCTTTGGCAAGTCCCAGATAATGGGAGATACTCCAACCAGGCGGCGGGGTGTAATGGTTACCCACCGTGAGAATGCCCTGGCGGGGGCCTTCCAGGGTGGAAAGGACGGAAACCGGCACGCTGAAGTCAATCATCAAAGACTTGTGCTCGAAGTCCCAAAGGCGGCTGGTGACCACCCTGGCCTGCCGGACATAAGGAAGGTGCAGGCTAAGCGGTTTACTGGTGACCATCTCCTCAGGTCGGATGAGATTTTTATCCTCGGCAAAGTCCTGGGTATAGAGGGTGGCGGCCAGCCAGGCGATAAAGTCCCCCGCCCGCACCGAGGCGCGGCAGGTCAGGTCGCAGGGGAACCGATAAATTCTCCCCCCTCGCACCGCCTCCACCTCACCCCAGCCGGGTCGTTTAAGGAGTCTCTCCATCCGCTCCGGGTCACTGCCGCAATAAAAAATGACCTGGGGGTTGAATCGTCGCCATTCCTCAAGGCTGATGGCAACTGCCCCGCCCTTTTTTCCCCAGGCAGGGGGAATGCCCCCGGCATGCCGGATATAGTCATTCTGAAAGGAATCGTCCCCCGGCACCAGCATTTCCCGGTCACTCATGACTCTTACCACCCGCAGTTTCCGGTCAGCGGGGAGACGGGCGGTTTTTTGCCGAATGATCTCCAGTTGCGACCGGATTTTAGTACACAGCTTTTCGGCCTGCGACTCCCGCCCAAAGATGGCGCCCACCAGACGCAGATTGGCCAGAATATCATTAACTCCCGCTGCTTTCAGATGAATCACCGGGATTTTGGAATCTCTGAAACGCGCCCATACTTCCTGGTGAATGTCCGTCAGGAAGATACAGTCGGGGCGGGCTTGCTTAATGGCTGAGATCTGAGGTGAAAAGAAACCGCCGATCACGGCCGGCTTGGCCGACCCCGGTGGAACCCGATCAAAATAGGTGACACCCTGCAAGGCTTCACCTATTTCCAGTGCCACCAGCATGTCGGTGACTCCGGGCACCAGGGAAACGACCCGCTGCGGGGGTTGGGCAATGACGATAGAGCGGCCATAGGCATCCGTCAGCTCGACCGCGGCCCTCGCCGGCATCGCCGGGAGCGCCAGCCATAAAAAGAGCAAACTTAGACCGGTTATTAAGTAAAGCCGAAGGCGCATATTTTATCCTTTCAAACAACTGCTGTCTGACCGGGCTTTAAATTTCCAATCTGAGACCGCCTAAAATCTGGAAGCGGGGCGAGGAAAAGCCGAACACCTCTTCGTATTTCTTATCAAAGAGATTCTGGGCTCGGGCCATGAGCTGCACCCGATGGAGAGGTCCCAAATTTTTGACCACCGTGTAGTAAGCCGCCAAATCAGCGGTGAAATAGCCGCCGTTGCCTACCCGCCGGGCGGCGCCTATGGGGGGATAGCGCACGTCAATGCGGGGCCCGACATAAAGCCCATGAAAATTAAGTTCGAGAGACTCATGGTGATAATTTAGGTCGAAACTCCAGGTCTGGCGCGGGCGCCGCAGCAGATTCTGGCCTCTGATGATGGAGATGCTGTTAATGCCGCCGTCATCGGTCACCTTGAGATAGGTCAAATAGGTATAGGCCGTGCGGGCCGTGAAGCCGGGGAAGGGTTTGGCCTGGAGATAGAACTCAAGACCCTTGGTGCGAGCTGCAGCTATGTTGAAATAAGTCCCGGTGAAAGGCCAGGGTGAAGTCATGGCCCATTGGATCAGGTCTCTGAACTTGTTCTCGAAAAAGGTGAGACCCAATTGCACCCGGTCTTTCCAGAGATATTGGTCAACCCCCACTTCCCAACTGGTGTTCTTTTCAGGCCTGAGATTTGGATTGCCAAGGTCAATTGGATCAACAGAATTGGTATGACGGAATGATGGCGCTTTCACCGCCCGGCCGCCGGCTGCCCGCAAGGTGGTGTCGGTTTCCGGAAAGCGCACGGCCAGAGAGGCCCGGGAACAGAATTCCAG
>DYLF01000030.1:7469-25779 GCA_020722205.1 Desulfobacca acetoxidans
TCCAGCCCTTATACTGGGCATGCCTCAACTCCAGCCCCAGGGTCGTTATGGAGGCCAAGCGTTCTTTGGCGCCAAAATGAAAGTTGGACTTGTAATTGGCAGTCCACTGTTTCTCCACATCCCGGCTGTAATAATCAGTATTTTGAAAGTTCACGGCCAGTGGATTGGCTGGGTTATTGTAACGCCCATCAAGATTTAGCACGCCCAAAGCCAGTTCATTTTCCCACCAGGCCAGGGGCCAATAGTTGATATTGAGGCCGGTCAAGACCGTGGTGTTTTCGTCATTCTGATCAGGGTCCAGGCCGTTGCCACCAAAACTTTTGGCATCAATACGGTCTCCGCCGCCGGTGGTGGGAAAACCGAACCTGCTGTCCACATAAAGATTGGTCAGGGTGAGCTTCAGATTATCCAGTGGTTCCAAGTCAAAACGGGAATTTACCACATTGCTCCCGAAGCGGTTATTGAGTGCCAGGATGCCGGTGTCGTCGTATCGGCCGTAGGCCAAGGCATAGGAGAATTTCTTCCAGGAGCCTTCCAGACTGACCCGCTGTTCACCGATGAGGTTATTCTTGCTGTGACCTTCGGCATGGCCGCCCCACAAGGTTGTAAGTGTCAGCTTGGGGGCACCGTGGCCCTGGCGGGTGATGAGATTTATCACCCCGGTCATGGCGTCATTGCCGTACAACGAGCTCATGGACCCGCGCACCACCTCCAGGCGCTCCACATTGTCCACCGTCAGGCTGTTGAAGTCAAAGGCGCCACCGATGTTATTGAGCCGAAAGCCATTCAGCATAATGAGATTCATGTTGCTGTTGCCACCCCGCATATAAAGTTGGGTCAGGCCCCCCCGGCTGCCAGTTTGTGACATCACTACCCCGGGGACATCCCGCAGAAATTTCTCCACCCGGGGCTCCTGCCGGGACTCCATCTGCCGCCTGGTGATGATGGTGCTGGAGGCGCCGCTTTCCTTTACGGCCACTTCGGTGCCGGTGGCGGTAATGACAATCTCTTCAAGTTGTTGAATGTCCTTCCGGCCAGATGGAGTCTGGGCGAGCAGCACCTCCTGATGGTCCGCCTGCTGCCTGTCCTCAAAAGATGCAGTGCCAGAATCCTCCGCCGATCCTAACGCCGGTGACATCGACCACACCAGTATAGTTAGCACAATCCTTATCATCTTTTTCATTTTTCTTCCCTCCAAAGTTCAAAGTTCAAGGTTCAGATCTTGGCAGAGCAGAACCTCTTCTTACCGGCCATGGTGAAGGAAGCTGATCATTTTCTGGGCTCTGCGCAATGTAGGGCAGGCGCCCTCGCCTGCGTTTTAAAAGAACAGCTGAGGGTGTCTGCAATCTGCACCAGCGGGGCGGTTATCCTCCCTGCCAAGCGGGGGCGGTTATCCTGCACCATGGAAGGCGAGGTGACCACCTGCAAAACCCGCTGGTATCTTTAACCATAAAGCCGCACCGGGGGATGAACGGCGGCTAACTTACCTTCCGCACATTGCACCACCAGGAGGTTGACCCGGCCGCACCCCTGGGTCAGCAGATAGTGCCAGGCCTCCTCCACCTCAAAAAACCCTTGCTTGGCTCCCACCAATGCCACTTGGTCGGCCTGAAGCCCCAACTCACGACAATTGGCCTTAAGATCATCAGCTTCTGGGATTTCCTGGCCGCCGATAAGATAGACAATACAACCTTCCTGCATAGCTTTCCTCCCAACTTAAGATTTGCCGCCGTCGCCGTACGCCAGAAAAATCCTTGCCCCAAAAAAAAATCCCTGGGTCCATGTGGACCCAAGGATTGCACCCAGTTTTGCTTGGTCCTCGGGGCGGCCGGAGAGCTTTACCATCCCTCTCCGACCCTTTCCTCACCCAATCCGGCGTTGGGCTGCGGCTTGTGCACTCACAGGCAGGTCTTCTGGCTTCCGGATCTTCCTACTCCCGGCGCCTTCCCACCCTCCTTCGGAAGGGCAGTGGCTTCAGGCAGGTTTCGTCCCCGGTTACAGCGGCGGGACCGCGCCGGATTTGCACCGGCTTCCCTATTAATCCCTCTGGCAACCTGCAAGTGAAACTATATTAACACGCCTCCAGATATTTTCAAGAAATTTTTGCCTTAAACCCTTTTAAGAACCATTTATCACATCCGCAAAGTGGCGATGAGCCTCATTGGGTGGAGAAGCAGTCCCAAAGCCTCTAGAATACCCGGGACCACCACCGCCGCGGCCAGCAGTGCCTCGACGGCCGCACCCTCGGTCTGCACTACTGCTATCCCCAAGGCTGCCTCCTTTAACATCAAACGGTCATTCCTGCCGTTACCGATGGCGACAGTTCTCTCCGTCCCCAGCTTCTGCACATAGGCGGCCTTGGCCTGGGCCTCCTGGCCTCGGTCAATGACCTGCACCCTGGCCGCCAGTGGAGCGACCCGCTCCTTTACTGCGCCGAAGGTGTCTGCAGTCAGGATATGAATTTCCAATTTCGAGGAGAGGGCGTCTAAAAGTTCCTTGACCCCCTCCAGGACCTGCCCGTCACACGCCAGGGTGCCGTTGTAGTCCAGGACCAGCTGCTCCAACCGCAGCTCTCTGAAACCAGGGATATTTATTGCCAACATCCCCCACCCTCTTTAATCATCTAAGACCTTCCTTCCCACCAATTCTTCGTTTCATCTCCCCACCCTTATCAGGGTGCCAATTTAATGCGACCGCTGCCGGGGCCGCTGACTTCCCCGATAATAGCGGCGGCGGTGATTCCCTGACGGTGCAGGCAAGTCAGTAAGCCTGGGGCCTCCTCCGGAGACACCGCCAACAGCAACCCGCCGTTGGTTTGGGCGTCGCTCAAAAGGTCCACCAATATCGGGGACAGGGCAGGAGCTAGCTCCAAGCACTGCTGGCAAAAATTTCGGTTGGCAAAACTGCCGGCCGGCAGCAGCCCCATGGCGGCATAGTCCTTGGCCGCCTCCAGGATCGGCACCCGACTGGCCCGGATCGTGAGCTCCACCTCACTCGCCCCTGCCATCTCCAAGGCGTGGCCCAAAAGGCCGAAGCCGGTGATGTCCGTGGCGGCATGCACAGACACGTTGGCCAGACACTCCTCCGGCAGGCGGTTCAGGGCGGTCATCACTTGGATGACGGCGGCCTCAGCCTCCGCCGACGCCAAACGCCCTTTCATGGCGGTGGCGATGACGCCGCTCCCCAAAGGCTTGGTGAGGATAAGGCGGTCCCCCACCTGGGCGCCGGCGTTGGTAATGACTTTGTCCGGGTGAACGATGCCGGTCACCGCCAGGCCGTATTTCAGTTCCGTGTCATCCACGCTGTGCCCCCCCACCAAGAGCGCCCCGGCTTCATGAATCTTCGCCAGGCCCCCGGCCAGAATGGCCTTGAGGACCTCTTTGGGCACCGTTTTTGTGGGGTAGCAAACGATATTCATCGCCGTCAGCGGCCGCCCCCCCATGGCATAAACGTCGCTTAAGGCGTTGGCTGCAGCGATCTGACCGAAGGTGTAAGGATCATTGACCACTGGGGTGAAAAAGTCCAGCGTCTGAATGAGGGCGATCTCAGGCGTCAGCCTGAAGACGCCGGCATCATCCGCCGTCTCCAGGCCCACCAACAGGTCAGGGTGCGACTGCACCGGCAGCGACCGGATGATTTCCTCCAGGACCCCCGGAGGAACCTTGGCGGCTCAACCCGCCGCCCGCACCTGCTCCATCAGGGGGTTAACTGTGATTTCATTCATCATAATATACTTTCATAGGCTACTAGTTATGGTTTTTGCCCCTCGCTTCCGGGTTCTGATCACTGACCACTGAAACATGAACACTATTTTTTGCCCTAATTTTTGAATATCTGGCGAGCTTAAGGGATGGAGCACCATCTCACCATAAGGCCCCCCCTGGCCACCAGACTTACTTTTGCTAGCAAACTGTCAATATTATAGGCAACTCAAGGACGAAGGCAAGAATGAACGGCATGACGGCAATTCTTTCAAATTAGCCTTAACATCACCTAACCGAACAGAAATGCTCAGGTATGAAGATGATGCCATATCTTGGCTATCGTTTTAAAGTCTAACCCTCACACTTTTCAAACCTGGTTTTTCTAAAAGAAGCTCAATTTTCCAGAAAAGGTGCTTTACTTCGGATGTCAGCGGTTTTAGCATAGCTGGTAATCATGGCCTATAGTCTCTATCTGCGGGCTCCTGGAGAGAAAGGCACCGTTCCCCGGGGTTTGAACGCCGTCATCCACCTGGATGAACCCGGGGTCTCAGGACAGCCGGTGCATCACAGTCTGACGCACCTTCTGGCCTCTCCCTGCCGACCTTCGGACACCATTCAGGCCTTCCTGCTGGCGGCTGCCGGCGTGTGGGTGGCAGATAAACTGGTGTCACGCCGTCTGGCCCGGGATGCCTGGACCCGGGACCTGGAGATTCATCTGCCGGTTTCTCCCCAGTGGCTGCTTTTGGGGCCCCGTCTGTCCCGCCTGCTGGCCTTTCTGACCGGCGACCGCTGGCTTCTCAAGTTCCGAGAGGCCTCAGTATCACTGGGTTTTTCCGGTCAATGGCGTCGCTCCTGGCAGCCCTCGGCTGTGGCATTGTTTTCCGGGGGCCTTGATTCCCTGGTGGGTGCTATTGACTGTCTGGAAGCCGGCGAGCGCCTGCTCCTGCTCAGCCATTATGACTTCGGACAACTGGCAGCCACTCAGCAAGCTTTGGCTGCCGGTCTTGCCGACCACTATGGCCCTGACCGCTTGCATCACCTCGGAGTGCGGGTCATGTTTGCTGAATTTCACGAGCCTACTTTAAGGAGCCGGTCGCTCCTTTATTTAGCCCTGGCGCTGGCGGCGGCCGCAGCCTTTTCTCCTGGGCTGCCGATTGTGGTGCCGGAAAACGGCTGGATAAGTTTTAATCCCCCCCTCACCCTGAACCGTCTGGGAACCTACAGCACCCGCACCACCCACCCCTATTTCCTGCGAGAGCTTGCAGAACTGTGGTCTGAGGCCGGGGTAGGCCATGTGCTCCGCAACCCTTATCAGCACCAAAGCAAGGGGGAGATGTTGGTTCAGTGCCGCAATCCCAGCTTGCTCAAGAAGCTTTTCCCCCTCACCAGCTCCTGCGCCCACCCCGTAGTTTCCCGCTGGGAGGCTGAGCCTCAGGGAGAATGCGGCTATTGCTACCCCTGTCTGATGCGGCGAGCGGCTCTGAACCGACTAGGCTGGGATGACGGCGGCCATTATCGGTTGGACGCCTTGGCAGATAAAAACATATTGCGCCAACGTCTGAAGGGTGCGGATCTGCGGGCCTTGCTCCTGGCCGTTCAAACCTGGGCACAAAAACCCCACGAAGTTCTGGCCCGCCTGTGGTTGGGAGTGCCGGCGGCCGAGGTGCCGGCGCGCTACTACCCCGCCCGGCGGCTGCTCACCGCCGGTTTCCAGGAGATTGCCCAGTTCTTCCAGGATAAAGGTACGGCCTGGATCAGGTCCTACCTTGATTGGCGGTAAACCGTGCATGGGAAGCACGAGTCAGACAGGAGCAGGCAGTCAACAGTAAGCCGAAAACGCCACCCCAAAAACTGCTTTTCAGCCGCCCAAAGCCACGGCCAGGGCGGTGGTTAGCTTGACCACATCCAGGTTGGCCTTGCGCAGGTGATTGGATAAGATACGGGCCAACTGCAAGAGGATCTTTACCCCCAGGCTATGGTCCTGGTTAACCAGTTTGAGTAGATCATGTCCTTTCAGTTCCAATAACCGACATTCTGTGAGCGCGGTCACGGTCGCGGACCTCGTCTCATTCTCCAGCAGGGCCATTTCTCCGAAGGACACGCCATCTTCGGCCTTCAGCCGGATCATCACCCGCTCTTGGGGCGTGTCCTCAGACATGACCAAGGTCAGGCGTTTGGTGATCTCCACCTCTCCTTCACACATGATAAACATGGAGTCCCCAGGCTCTCCCTCCCGAATGATGACGGCTTGGGAGGGAAAAACCCGCGGTGTGGCCATGGACAGCATGGTGGCGATTTCTTCGTCCGTCAGCTCCTGAAAGAGTAAGATCTTTTTTATGGAGTCAGGGGATATCATTCGATCTCAGGCCGTTTGGGAGCAATGACCACCGCGTTTTGGTGGGGCTCCAGAATCTGAGTATCCGGAGGGTTGATCTGGACCTCCACCTTGGGCCGTCCAAAAAGATAGGTCATGCCGGTTTCGGCGAACTTGCGGCGGATGAAATCATCTATGGGAGAGGGTTCATCGGACAGCAGGTCTTCCATGGCCAGTCCCCGGCCCTCAGTGTACAAAGCCACCAACAAGGCCTGGTGATAATCTCTTAACATGCCAGCAAACTCTTTCAGGGGGCGCCCATGATAACGGCCCGGGACTTTCACACTCCAAAGATTCTGGCCCTCTCCTGCCAGCAGGCTGGCGAAGATGCGAAACACTCCAGGGGCCGCCACCGCCCCGGCGATCAGATTGGCGTCGTATTGTCCCCGCACCACAACTTCATCCACCCCAGCCCGTTCCAGGTAAACCCGATTTTCCGGGCGAAGCAATTCGGCCAGGATAACAATCTTGGAGTTCAGCGATTTCAGCGTCAGAGCCGTCAGGAGGGTGCGCTGATCTACTTGGGCTGCGGTTTCCCCCTCTTGCCGCTCCCCCAAAATGACCGCCTTGGCGGCCTTCTCAACATTTGCTTTCTGGAGGATCTCTTCCCGGGAGAAGTCCCCCCAGACATAAGACAGATCGTGAGTGGCGAATTTTTCTTGAAAATTTTCCAATCTCTCCGGGGGCAGTTGATTGACCAGCACCACCGCCGTGCTTTTGGGCAACCGGCGCATAAGTTGTTCCAGCAAGATTATCCCGTCGGGGTGCCAGCCCAGAATAAGGAGATGATTAATGGCCTTGATTGATTCCAAACCCCTCTCCTGCCGAAATTTGCGCCCGATAAAGATGGAGGCCACGGTGGCGGTTAGCAGGGAGATGCTGACCAGGCCCCCCACCATGAGAGCCACTGCCACCAGCCGGCCCAAGAAAGTTTGCGGGACTATATCACCATAACCGGTGGTGGTCAAGGTCACCAGCGACCACCACAGCCCGCGCCCCCAGTGGATGAAACCGGATCCTTCACGGGGTTCCACAATGAAATAGCCACAGGCCCCAAATACCAACAGCACCATCACCGTCAGCACCAGAGTGAAAACGCGTTCCCGATAAAAGGTGCGGATGATGCCGATCAGAAAACTCTTCACTATACCCCTCAAAGTCCGCCGTCTGCCTACTCGAACTGATTAAGATGCTATCCCGTATCCTGAGAAGTTATCTCTCACAAAATTTCTACGGCCCATAGCCGAGGGCAATTAACGATTTGGCTCTTGGCCATCTGCCTACTCAGCCGCGCCGGTGACACTCCTGGCAGTGTATGGGACCGGCCCGCCTTTTCTGCTGGCGCAGTTTCACATGGCACCCCTTGCATTGCCGATGATAGGCGTTTTTTATGTCCAGGCGATTATCCTGCCAGTATAATCCATGGCAACTCTCGCATTTCTGCACCGGCTGGCCCTGGCGCCAGACATTGCGACGCCCCTGATACTGGTGGTGGCACTGGGTGCAGGTTATACGTTGCTCCTCATGTAGCCGGTGGCTGAACCAAACCGGCGGTTTTTCCCGTTGTTTCTTGAGGGTTATGGCGAGCCAACCGGTATCCGACGGCGTAATCCGGCCGCTCTCTGCTCCCAGCACCCCCGCCACCCCCAAAGCAACCACCACACCCCAGAACCAGGTGTAAATTTGAGGCATCGCCAAGTCACGGTAAATAAAAAGAAGCGCAGGAAGTATCCGACTCCCAAACACTTACCCGCTGGACACGCACTCTGTCGTTGTTGATGGCGGCTGACAACCGCTCAAACAAGCGGCGGGCCAGGTTTTCGGAAGAAGGATTCTCTTGGCGAAACTCCGGCAGCTCATTGAGATACTTATGATCAAAATCCTGGAGCACCTCATGCGTGCGGGCCTTTAACTCCCCGAAATCCTTGACCAAACCTGCCTCATCCAGCCTTTCCCCCAAGAGGTTGACCTCCACCTTCCAGTTGTGTCCATGGAGGGCTTCGCATTTGCCGTAAAAATTCGCCAAGCGATGGGCTGCTGAGAATTGCGTGATTATCTTAAGCTCGTACATACTTTAGCTCCGGCCTCCTCTTAGTGTGCGCAAACGCGTCTCCACCCGGGTAATAAAGCCCTTCAGGTCACTTTGCAATCCGGCCAGGTCGCGATGCCTTTTAGCCTCGATCTTTTTTAACTCTTGTAGCCAGAACTCCAGGAGGGCCAGTTCTCGCTGACGCAGTTCCTCTTCCACTTTGTGCTTGAGTTGTTTGATAAGCGCCGCATCCACCATAATCTTAAATTACCATATCCCCCTTGCGCAACCCACCAGCAAAGGCCAACGTACATCCTCATGGGTTAAAAAATCCGGATGGGCCAGCGCTGTCGCCGCGCCAAACGCCGGAGCCGCCAGGAAGGGTTAACCGCCACCGGGTGGCCCACTCCCTGAAAAACTGCCAGGTCTTCATAATGGTCTCCATACGCATAGCACCGGGACAGGTCAAAACCCTGCCTCCTCGATAGCTCCTGAACAAGAAGCCATTTGTTTTTCCCCCGGGGGTGTAAGCCAAGAATTTCCCCGGTGAAAAAGCCGTCCCGGGCCATAACTTCGGTGGCAATAAGCCAATCCGCCCCCACTGCTTCCTTGAGGGGCAGCATGAGAATAGCGAGGGAACCGGTGAGCAGCACGATCTGGCACCCCTCCTCGTGATGGCGGCGTACTTGTGCCACTGCCAGCGGACTTAGCCGGGGCGAAATGAGACGCAAATAACACTCGCCAGCCAGCCTGACAGCGTCTTCCACCGACAGGCCTCGAAGGTAAGTCTTATCGTTAAATCGTTGCTGGGGATTGGCTGCCAGACGACTCAGGAAGGCCAGCGCGTCAGCCACCTTCAGCCTCCCCTGGCGCACCAGATACCAGAAAAATAACCTCTCGGTGTGCCCCCGCACCAGGGTCCGATCCACATCAAAGATGGCCGCCGCCTGAGCCATGCTGGCATCCTATATTCTTAATATTATTGTTGCTTGCTGGCCCCAAAATAAATGCGGCCGTCCAAGATGACCGGTACCCCCCGCAGTAGGCAAAGACTACAGGTCAATAAGATAAACACCTGATTCCAGGGGTGCAAGGGCACGCTCCAGCCCGGATCTTTGAGCACCAGGGCGTGGGTGAGGAGCAGAAAGCCAAAACTCCAACCTTTGGCAAACCCATAAAAAGCCCGCATGAAGCGCGATGCCACCAGGAAACAGCCCACCGCCGAATGCATCATGCCGAAGACTGACTGGCCTTTGGCCAAAGCCACGCCCCGGATGCCGTCCACTACGAAAGACCGGACCAGGAAAATTATTGCGGCCCATAAGGGGGCCAAGCCTAACCGGATGAAGGCCACCCAAAGGATGTTTTCCACTGCTCTATCCAAGGCCACGTCCAACACCGCCCCCAATTCCGTCACTTCCCGGCGCAACCGGGCCAGATAGCCGTCACACCAATCCAAGATAAAAAGTATGATCAGGAGTCCCAGGTTGACCAATTGCACTTGCCACCTGGGTATAAAGAGCAAAAGAACCACTAACAGCAGCAGGGGCAGGCGGGACAAGGTGACGAGATTGGCCAGGGTCATAAAAAATGTTCCATAGTCATCATGCTTTGACCACCGACAGCGACCACACCTATTTGCTCCCCCAAAGGGATGGTTTCCCAATTTCAAACCGGTAAACCTGGGAGAGCAAAAGTGGCCAGCCGGCCTCAGGTTACTCTTGTTTATTACCAGAATCTTACCCTCCTGCCAATTCCCGCCTGGCCAGCCTTCACCTTTTTAAGTCTCAATGCCCTGGTTCCTGGGCTCATTCTCTCTTGCACCAACCCATGTTGATAAATCAAGATTCTTTTGCCTTCCATGATTTTATGCTATGGTTTGTTTGCAGGCTAGTCAATGTCATAAACTGGAACTGAAAACTGAAAGCCAAAACATGACCCACATCAGGTTGACTCATACCGACTCCGGTGAGGCTTTAGGGCAAAGATATACGGTCCTCCGGCAACTTCGGGAGGAGCCCTGGGGAAACGTCTGGCTAGCTCAAGATAGACTCCTGAATACAGAGGTAGCTCTAAAAATTTTCCTCAAGGAGACGAACATTTATAGCCAGGGCCGGGAGATACTGATACAGGAGGCCGCGCTGGCAATAAAACTTCGACATCCCAAGATGTTGGCCGTATTCCACGGAGGGGAGGCTAATGAGGGGTTTTTCCTGGTGTTGGAGCCTTTCCCCGGAGAAACCCTGTTATCACACCTGACCCGTCATCATCGCCTGCCTTTGGCCCAGGCCCTCCAGGTGTTGGAGGATGTCAGCCAGGCCGTAGCCTTTGCCCATAAACAAAGGGTAGTACATCAATCCCTGGATCCACTGCATGTACTGATAGAGGGAGAGCAAGTGAAAGTGGCCAACTGGGCCGGTAAGCCCGAGGACTCGGAGCAGGCCGCTTACCTTGAGCTCAAGGCCTACCTCCCCCCGGAAGTCATCCATGGGGAGGGGGTCTCACCAGCCGGCAATGTCTTTTCCCTGGCGGTGCTGGGATTTCGACTTCTGGCCGGCAGCCTGCCCTATTCCTTGACTTTTGACGAGCCCTTCCCTTATCGTCTGGAGGGCCCGCCACTGGATCTGGATGAAATCCCTATCCCCTTGCAGAACCTGCTCTTACAGTGTCTGGCCCCAGAGCCGGAAGAACGTCTTCCTGATGCCTCTGCTTTCCTGGCCTCTCTGGAACAGAACCGGGAACTATGGCGCTCCACTCCCCAGGAAAAATGGTTTCCCTGGCAGGCGGGCAAGACTGACAAGGTCAAGGCCTCAGTCAAAAAAGCGACCAGCTTTCTGAAGATCACCTGTGACCAAAGCAAGCCGCTCCTCCTTAAGAGTTGGCACCAGGCCAAACTTTTAGGTGGCAAGATTTGGGAGACTTTGACAAATCTTAAAGGACTCTGGCGGAACCTGCCGTCCCGCTTAAGTTGGGGGTTGGTCCTGGGAATTCTGGCGGTGGTAACGCTGGTGGGAGGATATTTCCTGGTTCGCCGCTCAGTTGTCCCGCCAGCCACCAAACCCTCATCCGAACTGCCCTCCCCAAGACTACCCTTGGAGGGTGGTCCTCCCAAGAGTTCCTGGGATGAACCCACGGCGGCGCCAAAAGGTGCGGTCCAGCCCCATCCCGGGGCAGTCTCACTGCCCACCCCGCCGCGCCAGCCGGCCGAACGTCGCCAGTCGCTTACTTCAAAGCGGTTCTGGGTGCTGGTCGCCAGCTACGCCCGCCCAGACCAGGCCCAGGCTTTGAGTGAGCGGCTGAAAAAGCAGAACTTCGCAGCTACCATGGTAAAAACTACGCCCAAAGGAAAGAGTTTGTACCTGGTGAGGATCGGTCCACTCACCAGCCAACAAGCGGCTGCAGAAATAGCCCGGCGGCTGAAAAGCCAGACAGGACTGGTACCCAAGATCACACCGGAAGCCCCGGCGGCACCAAGGAAACCAGTCCCGCCTGGGAGCCGATCATGAGCAAGGCGCTTCGGGAGACTGCACTTTCGGGGTTGGGGCCGCGGCGGCAGGGAAAAGTGCGGGACATTTATGACTTGGGGGATTGCCTGCTAATGGTGGCCACTGACCGCCTTTCAGCCTTCGACGTGGTGATGGCCGAACCGGTACCTGACAAAGGCCGTATTCTCACCCGCCTCACGGCGTTTTGGTTTGCTCACCTGGCGGAGGTGGTGCCCAACCATCTTATTTCCCTGCAAGTAGAGGATTTTCCAGCGGCCTGCCAACCTTATCGGGAGTTGCTGGCCGGCCGCACCATGCTCGTCAAAAAATGCCGCCCCCTGCCGGTGGAGTGCATCGTGCGGGGGTATCTGGCCGGCTCCGGCTGGGAGACATACCGGCAGAGCAAAAGCATCTGCGGCATTGCTCTACCTGCTGGTCTGCTGGAAGCAGACCGCCTGCCGGAGCCTATCTTTACCCCCTCCACCAAGGCGGCAGCGGGCATCCATGATGAGAACATCTCTTTTGCAGAGATGGTGAGCCGACTGGGACCAAGGCGGGCAGAACAGGTGCGACGCCTCAGCCTGGAACTTTACCGGCGGGCATCCCAGTGGGCCGAACCGCGCGGGATCATCCTGGCCGACACCAAGTTTGAATTCGGTCTGGCTGATGGCGAACTTTTGCTCATCGACGAGGTGCTGACGCCGGATTCTTCCCGCTTCTGGCGGCGCGAGGACTATGAGCCGGGCCGCCCCCAAAAGAGCTACGATAAGCAGTTCCTCAGAGACTACCTGGAATCCCTGCGGTGGAACAAAAAGCCCCCGCCCCCTCCACTGCCCCCGGAGATCATCGCCGCCACCCGGGCCCGTTATCTGCAGGCCTTGAAAGCTCTGACGGGGGAAGATTTACCGGATTAACCAGAAGACGACTCGGAAGCGTCTCCCGCCATGGCACCAATGAGGCAACGGCGAAATTATCATGGCCGATGATCCCCTCAGGCGGGTCATGGTCTGGGCTGCCGGCAACCGGGTCTGATATTCGCCCGGCTGGGAGATGAAATAACAAAGAGGTTACGGCTCTAAACCGCAACCTCAGAAAAACAGCGCCTCTTCACTTCCTTCAGCTAGCAGGCGGAGTCCTGGGAGCAACCTCGGCGCAAAGGAGCTTTTAAGTAACACCGGCTCTCTTTTTATCCAAATAAACGATGAGAACATTCATGTGGTGCGAAGTTTAATGGAGGAAGTTTTTGGTGGTGAGAATTTTATTAGGCAAATATTATTTGAGAAAACAGGATATATGGGCGGAGAGTATCTTGATGTAAACTATGATTATTTATTGTGGTATGGGGAAGATAAATCACAGCTAAAGTAACATCAACTATTTACTGAAAAACCAAGGGGAGATGGAGCAGAACGGCCAGAGCGTGAGGGTGGCCCTGAGCTTCGGTCCCCAATACGGGCCGCTCACCGTTTTCCGGGTGCAAGAGGCCGTCCCCACGGCCAAGATGAACGGCTACGGAATGCTCATCTTCGCCGGGTCCAGTTTCGACCCTGAGGCCCAAGCCTTCATCCAGAGAGCGCCCGTGGCCGGTATGGAGGTGCATTTCGCCCACATCGCCCCGGATGTGCTGGTGGGGGACCTCCTCAAGACAAACCGGGCGAGCCAGATTTTCACGGTCTTCAGCCAGCGGGACGTGAAGCCGGTGAAGCACAAGGACGGGACCTACACCGTGGAACTCCAGGGGGTTGGATATTTACGACCCCTTGACGGGTGAGACGCACCATGCCAGGGGCAATCAAGTTGCGGCCTGGTTCCTGGATACCGACTATGACGGGCAGACTTTCCACATCTGCCAGGCGTTTTCCCCCGGCGACGCCGACGCCTGGAAAAAGCTGGAGCAGGCCTTGAAGGCCCGGATAGCCCCGGAAGCCTTGGAGCAGAGGCGGGGCACCGTCTCCTTCCCCTTCAAGCCGGGGAAGCACGGGCGCATAGCCGTCAAGGTGATAGATTTTCGGGGGAATGAGGTGGTGAGGGTGTTGCCCTTGGAGGGGATGGTGTATCGGGAGGGGTGAGTTATGGTGGGAAAGGTAGAGTTGGACAAAACGCTCTTCGGGGCCGCCCTGCCGAGAGAGTTGGAGTCATTCCTGGTGGAAACCAATCCCTGGTGGCAGGGCAAGCCCATGCGCCCGCTACCTCCTTTTAAGCGGTGGCTTTTTGACCCGACCTTACAACGAGTGAAAGCGGGATTGGCACCCGTGACGGTGTTACGGGGACCCCGGCAAGTCGGCAAGACCACCCTGCAAGAGCACATCATAGACCATATGCTCCAGCAAGAGCAGGTGCCCCCTAAGCGCATTTTCCGAGTACAATTCGATGAACTCCCGACGCTAAAAGGGCTGGTAGCCCCAATTCTTAGCTTATGTCGATGGTTTGAAGACCGGGTTTTGGGCGGTCCGTTCAATGAGTGGGCACACCGGGGCGAGCCGGTTTTTCTCTTTTTTGATGAAGTCCAGAACCTTTCCGATTGGGCACCGCAGATAAAGGCTTTGGTTGACCATCATGAGGTTAGGGTACTGTTAACCGGAAGTTCGGCCCTCAGAATCGAATACGGGAGAGACAGCCTGGCCGGACGCATCTCCACCCTGGAGTTGGGGACCTTGTTATTAAGGGAAGTGGCGGCCTTGCGGGGCTGGGGGGAGTTGCCGTATCTGTTGCCCTACAATGGCTTAAAAGAAATAAAAGAATTGGAGTTCTGGAAGAAGTTGGCCAAGCACGGGAGGCACCACAGGGAATTGCGGGACCAGGCTATGGCGGCATTTTCGGAGCGGGGCGGTTACCCCATCGCCCAAGCCCGTGCCGACCGTCCCTGGGAAGAGGTAGCTGACCAGCTTAACGAGACAGTAATCAAGAGGGTGATTCAACATGACCTGAGGCTGGGGGAGCGGGGGCGCAAGCGGGATGAACATCTGCTGGCAGAACTCTTTCGGCTGTGTTGCCGCTACGCCGGGCAAACGCCGGGGCAAGCCGTTTTTTCCCAGGAACTGCAATCGGCGCTGTCGGCTAACATTGGGTGGGGAAGGGTGCTAACCTACCTAAAGTTTTTGAATGACACCTTGCTTATTCGCTTGATTCAGCCACTAGAACTTCGCCTGCAAAGACGTAAAGGACAGCCGAAAGTTTGCTTGTGCGACCATTCCCTGCGGGCCAGTTGGCTCCAAGAAAGCATTCCCATGAGCGCCGATGGTTTGCGAAGGGCACCGCACTTGAGCAACTTGGCCGGACATATAGCTGAAAGCATTACGGGCTATTTTCTTGCAAGTATACCAGGGCTTGATTTGGCTTGGTTTCCTGAGAGGGGAAGGGAGCCGGAAGTAGATTTTATTATAACCGTGGGGGAGCAACGTATTCCCCTGGAGGTAAAATACCGCCGACAAATCGACCCTCATAGAGATACCCTGGGTTTGAGGGCGTTTATTGAAAAGACCGTCTATAACGCCCCTTTTGGTATTTTGGTCACCCTCACCGATAGGGTCCAGTTGACCGACCCTCGTATTGTGGCTTTGCCTCTGTCATCCCTTTTATTGATGAGGTAAGAGCATGGCCCTGGTAGTTGATAACCCATTGTCCACTCGCCCTTGGCGGAGCCGAGCCGCTACCGGCATTACCAGGAGGGTCAGCCGGTCCTCATGGCGGGGCGGCGGAGACCGGCGGGATATTTTCTCAAGATCGGGACCCGTGGGCCGCAACTCTCCCTCCTGGAGGAAGAGTTTGTGCCCCTCACGACGGTCGACGACCTGAGAGAGCGGTTGACAGTTCGGCGAGGGAAAGGGTATCCGGGGGCGACGGCTATAAGCCGGCAACTCCTACGGCATCGGCAGGACCCGGACCGGGAGCGGGGACTGTTTTTCTGCCAACTGGAGGCGGCGGAGACGCTCATCTATTTGGTGGAGGCCGCGGCGGCAGAGAAGCAAGGCCTGAATGTCCCCAAAGATGAACCCAATGACCTGGAAAGCCAAGCCAAGGGTTACCGGGGTTTGACCCGTTATGCCATAAGAATGGCCACGGGGAGTGGCAAGACGGTGGTCATGGCCATGATGATGGCTTGGCAGGTGCTCAATAAAATTGCCAATCCCCAGGAACGTAAGTTTTCCGACGCCGTTTTGGTGGTCTGTCCTAACTTAACCGTCCGGGAGCGCCTTCAGGTCCTCCGGCCCGAGCGTCCTGATAACTACTATGACAAATTCGATTTGTTGCCGCCGGGCTTCAAGGAGGGTCTGACCCGGGGTCGTTATCTGATCACAAACGGCACCGGTTCCAGCCCCAGGATGATTCCCGTTCCCGGAGTGTGGTGCAACGTGGACCGGAAAGCGACCGGGCCTTTTGCCGCCGGGTTCTCAAGGAGTTGGGCACCAAACAGAACCTTTTGGTCATCAATGAGGAGGCCCACCACGCCAACCGGCCCGGCCAGGCCCTCACTATCTTCCAGCTGCTTCATCCTCTTTCTGGATTATTGGTTCATCTGTTATCGGTTTCTTTCCAGTTCCTCATAAATACTGCTGAACATCTCCAGGGCGCTTTGGAGGTTGTCGGCGATTTCGCGGGCCAGGACTTCCGGCTGCGGGAGGTTCTCCAGGTCTTCCAGGCTCTCGTCTTTAAGCCAAAAAATGTCCAGGCTGGCCTTATCCCTCTGGATCAGCTCCTCATAGGGGAAGGCCCGGAAGCGCTCGGTCTCCTGGCGCTGGTGGCGGTTCTCCGGGTTATAGCACTTGATGAAGTCCTCCAGGGCGGCATAGCTCAGGGGATTGGTTTTCAGGGTGAAGTGCTGATTGGTGCGGAAATCGTAAATCCAGAGCTTCTCCGTCCAGGGCTTTTCGCTGGCGGGCTTGCGGTCAAAGAAGAGCACATTGGCCTTGACCCCCTGGGAGTAGAAGATACCCGTGGGGAGCCGGAGCAGGGTATGCACGTCATAGGCGGCCAGGAGTTTGCGGCGGATGGTTTCCCCGGCCCCGCCCTCAAAGAGGACATTGTCGGGCAGCACAATGGCCGCCCGGCCATGAATCTTGAGGAGGGTCTTGACGTGCTGGAGGAAGTTCAACTGCTTGTTGGAGGTGGTGGCCCAGAAGTCCTGGCGCTCATAAACCGGGGTCTCTTTGTCAAGCTTGCCTTCCCCGTTGACGATGGTAATGCTGCTCTTTTTGCCAAAGGGGGGATTGGTGAGCACCAGGTCAAAGCGGTTACCGGGGTCACGGGCCAGGCTGTCGGTGACCGTAAGGCTGCCGGTGATACCGTGGAGGTAGAGGTTCATGGCGCACAGCCGGGCGGCGGCGTCCACAATCTCCCAGCCCCAGAAGGCGTCATCCCGGAGAAACTGCTTCTGCTTCTTGTCCAGGGGGTAGTTCCGGGCGATATAATCATGGGCGGCGATGAAGAAGCCGCCGGTGCCACAGGCGGGGTCGCAGATCGTCATCCCCGGCTCCGGGCGCATGACCGTGACTATGGCCCGGATGAGTTCCCGGGGGGTGAAATACTGCCCGGCCCCACCCTTGACATCCTGGGCGTTCTTTTCCAGCAAGCCCTCATAGAGGTCGCTTTTGACGTCGGCGTTGAGGGCCGACCACATCTCCTGGTCAATGAGGCTCACGAGGCGCTTGAGCTTGGCTGGGTCTTGAATCTTGTTCTGGGATTTGCGGAAGATGAGGCCAAGCAGGCCCTCCCCCTTCCCCAGGGTGGTGAGGATGTGGCGGTAGTGGGTTTCCAGGGCGTCCCCGTCCAAGGCCTTGAGACTCTCCCAAGCCAGGCCGGGGGGTATCAGGGCGGGGCGGTGGGGGAAGGCCAGCTTCTGCTCATCCGCCATTTTCAGGAAGAGCAGATAAGTCAACTGCTCCACGTAGTCGCCATAGCTTACCCCATCATCCCGGAGCACATTGCAGAAATTCCAGAATTTTTGCACCAGAGCGGCGGCGTCATTGGCCATGGATATCCCACCTAGGCCGTGGCCTGGGCCAGTTCCCGGACGTGCAGGATTTCCCGGCCCTGCAACGCTCGAATATCCTTGGCTTCCAAGGTCAACAGGGCTATCGTGTCCCCTTGGGCGTTGACAAATTCCACTTCACACGCCTCCCCGGAGCCGTAAAGATGCACTACCGTGCCGATGTCACCCTTTTGCAAGCGGTGTTCGTCAACATCATGCTTTAGCACCACCATATCTAATTCTTGAAACATCGTTTGTTGCCCTCCGGTCACCATTTATACAGGATACGCTGTAACGAAGCGGGGGCGGTCATGGCCGGCCTCGATAATCCAAATAGTTCGTACTCTTGCAGCAATCCCTTGCGGGGCCTTCAGCGCTCCATCGACAATGAATTTTTCCCCGTGCGGAGATTTCAAGACAGCCGCCACTGGTGAGGCTTGAGCGATATGCAGCAACTGTTTTGCCAGTTCCTGCCGGTTGGCCTTGCTGAAACCAAGCCCTTTAAAAAATTTTGCTTTCAGGCGGCCTACAGGATGCGTGTCGGCCAACAAATACTCATCCAGTTTCGAGGCCGGGATATAAGCCTGGGCGCAGTTGGGCAGTTTCATGACCGTAAATTTTATCTTACCACAATTTCGCTGGTCTTTGCCGGGCGGCCCTGCGTCCCGGCTTCTTCCCGGCGGCTTGAGCGGCCTTCTCTTGTTTAATGCGCTCCAGGAGCACCGCCGCCGGTTCGTCTGCCGGGTCTTG
>DYLF01000031.1 GCA_020722205.1 Desulfobacca acetoxidans
CTCAACGGGATAAACTGACGGACCTTGGCTATCAAGTAATCGCCATGCGATATGATTCCCCCTTAAACGACCAGATAGCCGCCAAACTCAAACCTCTCTTGTGATCTTATCCTACCCCCCTCCGATGCCACGGAAACTCTGGCCTGGCTGGCTGGCCGCATTCATTGGGTCATCATCAGAGAATAAAATTTATTCATAAATATTAATCGCTTCCACTTGCACTCCCTCTCCCTCCCGTTGAGCCGGCAGCACCCGGTAAATCCGGTCGGCGTATTCCTTAAATAGGCTCACGTCGTGGTGGCTGATGACCAGAACCTGGAATTGCAGCTTGTGGGCGATGGTGTGGATGATGCGCATCAGGCGGGGAACCAGGTCGGGGCGTAGCCAGCAATCCTGTTCATCTAGGATCAGAAAGCGGCGGTGGTCTTTTTCGTGAAGCTGGGAGAGGGCGATGAGCCTCAGCCCCACCGAAATGATGTTGCACACCGACCCCCCCTGCCCGGTGAGGATATCCTCCCGTTTTCCCTGCCGCGCTATCCCAAAGGTAATGTTGATCTTCCCCTTTTTCACCTCCCTGGTGGTGACCACCTTCAGATCCTGTTCGAGGATTTCCCGCAGGACAAAGGTCAGGTTGCGCTCCACTTCGTCCAGTATGCCGCCGAAAAAATGCTGGGCAAGCTGATCCAGCCGCGTCTCAATCTTGGGCGCCTTCTCCAGAAAGCTCTCTATCTCAGAGAGCTCCGCCCGGCTTTCCTGCCACTCCCTGGCAAGCGTGCGCTGCTGCCCGCGGAGTTCCTGAAAAAGCCCCCGCAGCTCCTTGGGACTGCCAGGCGGCGAAATTCTGTGGGTATCCCCTTCAGTATTCATCCCCTTCCTTCACCGGCTGGTTGTCAATTGCCGCCAGGCGGTCTTTGATGCCCCGGATATGTTCCTCGTACTCGTGCACCAAACGCTCGTTCTCCCGCCGGCGTTCTTCCAGGAGGCGCTTTAATTCCTCCAGGTCGCTGCTCCCGTAATTTTTCTCGGCCTGTTCCCGCAGGCGCTGCAGTTCCTTCTCCAGATTTTTGATGTTGGTTTCGGTCTGGATTCTGCGGGTGTCCAATTCCCGGTACTCTTTTTTCAGGCCTTCCAGCTTTTCCTGCACGGCCTTGTCCCGCAGGGAGACGTCCTCGGCCGCCGCCTCCACGCTTTTACTCTTCTTCATGCATCACCTCCTCGTACAGACTCCAGATATAGGTGTCCACCTGATCATCGGGATTGAGGTTGGCCTCCAAAAAAGCCTTCACCCCCACTCCTTCCGCGGTCTTCCGGATCAGTAGATTTTCCAGACCCTTGATGAACAGGGATTCCGGTTCTGCCTCAGAATCCTGCTCATCTTCGCCGGTCAATTCAGGAAAAATTTCTGCGAAAGGCCTGTGCGGCAAAGGAATAGACACCAGCTCCCGACCGGGCGGCCGCCAGATGAAGACCGAAGGCGTGAGGGCACGGCTGTAGGGGCTCAAGGTCAGGCGGGCGATCCCCCCGGGGTTGAACCAGGTCGTGTTGCCGCACTGCCGAGGCGGCTTGGGCGTGTGTAGATGCCCATTGACCACCATATCAACTCCGGGAATCTCCTGCAGTGCCACCCGTGCCCCCTCATAGCCGGGAAAACCGAGGTCGTGGTGCGTCAGCCAGATTACCACCTCGTGCTCCCCCCTGTTCACCCTGGGGGGCAAAGGCGTCCAGTCCGGGGAGGCCCCCAAAAATACCCGGCTGTCGGCCACCCGCAAAGAACACACCGGCCCCGCCCGGTCTATCAGCCGGATGACCTTGGCGGCTTCCAGAACCGCCAGGGAAACGTCCCGAGTGAGCCTGGCTTCGTGTTTGTCGTGGTTGCCCACCAATACGAAGGGCAGGCTGGCGCCGAACAACTCGATCAAATCCACCAGCAAATAGTTGGGGTTGTTGCGGGGCAGGTGGAAAAGATCCCCCAAAATAATGGGGAGAAGATTGTCTTCCCGGGCAATTTCCAGGGAAACGGCCAGCTTCCCCAGGATGGCCCGGGTGTAATCGTCCAAACGGTAGCCAGGCGGGGAGGCCGCCAGGTGGGGGTCCCCGATAAACAGTAGGCCGTCATACCGGTGCGGCTCCGGCGGAAAAAGCCAGTCGTCAGCCATGCCCACCCTCCAGAAAGCGGCCGACCTCCATGGGACTGCCGCATAGGGGGCAAAGGCCGGTTGCACGGATCAGTTCTTCCACCTCCCTGCGCTTTTGCTCCAAAGCCGTTTCCAGGGTGTCCTTCTCTTCCTGCTGCCGGCCGATCCTCTCCATAACACCAGCCGTCTGTTCAATCAACTTTTCCAATTCCGTGACGGGGGCAATCACCGGCGCCGGCGCCAGCCCGGCCAACGTCCCGCCAAGTCCCTCCAGATGGCGCTTCCGGGTCTGCAACCCTAAAAGCCCCGCCATTAGCTGCAAGAGATCGACGACATCGCTGAGGGCAGCAGGGCCGGTGAGACCAGCCAGGATTTCCTGGCGTTGCCGCGCCCGCTTTCTAAGTTCTTCCCGTGCCTGCATTTCAGAAAGGAGCTGTTCCAGGGGGGAAAGATCATGGATTTCGGGCGGCTCCTGAATGTCCTGCAGAACACCGCCACGGCTCTGATTGGCGGCCAAGGCCATGTCGTGCCCCTGCAGGGCCTCGATCAGCCTTTTCAGGTCCACTACCGGCGACAATGCCGACGGCTCGGCCAGCTCAAGCAGGCTTGCCTTTTCTTCCCGGCTCTGCTTAAGAAGCCTGTCGGTTTCCGCCAAACGGCCTACCAGCTGCCCCAAAGAGGCCGTCTCCTCCAGGCTGGGGTGGGAAGACAGCGGTTTTAAGACCATAAAACTTGCCGCCGCCAGCTCGCTCTTCCCAGCGATTTGCTGCCAATGCCGGAGCAACTCCTTAAGGCCGTCGATTTCCTGCAGTCCCGGAGGGTGCTCCAGCCGTCCCAGGAATCCTGCACTTTGCTGCAGTTTGCTGAAAATCCCTTCCTTCTCCGCCAGGTCCTCGATGACCCCTGATAATGCCGGCAACGATTTCTGCTGCTCGCAAATCAACTCATAGGTCTGTTCGGCCCGCTCCAACTCCGGCTCAAGACCATCCAAAGGCTGGTAGCGCCTCAGGGCTTCCTCCTGAACCTGGCATCTAACTTCAAGGCGCTTCCGGTTGGTCTTGGCATAATCCACACGTCTTTTCAAGGCTTGCCGCATGCGCAGCAAATATTCCGCCTCGCTGGAGGCTGCAAAGAAACCGGCTGCCTGGGAACCGGGGCTGTTGAGCAGGAATATGGGCTCCCGCTGGTTGCCGATGTGGATGTCAAGATCCCCGCTCTCCGTCTCCACCCGCCCCAGGCGCAACAGGGCCCGGATATCCTCCGGCACGCTCAGACCGATCTTGCGGTACTCTTCCCTACCCTGGGGTCTGATGAGTAGGTAATATGGGGTTTTGTCCGTGCGCACCCACTCGATAATTTCCCCGGAGTCAAGCTCCAACCGCACCACCGCCCGCCTGGCCCCATGCCGGATGGAAAATTTCTGACTGGGGTTTTGCACCAAAGACCGCACCGCCTCCACCACCGCACTTTTCCCCACATTGTTCGGCCCGGTGATTACGGTCACCCCAGGGGCCAACTCCATCAGGCTGGCCCGGTGTGACATGAAATTCTCTAAGTAGATGCTTTTAATCATAAGAAAATGCCGATACTCAAATTAATAACATAGAACAATATTCCTTGACAAATCTAAGCTGACCACCAGCACCCTAAGAACTATCTGAAACCCGTCAACTTCACTGGTTTTTCAGTCAGACTGAACACCTACCCCATCCTTTGCCCTCTGCCGATTCCCCCTGACCTTATGTTTTCCCTGGCAAGAATTGCCGGCCGCGCCCCAACTTTAAAGGCCCTTGGCTGCTTATACGCCGGGCGGCGGACCTTCCCGGTAACCTCCCATTCCATGGCTTGCGGCATCATTTTGCTTCTACCCTGGTGAGCAATGGTGCGGCCTTGAGTATCGCGCAGGCTTGGTTAACGCCTAAGAACCCCGCCCCACCCAGAAATACAGCCCCCTGAAGCCTGGGGCCATGCGGGAAGTGGCCCTGAAAAGCGGAGAACTGCTTACACCCCGAGTGAATACGGAAAAGCAGACTAAGGCTCTTGAATAGACCTGATAGGAGTCACCGTCCAAACCATTCCCCCAAGCGAACTTTATCGCCTGGTTGCTGCCCTACCGGAAAGTGATGCCCTGACGGCCCTTAATCCTTGCCCAAGAGACAGGATTATTCAGGCCCTCAATTAAATCCTCCCCTCTGCCTGACTATTAGCTCCCCCCCCGGTTGAGATCCCCCGGAAATGCCCAGGCAATAAAAAAAGAGGTTAACCATCTCAGCTAACCCCTTGCAATCCCTGGTCGGGACGAGAGGATTTGAACCTCCGACCCCCTGAACCCCATTCAGGTGCGCTTCCAGTCTGCGCCACGTCCCGATCAACATCTTATATATCAAGAGCCAGCCGACCTGTCAATGCTCTTCCCCCTTCCATCCCTCACCAGCATCCCCCCCACCGTCCAGCACCATCCCCGCTCGACTTGCCTCCCCGAATAACCTCATTGCTCCCGCCTCTTTTGGTTGACTGCCGGGATTGTTGTCCCCACGCACCTGCGGTTGAACCCGTAGGGGCAGGTTTGAAACCTGCCCCTACCAAGTTGTCCCCACGCACGTGGGGGTGAACCCCTCCCTTCTTCTCCTTTTCGTGACCTTTGTCTCATCTGTTCTGGCTTTCCTCCCCCCATCTGGGTTACTCTTGCTGTCAACCTGGCAGATATTCCATAACCATGAAAGCACCAAAAGGTTTTTGATATGCTTATAATTCCCCACTTGGCCCCAACACTGACCGCCTCCGGGCGTATCCACTCGATATTTATGCGGAAATTGTCCATCTCCGGTGACCCCCCCGGAAACCCAGCGTGACCAGAGCGGGACCAAAGCGGGACAGAACCGGGACAAAACGGGACGGAAACGGGACATAAGCGGGGCAATACCGGCATGGACCCGAAGGATAAGCGGCAATCAGCCGCTACCCAGGCGGAACCCAACCGGGACGGAACCGGGACGGAAACGGGACAGAAGCCATCCGGAATCGGGATGAAAGCGGGGAATAAACAGGACAAATCCCGCCTGGAACCGGAACCAAAGCCGGACTAAAACGGGATGCAATCCGAACGGCACCATGAAATAAACGCCCCCAACCGGGACGGAATCGGGACGGAAACGGGACGGAAACGGGACGGAAACGGGACGGAAACGGGACATAAGCGGGGCAATACCGGCATGGACCCGAAGGATAAGCGGCAATCAGCCGCTACCCAGGCGGAACCCAACCGGGACGGAACCGGGACGGAAACGGGACAGAAGCCATCCGGAATCGGGATGAAAGCGGGGAATAAACAGGACAAATCCCGCCTAGAACCGGGAACAAATCGGGACTAAAACGGGATGCAATCGGGACGGAAACATGAAATTAACGGCGCCCAACCGGGACGGAATCGGGACGGAATCGGGAGAAAACCGATTTTGCGCCTGCTCGCCGCAAAAGTGTCCGCTGGCTCCTGCCCCCTTCTCCCTGTTTTTTCCTCCTTTCTCAAATCTTCCTTTCTCCTCGGCCAAGCTTTTCCCCGGCCTTCCCCTGGCCCCCGCCTGGGCTCCCCCGGCTTAACCGTTTTAGTGACAACTGTCTTAGCTGTGCTGGGCCTTTGTCCATCCGCGCCTTATATTATGACCCAGGTGCGGTCCCCTTGCGGCCACCGCCCTCCGCCCCCGGTAGCACCCTTGCCGCTACCCCGGGCTAAGCTATGAAAAATAAGGAGAAAAATATGCACCCCCGTCGTCTCGCGCCCCCAACCTCTGCTGACCTGCTGCCCCTAAAATTGGCCGCCTATCTTTTGGCCCGCCTGACCGACCTGGAAGTCCGGGCTACGCGTCTCGCCCAGCGGGCCGAAGCGAACGGCGATCTCCAAATCGCCCTCACCGCCACCAGTCTGTCCTTTAAAATCCTCACCGCCGCCGCCACCCTGGCCGCCCAGGCGCCCTCGGCCGCCCAAGTTTGGCAGGCCCCGTCTCTTAACCAGTCTGAGATCCCAACCGTGCCCCCGACCACCGGCGTCCGGCTCCATGAGCACTCACCCGCCCCGGACCAGCCCTCCCCACCTGCTCCGGCCCTTTCCCAAGAGACCATTGCCCTTGGTGATCACCCTGCACAGGAGAAACCGCCCACCCAAGTGCCGGACACCCCCTTGCGGCCGGTCAATGCTGATTGGTACCGCTGACCTCTGTCTTCATGTTCGGCACCGACCGCTCCACACTGCTTACCGCTTGCCGGTTGTTGGTGCCTGGCAGCATATATTTGCGGTATAATGACCTCATGACCGAGACTACTTTTCACTGCGGCTATATCGCCCTCATCGGCCGGCCCAATGTGGGCAAATCCACCCTGCTCAACCGCTTGCTGGGAGAAAAACTGGCCGTTACCTCCCCCAAACCCCAGACCACCCGCCACCGGCTCCTGGGCATCCTCAATCAGCCAGGGGCACAGTTGTTATTCCTGGACACCCCAGGTTTGCTCCCTTACCAGAACGCCCTTCAGGAGGCCCTCGTCAATACCGCCCTCAAAGCATTGGCCGACGCCGATGTGACCGTCTGGCTGGTGGACCCGGTCCCCCCGCATCTCGATGATCAGGTGATCCTCCCCCATCTCCGGGCCTTGCACCGCCCACTTGTGGTGGCGATCAATAAAATTGATCTGGTGAGCAAACCCCGCCTCCTCCCTCTCATCGCCGCCTATCACCAGCTCTTCCCCCAGGCCGCCGTTATCCCGGTGAGCGCCCTCCTGGGAGACGGAGTGGACCGTCTGCTGGCCGAAATTATCCACCTCCTCCCCGTCGCTCCGCCTTTGTACGGCGAAGAGGTGCTCACCGAACACAGCGAACGAATCTTGGTGGCCGAACTCATCCGGGAGCGTCTCTTCCACCATCTGGGCCAGGAACTGCCCTACGCCGTCGCCGTCGTGGTGGAAAACTTCGACGAGAGCCAGCGCCCCCGCTTGGTGAACATCCGGGCCGTCATCTATGTGGAAAAGGACTCCCAAAAAGGCATGGTCATCGGCAAGCAGGGCCGTCTCCTGAAACGGGTGGGACAGGAAGCCAGGGCCGAAATCGAAAAGCTGCTGGACTCCCATGTCTTCCTCGACCTCTGGGTCAAGGTCTGGTACCACTGGCGACGCGACCCCAAAGCAGTGCGCCAACTGGGCTACCAGTCCCGCTGACCACAGAGAGGATTTATCCCCCGCCGGCCACAAAAAAAAGGCCACCCAAGTGGCCGAAATTACTGGTGGAGATGAGGGGATTTGAACCCCTGACCTCCTGCATGCGAAGCAGGCGCTCTTCCAGCTGAGCTACATCCCCACGACTTGCTTCATTATGGCTGGTAATTTGCTGATGTCAAGGGGAAACGGCTAGCCGGCGGCAGGCAAAAGACCCCTCGTCATCCTTTTTGGTCCTCAACCGTCAGCCCATCTCCGTCCGCCCCCCGGCTGCCCTCATTTTGCCAGGTACTTCAGGCTCTGGCGCAGCAGGTCTTCCAACCTGGCGGCTCCTTGGCGGCGCGCCGCCTCCAGACCTTTTTCAGCCAAGGCTCTCGGGTAGCCCAGATTGAGAAGGGCCGACAAGGCGTCCTGCCAAGGCTGGTCGCCGCGCCCGGCGGCGCCTGTCCATGCCCGGCTTTTCCGGGGCAGGCGGTCTTTGAGCTCTACAATAATGCGTTCCGCCGACTTTTTTCCCAACCCCGGGATAGCTGCCAAACGCTTGGCGTCCTGTTGGTCTAGAGCCTGGCGAAACTCCTCCGGGTTGATGCCGCTCAAGATATTGAGGGCCATTTTGGGGCCGATGCGGGGAATGCCGAGGAGCTCCAGGAAAAGTTCCTTCTCCCTCTCCTCGTGGAAGCCGTAAAGCTGCAGCCCATCGTCCTGGAGACGAGTGTGGATCTGCAATGCCACCTTGGCCGGCGGCTCCGGCAAAGCATAAAAGGTGGACAAAGGTATCAGCACGCGGTAGCCCACCCCGCCCACATTCACCAGCACCTGCTGGGGAGTCTTGGACAACAGCACGCCTTCCAGTAAGCCGATCATAAATCCCGCTTCAAAGTTTATGGTTTGTCGCTGGCCATCCTCAAGGGGGGCAGCACCCCCCTAACCCTGAACCCCTTCCCCCACCCCCTTTCTTCCGCCCAATCTGGTGTGGAAGAGATGACAAACGCCCACCGCCAGGGCATCGGCGGCGTGCGAGGTGGCCACCTTCAGACCCAGGAGGCGCTCCACCATGAGTTTGACCTGGGCCTTGGTGGCCTGCCCGTAACCCACCACCGCCTTTTTCACCACCAGGGAGGGGTAGATGTGAACTTGCAAAGCAGCTTGGGCGGCGCACAACAACGCCACGCCCCGCACCTGTCCCAGCACCAGCGCGCTCTTGACGTTGGCGGCCAGAAAGATGTCCTCCAGGGCCACTGCCTCCAGCGCGTAGCCGCGGATCAACTCTCCCAGGCCGTCATAAATCTGACAGAGGCGCTTCTCCAAACCCGCGCCGCGGGATGGAGTAATCTGACCATGAGCCAGGTGTTCCAGCCGATCCCCTTTACCCCGTACAATACCGTAGCCGGTGTGCTGGGAGCCCAGATCCAATCCCAATACCACCCTGCTCACCGCCGCTCCCTGTCCCAGTTCCTTCATGGCCTCCATCTTTCTCATGGTTCAGCCTTGTCAAAAAAGCTTTCCTGGTCAGAGCAGGGCCTCCAGCAACTGTTCCGAGATGTCGAAGTTGGCGAACACCTGGTTGACGTCGTCGTGGTCTGCCAGCATTTCCACCAGCCGCAAAACCCGCTGCGCCTTTTGCTCCTCGGTGATGGGCACCACTGTCCGAGGGCGCAGTTGCAATTCGGAGAGGATCGGGGTAAAGCCCATGGCCTCTAAGGACTCCTTGACTTCCATGAACGTGGCGGGATCAGTGATCACCTCGTACTGGCTTTCATCAGCCTGCAAATCCTCAGCGCCGCACTCCAGGGCGGCCTCCAAAAGCTCGTCCTCTTTGAGACCGGCGCGCTCAAAAACAATGACGCCCTTCTTGTCAAACATCCAGGCGACGCAGCCCGGCTCTCCCAGGCTGCCGCCATACTTACTGAACAGGTGACGGATATCGGAGACAGTACGTTTTTTGTTGTCGGTTAAACTCTCCACCATGAGGGCCACCCCGTCCGGCCCGTAGCCTTCATAGATTACTTCTTCCAGGGCGCCGCCCCCTTCCTCCCCTGTGCCCTTGCGGATCGCGCGCTGAATGTTGTCCTTGGGCATATTCTCAAGGCGGGCGGCCAGGATGGCGGCCCTAAGACGTGGATTGCCTTCCGGATCCGGCCCTCCTAGGCGCGCCGCCACCGTGATTTCTTTGGAGAGCTTGCCGAATACCTTGCCGCGCTTGGCATCCATGGTCCCCTTTTTGCGCTTGATGGTGCTCCACTTGGAATGACCAGACATCTGGCTTTCTCCTTTGCCGGGTTGAAGGGTTCTGGGACAAATTTCGGCTTACTGCCTACGGCTTCCGGCTTCCGCACCCACTCGCTGGTGGAGCGCCAGAATATAAAGTTCCGCGCTCTCCCGCCGGGAACCACGAGGTTTGAGCCGATGGCACCGCAAAAATGTCTCTGTCAGACGCTGGATAAGATGCTTGAGGTCCGGCCCTTCAAAGACCTTGACCAGAAAGTGTCCCCCAGGACGCAGCACTTGCCGGGCGCAAGCCCAAGCGGCCTCCGCCAAGGAGAGGGAGCGCTGCTGATCCACTTCCTTGATGCCGCAGGTGGCCGGCGCCAGATCGCTCACCACCACATCAAAGTAAGGGCTTAAGACCATCAGAGCTGTCAAGTCTAGGCTTAACACATCCATGGCCAGATAATGGATGGGAGGTTGTGGGGAGATAACGAGCGGCGCCTGATCAATGCCCACCACCAAACCGTCCGCCCCCACCCGCGACGCCACGTATTGGAGCCAGGAACCAGGGCTGCAACCCAAATCCAAGACCCTTTGCCCAGCCCTGAAAAGCCGGAACCTGGAATCTATGGCCTGCAATTTGTAAACCGCCCGGGACGCAAAACCCTCCCTCTGGGCCTGCCGCCGGTAAGGATCCGGTAGCCGCGGATGGGCCATCTCAATAGCCTATCTTATCAGATTAATTGGTATTTATTTATCAAAAGCGCCCGTTTTTGGCAATCAAAATGAACTATCAACTAGCCCGCACCTTGGCTGGCGCACTTGGCGCAGGTCGGCGGCCGCCCCCCGCTAGTCAACATTTTGACATAGAGGCTGATCTTTGACAGCTCTGTCGGCCGAGCAAAGACGCAGATAACAAATTAACCAAGAGAATCAAAGGGTTTGGCCAAGAACCTCTCCTGTTTCCCTTGGCACGGTCATTGCTTGCTAATATCCTAAAACCCAGGCAGACCTTGGGTGCAGGCCGGCAAACTTCTTCTTCCGCCTCACCGCCGGCAGTGGCTTGAGAACAAGCAAAATGGATCACCAATCTTCTCGGGGGTGCCATGGCAAAAAAACCGGAACCGGAAAAGGCGCCGGAAACGCCGGCCAAGCCTAAGAAAGGCAAGCTCAAAATTATCCTTCTGGCGGTGGCCTTGCTGGTGCTGGGCGGAGGAGGAGCACTAGCCTATCTTATCCTGGCCGACGACAACCCGGAAGAGAAAAAAACCAAGCATGTAGAGAGTCACTACATGTCTCTGGAGCCTTTTCTCATCAATCTGGCCGATCAAGATGTACGCCGTTATCTGAAGTTGAAACTGGAATTGGAAGTCCCCTCCGAAAAAGTCGCCAAGGAGTTGGAGAAATCCCTGCCTCGGATTCGGGATGCCTGCATTTTGCTCCTCAGCAATAAAACCTACCATGACCTCTCTTCGACAGACGGCAAGATGAAGTTGAAGCAGGAAATCTTGCAGCGCCTGGCAGAAGTGCCGGCCGGGCAAAAGGTCAGCAACCTCTACTTTACGGAATTCGTAGCCCAGTAAGATCGGGAGACATCATGGCCAAAGTCCTGTCCCAGGAAGAGGTGGATGCCCTGCTCAAGGGGCTGGTGGAAGGGGAGATCGAGGTCGAAGCGGACCAGGGGCCTACGGAAGGGGGGGTGACGGCCTATGATTTCACCTCCCAGGAGCGCATCATCCGCGGCCGCATGCCCACCATGGAGGTAATCAATGAACACTTCGCCCGGGCCTTCCGGATTTCTTTGTCCATGATGGTGCGGCGTACCGTGGACATCCAGACCAATTTCGTCCAGATGTTAAAGTTCGGCGAGTTCCTGCGCTCCCAGCCTCTGCCCAGCAGTTTTCATATCTTCAAGATGGATTCCTTGCGAGGCCAATGTCTGCTGGTAATGGACAGCAAGCTGGTCTTCTCTCTGGTGGAATGTTTTCTGGGGGGCAGCGCCAAATCACGTTTTAAGATTGAAGGACGGGACTTTTCCAATATCGAGCGCCGCCTTATCCAGAAGGTGGTTTTAATGGCCTTCTCCGACCTGGAGAAGGCTTGGGCGCCGGTTCACCCCGTAAAAATGCAACTGGTGCGGGTGGAGATCAACCCCATGTTTGTGGGCATTGCCACCCCCAACGACATCATGGTGATCAGCAAGTTTCAGATCGAAATGGAGCAGGCCGACGGCTTTATCACCATCTGTCTGCCCTATGCCACGGTGGAACCTATAAAAGGCAAGCTCTATTCCGGCTTCCAGAGTGAGCAATTGGAGAGGGACAACCGATGGAGCAGCCGTATCCAGGAGGAGGTCAAGGAGCTGGCGGTGAACGTGGTGGTGGAATTGGCCTCCAAAACCCTGAAAGCCGGTGACCTCTTGAACATGAAGGCGGGGGATGTCATCGTCTTTGACAAGAAAGTGACGGAACCTCTTTTGGGACGGGTGGAGGGGATTCCCAAGTTCACCGGGTTTGCGGGCCGACTCCATAATACCAAGGCCTTCCAAGTGCATAAAGTATTAATGCCCCTAGGGGCTTAGCTTTCAACGCATCATAAGCCCGCTCAGGACCCTGAGGCGCTGCCTCTGGGCAGGTTAACAGCTTATTTAACATTTTGGCGCCAGCAAAAGGACCACAATCTTATGGCCGCAACACTCAAGACCCAAACAGTTGAAGATTTTTCCTGGGACACGCCTCTGGAAGAGGATTCCGCTCCTAAGGGTCAGCCGGATGTTTCCTCTCAGAAGCCGGCCCCGACAGAGGACAGGACTAAAGAAGGATCCCGCCCCAGTCTGGACCTGCTCCTGGACGTTCCGTTGGAGATCACCGCCGAACTGGGGCGGACCCGCATGATCATCAACGACCTGCTCCAACTGGGTCAGGGGTCAGTAATAGAACTGAACAAACTGGCCGGAGAACCCTTGGAAATCCTGGTGAATCAAAAGCTCATCGCCCGGGGTGAAGTCGTGGTGGTCAATGAAAAGTTCGGCATCCGGCTGACGGATATCATCAGTCCCATGGAACGGATCAAACAACTGGGCTAAAAAATCATGTTGTCAGGCTGGGGTGCACCTACACTGGCTGTCGGGACTTTCCTGGCCAACGCTTCGCTGACGGCCGGGCCAGAAACCATCCCTAACCCGGTGTTGGGCTGGTGGCCTCATCTCCTCAAGGTCATGGCCACCCTGGCAGCCCTGTTGGGAGTGCTCATCTTGGCGCTTTATCTCTGGAAAAGGTACGGACCAGCCGGAGCGGGGGACGATTCCATGATCAAGGTGCTGGCCACTCATTATCTCTCCCCCAAAAAGGCCCTGATTTTGATCCGGGTGGGTGAGGAAAAGTTCCTGTTGGCCAGTGTGGCTGACCAGCTGACCATGCTGACGCCGGTGTCCGCGTCTGAGGTCGATTCCGCCTCTGCTCCTCCTTTGCCGCCAGGGTTTGATGGCCCCCGAACCCAGAACTCCGAACCTCAGACCACGGCCGGGGTTCCCCCGCCGCAGGCGGGCAGATGCTTGAAGTCCATGAAGGGACTGGCGATGACAGCGGTGATCCTCGTCTTCCTGGGGACGGCGGCAGTGCCAGCCTGGAGCCTGCCCACCCCAGGTCTGGATCAGTTCCTGGGTCCCGACCGCTTGAGCCTGTCCCTGCAGATCCTGCTCCTTCTCACCATCCTCTCTCTCGCCCCGGCCATCATGATCATGGTCACCTCCTTCACCCGGCTGGCCGTGGTATTCTCCTTTCTGCGCCATGCCTTGGGCACGCAACAGGTTCCCCCCAACCAGGTCATCATCGGCTTGGCCTTGTTCCTGACCTTTTTCATCATGGCGCCGGTGTGGCAGGAAATCCAGGAAAAGGCAGTGTCCCCTTACCTGGCCCATAAATTGAAGGGAGAGGAAGCCTTGCACAAGGGCTTGGCCCCCCTGCGCGATTTTATGCTTAAACAGACCAGGGAAAAGGACCTGGCTTTGTTCATTTCCATCAGCAAAGGGCCTCGCCCGAAAACCCCCCAGGAAGTCCAGGTCTCCGCTCTGATCCCGGCCTTTATGATCAGTGAACTGCGGACTGCCTTTGAAATCGGCTTCCTCCTTTATTTGCCCTTTCTCATCATCGACATGGTGGTGGCCTCGGTCCTTTTGTCCATGGGCATGATGATGCTGCCCCCGGTGATGGTGTCCCTGGTGTTCAAAGTGTTGCTCTTTGTCCTGGTGGACGGCTGGCATCTGATGGTCGGTTCTTTGGTGAAGAGCTTCGGGTAAGGTGAAGGAAGGTGGTGTCAGTCATGCATGTTAACCAGGAGCGTCCCTAAATGTCTCCCGATTTTGTGGTCGGCATCGCGCGCCAAGCCATTCAGGTGACCTTGCTTGTGTCCCTGCCCATCCTGGGAATCGGATTGCTGGTGGGGATTGTCGTCAGTCTGGTGCAGGCCGCCACCCAGATTCAGGAAATGACCCTGACTTTTATTCCCAAAATCATCAGCATCTTCGTCGGACTATTGCTCTTGTTGCCCTGGATCATGAATCAACTTATGGACTTTACCCTCGAGGTGTTCAGCAAAATCCCCCCCGGGGCCCGGTAACTGCAAAATAATTACCACCATAAACCGATCATGGATTGGCTCATCTTACAATGGCAAAACTATCTCCTGGTGCTGTTGCGGGCCGGCTGCTGGTTGATGTTCTGGCCCTTTTGGGACAGCCGTCTGATTCCTGTGCAAGTCAGGGTCTTAACGGTGTTGGTCATTGCCTTGGTGCTGACCCCGGTGGTGTCTCCTTCCCTGCCGCCTTTCCCCGGCACTTGGTCACACTTGGTGAGCTTGGCAGTAGTGGAATTTCTCCTGGGCCTCAGTGTAGGCATATGTGTGCGCTTCGTGCTGGCCGGGGTCCAGATAGCCGGCGATTTGGCGGCCGTCCTTTTGGGCTTCGGGGTGGTCACCCTCTATGACCCCCAGACCCAGGCCCAGAACACGGTGCTGGCTGATCTTTTGGTGCTGCTGACGGTCATGGTTTTTCTCAGTATTGACGGCCATCATATGATCCTGCGTCTGCTGGCCCATAGTTTTACGGCGGTGCCCGTAGGCGGGCGGGGGGACGTCCCCTGGCGGCTGTTTCACTGGCTCTCCCTGAAGGGGGAAGTGATCTTCGTATGGGGCGTGAAACTGGCGGCCCCGGTGCTGGCGGCTCTGTTCTTGACTCACTTGGCCCTGGGACTGGTTGCCCGCGCCGTCCCCCAGATACAGGTGATGATCGTCAGTTTCCCCTTGACCATCGCCCTAGGGTTGCTGTTTTTCTCATTTTCTCTCATGTTGGCCGGACCTTTCCTGACCGAAAGGTTCACCGGCCTCACCGCCCCTCTGAAGCAGATTCTGTTGGCCTGGCAAGGATAAGAAATGGCTGACGATTACCAGGATCGCACCGAACAACCCACACCAAAACGACGGGCTGAGGCCCGCCGCAAGGGCATGGTGCCCCGCAGCCGGGATCTCAGCAGCGCGTGCGTGCTGTTGAGCGGTTTGCTGTTTTTAACTCTTTTGGCCCCAGGCATCGGACGGCAGATGATGGCCATGTGCAAGGGGTGGCTGGCAAACTTGCAGCCGGGTCTGGTGACCGCAGCCCAGATGCCGGTTCTGCTGGCAAACTTCGGTCTCATCGTGGGAGGAGCAATGGCTCCGCTCCTCTTAGGGCTGGCAATCGCGGCAGTGGTAGCCAACTACCTGCAGGTCGGATGGGTTTTTGCTCCCGAACGTTTGGCCCCGGACGTTAGCCGTCTGCAATTTTTCTCCGGTCTCAGGCGCTTGTTCTCCCTAAACTCCCTGGTCTTGCTGGCCAGCTCCCTTCTCAAAGTGACTGTCATTTTCCTGGTGGTATACCTCACCCTAACTAAAGAATTAAAGAATTTATTGCCCCTCCTTCATCAGGAGGTGGGCCAGATTTTGCTGTATCTGGAGGCGGTGGGAGGCCGCATCGCCACCAGAATTATCCTGGCCTTTTTGGTCCTCGGCGTCCTGGATTATCTCTACCAGCGCCATCGTCATGAAAAAAGCCTCAAGATGACCAAACAGGAGGTCAGGGACGAAATGCGCCAGGTGGAAGGCGATCCCAAGGTCAAGGCCCGCATCAGGAGCATCATGCGGCAGCTGGCCACCAAACGCATGATGGCCCAGGTTCCCAAAGCGGATGTGGTGGTCACCAACCCTACGCGTTTGGCCGTAGCCTTGCAGTATGATGGCACCCGCATGCTGGCCCCCGAAGTGGTGGCCAAGGGACGTGGCTTCATCGCCCTGAAAATCATTGCCTTGGCCCAGGAGTCCAAGGTGCCGCTGGTGGAAAACCGTCCTCTGGCTCAGACCCTTTACAAGAAGGTGGAGGTGGGACAGCCTATTCCGACCACCCTGTATCGGGCCGTGGCTGAGGTGTTGGCGTATGTCTATGGTCTCAGGGCCGCGGCAGGGGGAAGCAGATGACAGCTGTCGCCCCAGTCGTCGCCAAATCCGCTCCGCCCTTGCTCGGTATCCACAAGGGCGAATTCTTTGTGGCCCTGGGGGTTATCCTGACGCTCTTCGTCATGATCTTTCCCATGCCCCCCCTGGTGCTGGACCTTCTGCTCAGCTTCAATCTAACCTTCTCCTTAATGGTTCTGCTCCTGTCGCTTTACACCGTCAAGCCCATAGAATTTTTTATCTTCCCTTCTCTGCTCCTGGTAACCACTCTGTTTCGTCTCTCCCTGAACGTCGCTTCCACCCGCCTTATCCTGCTGCACGGCTGGGAAGGGATGGAGGCGGCCGGGCGGGTCATCCGCTCCTTCGGCGCCTTTGTGGTAGGGGGCAACTATGTGGTGGGCGGCATCGTTTTCATTATTCTGATCATCATCAACTTCATCGTGATTATTAAAGGTTCCACCCGCATTGCCGAAGTGGCCGCACGTTTTACTTTGGATGCCATGCCGGGCAAACAGATGAGCATCGACGCCGACCTCAACGCCGGTTACATCGATGATTTGGAGGCCAGGAGAAGGCGGGCCAATCTTTCCCGGGAAGCCGAATTTTATGGGGCCATGGACGGTGCCAGCAAATTCGTGCGGGGCGAAGCTATGGCCGGTTTGTTGATTATGGTGATCAATTTGGTGGGGGGTCTGATCATAGGCGTAGCGCAACATGCCATGTCCCCCGGCGAAGCAGCCCAGACCTTCAGTCTGCTGACCATCGGCGAAGGTCTGGTGGGGCAAATCCCGGCCCTGTTCGTCTCGACGGCGGCTGGTTTGGTGGTCAGCAAAGCCGCCTCGGAAGCCAGTCTGGGGGAAGAATATGCGCGGCAATTTACCCTTAAACCGCAGGCCATGAGCGTCGCCGCCGGAATCATCTTCTTTGTCGGCTTGGTGCCGGGTCTGCCGCACCTGCCCTTTCTGGTGCTGGCCGCGGTGACCGCCGTGGTTTCCTATCTCGCCTGGAGGAGCCGCGAAAAGGGCCTCAAAGCAGAGGCCGAAGCTTTAAGGCAGCCAGCCCGCCCCCGGGAAACCGATCCCCTGGAAAGTCTGCCCTCTCTTGATCTCTTGGAACTGGAGGTGGGTTACGGACTGATCCCACTGGTGGATGAAGAACAGGATGGCGAACTCCTGGAGCGGGTGAGGGCCTTGCGCCGCCAATTTGCTTTGGAAATGGGAATAGTCGTCCCCCCCATCCACATCCGCGACAACCTGCAATTCAAGCCGGGCGGCTATGCCATCCTCATCAAAGGAGTAGAAGTAGCCCGGGGGGAATTGATGGTCGGCTATTATCTGGCTCTAAGTCCGGGTGAGACCCTGCGGCAGATTGAAGGCATCCCCACGCGGGAACCAACCTTTAACCTGCCGGCCTTGTGGATACCGGCTTCCCGCCGCGAGGAGGCCCAGCATCTGGGCTATACCGTGGTCAATCTGGCCAGTGTCATTGCCACCCACCTCTCCGAGGTCATCCGCTCCCACTGTGATGAGCTCCTGGGCCGCCAGGAGGTCCAAAGGCTTCTGGACCGACTGACCCGCACCCATCCCAAGGTGGTGGAAGAACTGGTGCCCGGACTCCTCTCTCTGGGCGGCATCCAGAAAGTCCTGCAGAACTTGGTGCGGGAGCGGGTATCCATCCGGGATCTACTGACCATCTTGGAAACCCTGGCTGATTACGCCGCCTACACCAAGGACCCGGACATTCTGACGGAATATGTCAGACAACGCTTGGGCCGGGCCCTGACCAAGGCCCTGGAGACTCCGGACCACAAGATTATGGTCTATACTTTAGACCCTTTTGTGGAAGACTTGATCAAGGACAGTTTACAAAAAACCGACTACGGCACCTACCTGGCCATGGCCCCGGAAACCAGTGAAGAGATCGTCAGAGCCTTGCAGCAAGCGGCGGAACGATGTCTGGCACAAAATCTGCAACCTGTCGTGGTGTGTGCCCCGACAGTGCGGCGCTTTGTGCGGCGGTTAGTGGAAAGGCAATTGCCGACCCTGTCGGTGCTCTCCCATCATGAGCTGGTCACCGACGGCAAGATCCAGTCATTGGGGATGGTGAGTCTAAGCCATGAAGCTTAAAACCTATGTGGCTAAAGACCTCAAGGAGGCCCTGTCACAGGTCAAAAAAGACCTGGGGCCGGAGGCCGTGATTTTATCCACCCACAGCCGGAATGTGCCGGACAATGGCTCAGGTGGGGGGAGGCGCCAGGCAGTGGAGGTAACGGCGGCCGCTGATTTGAACACCCTGGTTGATCTTGAAGAGTCGAGGGAAAGAACGGCGGCCTTAAGGAATCCCGGTCCCTCCATTCAGCAGATTCAGGAGGATCTGCAAGAACTCAAAGGTCTGCTCAGAGGTTGGCTCCAGCAAAATGGCCCGCCCTCCTGGCTCCTGCAACACCGGGAGCTGGCCATCTTATACCGGGTTCTTATTAAATCCCGGCTGGACGAGCGGGTGTTGCTCGGCTGGTTGCAGTCCCTCCAGAAAATACTGGCCCAGGGTGAGCATGCGCCCCTGACCCTCAAGAAGGCGGCTCTAGGCTATCTGCAGGATGCCATCACGGTAATCAATCCCTGGCAGACCAGCAGTTCACGGCCCCACCTATGGACCTTCCTCGGGCCCACCGGCGTCGGCAAGACCACCACCATCGCCAAACTGGCGGTGCGCTTCGCCTTGGTGGAAAACTGGCGGGTCGGCTTAATTTCCCTGGATAACCAACGCCTGGGAGCGCACGATCAACTGGCCGCATATGGCCGCATCGCCGGTTTGCCCTTACTGGTGGCTCATGATCGGGAGGACCTGGTGGAGGCCATTCAGAAATTAATGGAGCAGGACGTGATCCTCATCGATACCCCCGGCCGCAGTCCTTATGCGCCTGAATTAGCTGCAGAGCTGCAGTCCTGGTTGGGCGGCTTGCCTGATCTTAAACACCACCTGGTCTTAAACGCCGCCGGCCAGGAAAGCCATCTGGCCGCAGTTATTCATGGTTACCGGGTGCTGCCGCCCACCTCCTACATCGTTGCCAAAATTGATGAAAGTTCCGATTTTTCAGGGATATTCAACCTGGCCTGCCAGCAGCGCGTGCCGATCTCCTATCTCACTACCGGCCAGCGGGTGCCCGAAGACATCGAGCTGGCCAGCCGGGAAAAATTGACCAACCTCCTGCTCAGACGTACTCAACCAAATAACAGCCAGCCGAATAGGCGGGCCTTCGGTCTCGCCTCTTGCCTGAGGAAGGTATGAAAAGGCTTTCGGTCCTCAAAAAAACTGATTCTGCCTTGGCCATCTCAGAAGTCTGGGAGCAACCGCTCCGGGTTATTTCTGTCACCTCTGGCAAGGGAGGGGTGGGCAAGTCCAATATTGTGGTTAATCTGGGTCTGGCACTGGTCCGCCAGGGACATAAAGTGCTGCTGATTGATGCCGATCTCGGGTTGGCTAATTTGGATATCCTTTTGGGATTGACTCCCCGCTATACCATCAGCGACCTCTTGGCGCTAAGAAAGTCCATCCCTGACATCCTGGTGGAAGGACCAGGCGGGCTGAAAATTCTGCCGGCCTCCTCCGGTATTCCCGAACTGGCGGATCTGGACGAATATCAGAAGATGTTTCTTCTCAACGAACTGGACAATTTCTCTGAAAGCCTGAATATCGTCTTGATCGATACCGGCGCCGGCATCTCCAAAAACGTTCTCTTTTTCAATATCGCCGCTTTGGAACGCATCGTGGTGGCCAACAACGAACCCACTTCCATAACCGACGCTTATGCCCTGATCAAAGTGTTGGTGACCAAGTATGGCGAAACCAGGTTCAAGTTGTTGGTGAACGGTTTGAGTCAACCACACCAGGGAGAGATGGTTTATCGCACCATGTTGAAAGTCATGGAACGTTTCTTGGGGAGAGAGATCTCGTTGGATTACCTGGGAATGATACCTTTTGACGAGGCAATTCCCAAGGCCGTCCTGAAACAAGAACCGGTGGTCTCCCTTTACCCTGGAGCCAAGGTCAGCCGTTGTTTTACCGAGTTGGCCAAAAGGATCTGGGAATCGCCGCCAACGTCAGAGATGGGCAGCAACGTCAAGTTCTTTTGGCGTCGCTTGTTAGCATACCAATTCTAAGGGTCGGGGATTTTGTCTTATGAGTAAACAACTTGCTCAGGTGAGCGTCAACCCAAACCCGGAGGAGTGGCCGGAAAAAGTGGATCTGGCCTGGCAGGAGCAGATGGTAATCCAGTACGCCTCCCTCATTAAATACATCGCCGGGCGGCTGGCCCTACGTTTACCTCCGCACATTTCTCTCGATGACCTCATCAGCTCCGGCATAATTGGGTTGATCGACGCCATTCATAAATTTGATCCCAAAAAGAACATCAGTTTCAAGACCTACGCTGAGTTTCGCATCAAAGGGGCCATCCTTGACGAACTCCGCAGCCTGGATTGGATTCCCCGTTCAGTGCGCAAGAAGACCCATCTCATCGAGAAAGCCTATCTGGAATTGGAAAAGGCCTTGGGAAGACCGGCCGAACCAGAAGAAGTCTCCGAAGCCCTGGGGCTCGATCTGGATGAGTTCTACCAACTCCTGGATGAAACCAAGTCGATTTCTCTGATTGACCTCCACGGAGTCTGGAAACCAGTGCGCAACGGCGTTGACCTCTTGGAACCTGATTTTCCGGACATTCTCCAGGATAAAAATACCCGGGATCCCTTCCTGATGCTGCACTTTTCTGAACTTCAGGACGTGTTGGTCCGGGCCATCGACTCTTTACCTGACAAAGAGAAACTCTTGATTTCCCTATATTATTATGAAGAGCTCACCATGAAGGAGATCGGCGAAATCATGGGCTATACCGAGTCCCGTATTTCCCAATTGCATACCCAGGCCGTGTTGCGCCTGCGCTCCAAACTTCGGGATTATTTTCACCTCGAGCAGGAAGAAATATAGCCGGGCAGTCGGGCATTAAGGGTATGACTTTTTATCGAGTTATAGCTTAGGATTTTCAGGGAAGGGCACCATGCTGAAAAATTTAGGCCTCTGTGGGGCAACTCTGATCTGGCTGGCGACCCTTGCCTTCTTTTCGCCCAGCGCCTTGGCGCATCAGGACAATTCTACCGGCCAGCCGGCCGGCTCCCTGCTCCTTGAACCCTTTTATCTTATGCCGGTGGGTGAAAACAGTGGTGTAGAGAGAATCCTCGTCAGTATTGAGCACCCCCCTTCTCAACTACTCAAGAATATGCAAAGTTCTCCGGCGCAGCTCAGGGCCGTCATCTATGAGGTTCTCAAATCTGGTAAAGCCGAGGCCGAGTGGCAGAGAAGGCTGACGGAGACCTTGACAGACAACTTCGGAGAAGAACCAGGCTTCGCAGTAAAACTGAGCCGGAGCCGTCTGCTGCTTCGGTGAAGGAGAAGAATTATGGACACCATTGACGACCCCCTAAAGGTTCCCTCAATCTTGTCCCGCCACCAGGCGCTGGTGGCCAGCAAAATAGAAGAGAAAGGCCAAGACGGTGGCGGAGTTAGGTATTTGCCCGGACGCCAGTCTAAATCTGGCCCCCTCAGCCTGAAATCAGAAGAGGTTGAGGATACTCCTCCCTCAGAAGAACACCGGATCGACGTGGTGGTCTGAACCAAGGAGGGCAGCGCCCGTGAAAAACATGGAATACTGGCTCGTGGCTCAGATGTCCTTGGAAGCCGTGCTGATTGGCCTGGTGGTCTTCTTCTTGGTGCGCCTCAGGATGTGGCGCCAAAAACTTAGGGAATCTCCTAAGGTTGAATCTGGCCTAACAGAGAAAATCCATCACCTCGCCGAAAACCAGTCTCTTCTGGAGAAAAGACAGCAGGCTCTGGAAGAGATGGTGCAGCAGCTAAGTCTGAGGGTTGGCCAGGGGCCAAAACCAAACAATGGTGTGGTCGGCTCCCAAGGACAAAAATCTTATGCCCCTAGTTCCCCTTGGGAGTCCGGCCTTTCTCTGCGGGCCCAGGTGGAAGCCCTGAACCGCCAGGGTCTCTCTCCAGAAGACATTGCCCGGCGTTTACGCCTGAACCTGGCAGAAGTAAAGGTGGCCCTGGACCTCTGCCGGGTGCGGCCAGCTTAAGAAGGGGCAAGGCTATTGATTTTGGGTTCTTCCGACGCCGATGGGGCCGGTCTCTTCCTAATTTTAAACTCCCACCTCCCCTGGCGATGAATTTCTCGCAATATTTCTAAGCCAGCAAGAACTGCTGATATTCATCCAGAAAAGTTGTTATCTCCTCTCAACTCGGCGAGGGCAGGGTCTGGGAGAGGGGCGGGACAGCCGACAATCGATAACTGGCGATTGCAAGACCACCACTACTTTCATATAATGGCGTCAACCAGACATAAAACCTGAAGGTATTCCATCGTCATAACAAGGCGGGCTCAGATGAGACTAAGGCTTTTGGCAAGGAAAATCTGTTCTCATCAGCCATTCGCTGGTGGCCTGGGATATTCCAGGATTTTATGGAGAATGACAGCCAAGTAAAAAATTGCTGTGCCTGGGTGGTGGAATAGGTAGACACAAGGGACTTAAAATCCCTCGGGGGTTTACCCCGTGCCGGTTCGAGTCCGGCCCCAGGCACCAATGCTAGCAAGATGTGTCCTGGCACAGGCTGATACTTCATGGCTCATGGCCGCGACATACGGCCAGCGGCTGACGGAAGAAAATATGCACGCGGAAATGCTCATTTTGCGGTTTCCTAAAAAGATTGTTGATCAACCTATCATTTACCGACTGGTGAAAGACTACGACCTGGAGTTTAATCTGCTCAAGGCCAACATCACCCCCCAGCGGGAAGGCATCATCGTCATGGAATTGAAGGGCCACCCCAAGAATTTCCGTCAGGGGTTGAGGTACCTCAAGGACGCCGGGGTGCAGGTGAAAAGGATGGCCGGAGAAGTGCGGCGTAACGAGGAGCGCTGCTACCAATGCGGCACTTGCACGGCCTTGTGTCCCACCGGGGCCTTGTGGATTAAGAGGCCGGAGATGGAAGTGTGTTTTGAGGCTGAGAAATGCAGCGCCTGTGAGCTTTGTGTGTCCATCTGTCCGGCCCGGGCCATGGAGGTGCGGCTCAACCGGCAAGCCGTGTGAGATGAGTTGATATTGTCTTGCTCCTACATTTCTTTATCAGTGCCTATGCGGTCATTATTTCCGCCCTGTACTTTTTGCTGCCGCTCTACTTAAAAGGCAATTTGCAATTTTCCGGCGGGCAGATCGGCCTGCTCTATGCCATCCTCAGTCTCAACTCCCTGGTGGTGGCCTTTCCGGTGGGGGTTACCGGAGACCGATACCCGGCCAGATTTCTGACCCGTATGGGGCTGGTGGTTACCGCGGTCAGTCTCTGGTTTCTGGCCATCGCCCGGCACTTCTGGCCGTTTCTGGCCATTTTCTGGACTTTTGGGGTCGGCTTACAACTGTTCCGGCAGTCCCTGGAAATCATGCTTTTTAAAGATGATGCCCCGGGTGCCACCCGGCGGTTCGGCCATTTCAACGCCTGGCGTATGGGGGGCATGATGGTGGGCGTTCTTTTCGGGGGCTTGTGCCTGCATTATCTGGATTTTGCAGTCTTAGTCAGAATCCTGAGCGGGGGTCTTCTCCTGATGTTAGTGTTCACCCTGCGGCTACCCCGCACCAGGGGGGTGCGCAGCTCTCTGGGGCAATACGGCCGGGATTTCCTAACGCCTCCAGTGCTTTTTTTTGCCACCTGGCTGTATCTCTTCACCACCCATTGGGGGGCCGAGGGCACCAGTCTGGGGCTCTTTTTGCAGAACCGTCTGGGTCTGCACCCTTTGGGCATCGGCCTTTACATGGCCGGGGAATTCGCCGTGGTGTCCCTGACGGCTTACTGTTATGGGCGGTTCTGGGCGGGACGGCTGTCTTCGTGGGGATTTGTCAGCCTGGCTTTGTTCACTTCCGGGAGCGGCCACATCCTCATGACCTACCCCCACCTCGCCTGGTCCTTCGCCTGGCGGGCTGTGCACGGCCTGGGAGACGGTCTCATCCTCATGGAGACCTATACCACCATTGCCCGCTTGTTTCACGTGGACCGGGTGGGCGGCCATGCCGGCCTCATCTCACTTGTTACCACTTTGGGGGTCTTCACCGGCTCCTTGATCTTCGGCCCCCTGGGGGCGCGCTGGGGGTACCAGTGGCCCCTGATCATTTCCGGAGCCATAAGTTTGGCCCTCATTCCCTGGGCCTATCTAGGACTTAGGTCCGTGTGCAATAAACCATGAGCCATCAGGGGAAAGTGCAAAGCAGGCCCATCTCACCCTTACAGTAGGTAGTAATCAGTGATCAGGAATAAGGGATTAGAGCTCAGCCAACACGGATCATAATAAGTTTAAGCAAATAAGGACTACCAGTAATAAAATATGGTTAACCGACCGACCACCAACCCTCCTTCCCCGAACCTCCAGCGGATGTTCTCCGCCCTGGTACCCTGGTATGATTTCTTGAACCGGCTGTTAAGCCTGCGTCGGGATGTCAGGTGGCGGCGGCGACTGGCGGCCGGGCTACCCGGTTGGCCCTCTCCCATCGTGCTGGATCTGGCCGCCGGCACCATGGATGTCGCCCTGGAGCTGGCCCGCCGGTACCCCAATGCCAAGCTGGTGGCGGCAGACTTCAGCCACCCCATGCTTTGCCGGGGGCGGGAAAAATGGGGGTGTTGCCAAAACACCGCTTCTTTGGGACTCGTGGCCGCCGATGCCTTCAAGCTGCCCTTCCGGCAGGCGGTCTTCCAGGCGGTGACCCTGGCCTTTGGCATCCGCAACATGACACCCCGGGAGGTGGCGTTGACCGAGATACACCGGGTTTTGCAGCCAGGCGGTTGGCTGGCCGTCCTGGAGTTCGGGCCGCCCGTCCACCGACCACTGGCCCGGCTCTACAACCTCTACCTGCATAACTTACTCCCCTGGCTGGGACGCCTGCTGTCTCGCCATGCCTTTGCCTATCAGTATCTGGCGGCTTCGATCCAAGGCTTTCCGGGGCCGGAAGCTTTCCTCAGCGAGCTGGGCCAAGCCGGGTTCCGCCCCCTGCCGCCCATTCCCCTCACCGGCGGCATTGCCTGGCTCTACTATGCAATAAAGTGAACGGCAGGCCGTAAGCTGAGAGTTTTGACCCTTTGGCTGATTTTCGACACCAAGAAAAATAATTGATCATCATTTCTGTCCGGCTAAGCTCAGGCCATGGTTAACTGGTTATTAACGTTCATATTATCCGGCATCGGACCGGGCGGTTTAAAGAGTTCGTGCACGGAGCAGGTGCGAAACAGATTGAGCTGCAAGACCCGCATCAAGTTCTGCAAAGTAACGCTCAAGTTACAGAGGAACTTGGTGTAGCAAAGCAAAAGATAGACGATGAGGGCCGCATAGATCTGGCTCAGCACCGCGTTTTCGGAGTTACCGATGAAGGCCTTGCTCTTTAGGTTCTGCTTGCTGAAGCGGAAAGATATTTCGATCTGCCAGCGCTCTTTCTAGATATCTGCCATGGTCTTGGCCGCCAGCCGGAAGTGGTTGCTGAGGAAGACGTAAACCTTGCCGGTTTTGGGGTCCCGGTAAACGATGCGGCGCAAGCGATTGGTGCATTCCCGGGCCTTGGCGCCGGTAAGCTGGATGGTCTCATCGGACACCAGTCCCAGGGCGGGGTTGACGGGGCGCCGCTCCAG
>DYLF01000118.1:0-2872 GCA_020722205.1 Desulfobacca acetoxidans
TGGGCAGTGAAGAAAGAAAGCAGAAAAAACGCCTCCAGAAGCGATTGAGATATCTGCAGGGGTTGGAGAGAAGCCAGGTGCAGGAATCGCTGATCAAGGCAGAGAGCTTCAGCAATATACCCTGGCTGCGGGAATTCTTGAAGAAGACCGGGCGGTTGGAACAGCTGCAGACTTTGCTTCTCCAGGCGGATGTGAACCTGAGCCTGGGGAGGTTTCTGTTGCTGACGCTGGTGAGCGGCGGTTTAGGGCTGAGTCTGGGATTTTATCAGCGGGGGGATATCGGTGGGGTGATTGGTTTGCTGTCAGGGTTGGTTCTGCCTTATCAGGGGCTGAAATTCAAGCGCAAGATGCGGTTTAAAAGATTTGAGAAGCAATTGCCGGAGGCGTTGGATCTTTTGGCCCGGGGTCTGAAGGCCGGTCATGCCTTCGCCGCGGGGCTGCAACTGGTGGCTGAAGAGATGCCCAACCCCATCGGCCTGGAATTTTTTAAAACTTTCAAAGAATACAACCACGGTCTGGATCTGAACACAGCCCTCGGGAATATGTGCAAAAGGGTGGAATTGCAGGAATTGCGCTATTTTGCCACGGCGGTGATGATCCAGCGGGAAACCGGCGGCAATCTTACGGAACTATTGGAGAAGATCGCCAATCTGATCAGGGAGCGGTTTAAGCTCATTCAACACATCAAGGGTCTGACGGCGGAAGGGCGCTTTTCCGGCCTGATCCTCATTCTGATGGCGCCACTGATGTTTTTGGGCATGATGAAACTTAACCGGGAGTATGCGGTCTTGCTGATGGAGCATCATCTGGGGCGGATGATGGTCATGACGGCCATTGTCTTCCAGGTCCTGGGCGTCCTGGTAATCCGCAAGATCGTCAACATAAAAGTTTAATTAAGGTTTTCAAACACCGGTTAGCTGGGGATTAATGACCCCGAGTGAGGCGGATGGTGCAGGGTGGCGTCGGTTAACGAGAGATGATTGATTTTGAGGTTAAACATCAGTTGAAAAGCGGAAACAGAGAGCAGTAAGCAGAAGAGGAATCCGTTGTGCCCTTAAAGGCGATCATTTTTGGGCTGGTCATCGGCAGCGCCGTTTTCTGTCTGGGGTACGCCCTATACTTTCTTGATTCAAAAGTGCGCCGGCGGCTCAGAAGACAGGAGCAGGGCCCTCGCAAAAAAGAACTGTTGCGGCTGCCGGAGGAAGAGAAAGCCGCCTTTTTGCCGCCGGGCATGGCGGCGAAACTTGAAGAAAAATTAGGCCTTAAAAAGGACAGCCCCAAGGTTCGGGAGCTAAAGAAAATTTTACAACGGGCGGGGATTTATCGGGAACGGGCGCTGTCTCTGGTCTTGGGTCTGAAGTTGGGGTTGGGGGCAGCCCTGCCGCTTTTGGTGATGCCTTTTATCTGGGGGCGGGGGCTGTCCCCGTTATTATTGGCGGGCATGTTTTCCCTTTTGATTATAGTAGGTTATTTTCTTCCCACCGTGGTCGTCAGGCACATGATGGAAGCCCGGCAGGCCAAGATTAAAAAAGGACTACCGGATGCCCTGGACCTCCTGGTAGTGTGCGTGGAGGCCGGCCAGGGTCTTAACGGCGCGCTGAAGAGGGTGGCTGAGGATTTCAAGTTGTCCAATCCGCCGCTGGCCAGAGAGTTTGACTTGGTCAATCTGGAAATCACCGCCGGGTTGGAGCGGGAGCAGGCTCTTCGCAACCTGGCGGAGCGCACCGGGGTGGAAGAGGTGGAGTCTTTGTGTTCCATCCTGATCCAGAGTGACCGCTTCGGCACCAGCATGGCCACGGCGCTAAGGGTGCAGTCCGAAACTTTGCGCACCAAGCGCCGCCAGAAATTGGAGGAGCAGGCGGCGAAGACACCGGTGAAACTGCTTTTCCCTTTGTTGCTCTGCATTTTCCCGGCGGTCATGGTGGTGATTTTGGGGCCGGCGGTGATTCGGATCATGGAAACCTTGATAAAGAAGTAAGGGGTGCTGGAGTTGGATTCTTCTCTGGAGAAGCACCTAAAGCTTTTGCGGGGGAGATATCTTGAAGCGCAAGGGGGCTTTGCCCTGCAAAGCGGCGGTGGTTACCGGCCGGATGCCACGGCTTGGGCGGTTTTGGCCTGCCGAGCCCTGGGAGATGAGACCGACATGATTGCTGCCGCGCAGCACCGCTTGGCCAAGGATCAACTGGCAGACGGCCGGATATGTTTGTCGCCTTACTCCCCCGAGGCCTGTTGGCCCACGGCGTTAAGTGTCCTGGCTTGGCAGAAATCTTCGAATTATCAGGAGGCGCAAAGGCGGGGGGTGCAATATCTGCTCAGCACCACCGGCCTTCACGGCCGACGCAGCCCTGAAAAGGTGGTGGGACACGACGCCTCTCTCAAGGGCTGGCCTTGGATCGCCCGGACGCATTCCTGGGTGGAGCCCACCGCCATAACCCTGATTGCCTTAAAACTAACAGGTTATCAACATCATGCCCGCACTCGGGAGGCGGTGGCCATGCTGCTGGATCGGCAACTTCTCGGGGGGGGCTGGAATTACGGCAACACCCGGGTTTTCGGCCGTGAACTAGCACCTTATCTTCACAGTACCGGCCTGGCCCTCACAGCATTGAAAGAGCTGGTGGAACGCCAAAAGGTGGAGAAAAGCCTGAGTTACCTGCAGGATGGCGTCTTTCGGGTGCGCACCCCATTGTCTTTGGGGTGGGGGCTTTTGGGTCTGGCCGCCTGGGGGGAGCGGCCGCCGGACAGCAGGGAATGGATAGCAGAATCTCTGAACCGCCAAGGAAGGTACGGCTTCTATAATACGTGCTGGTTGTCCCTGTTGTTGGTGGCGGCCGCCGCCCCTGAGGGGCTGGCCAGTATTTTGTAACCGGGC
>DYLF01000118.1:2972-4181 GCA_020722205.1 Desulfobacca acetoxidans
CAAGGCAAGAACTGAAGGGCCGGTGGCGGGGGGATTTTGAACGAAATCTCTGCCGGCAGCCCAGATCTGGAAAAAAATGAGCGAGCAGCAAGATTTGCGGCGGAAGTGGACGCGGCGGGAGTTTGTGGGGTGTTCGTTGGCGGGGGCGGCCCTGGGTCTGGCGGGCTTTTGGGCCTGGCGGCAGTGGGTGCCGGCGGGACTTTCTCTGCGGGGCATTTTCCGGCCGGGCCGGGCGGCAACCTTCGTGGCCCGGGCACCTAGCTATGAGATGAATTTGGCGGGGCAAATACTGGAAGGTTTGGCAGAGCTGGGGGTCAGCACCCGGGAGGTCAGAGGAAAGAAAATCCTATTGAAACCCAACCTGGTGGAAACCAGGGAGGGGGCTCAGCATATTACCACCCATCCGGCGGTGGTGCGGGGTGCGGCCGAGGCCTTCCGGCATCTGGGGGCCTCCCAGGTGGTGGTGGGAGAGGGGGTGGGCCATCTGCGGGACTCTCTCTTGGTTTTGGAAGAGTCGGGATTGGCGGAGGTGCTCTGGCAAGAGCGGATCCCCTTTATTGATTTGAACTTTGACGAGGTCTTCAGGCTTCCCAATGCCGGGGGTTTTTCTCGTCTGTCCGCTCTCACCCTGCCGGCCACCTTAAAGCGGGTGGACTGGGTGGTCTCTTTGGCCAAGATGAAGACCCATCACTGGGCCGGGGTCACCCTGAGCATGAAAAATTTATTCGGGCTGATGCCCGGCAGTTATTACGGCTGGCCCAAGAATGTGCTGCATCATGCCGGCATTCCGGAAGCCATTTTGGACATCAACTTGTCGGTGCGGCCGCACTTCGCCATAGTCGATGGCATAGTAGGAATGGAGGGGGACGGGCCCATCATGGGAACCCCCAAACCATTGGGGGTGCTGGTGATGGGACGCAACCTGCCGGCCGTGGATGCCACCGGCGCCCGCCTCATGGGCATCAATCCCTATAGAATCCGGTATCTTGCGGCCGCCGCCGGCCGGTTGGGTCCTATCGCCGAGGCTCACATCGAGCAGCGGGGAGAGGCCGTTGCCCCCCTGCGCCGCGACTTCCTCTTGTTAGAAGAAATTCCCGCCCATCAGGGTCTGAGGCTTAGTTAAAGAGTCAACCATCTGATTAGAACGGAAGGGGCTTTTCTGTTTAAGGCTGGTCCGGCTTGGTGTGGCGCGAGGCGGCGACTTCCGGC
>DYLF01000119.1:0-2730 GCA_020722205.1 Desulfobacca acetoxidans
GGGCGGCAAATTCATTTTTGCTTCTGTCCTTTTCCTTTGTTTCCTTTTCCCCCCCTTGCTTCCCTTTCGTTTTTCACTTTGGCTGCGGCCCGGGGGTGGGTGCGGTCGTATTCCTCCATGAGATAATCCAGGTTGAGGTGCAGGTAGCGCTGGGTGCTGGAGATGCTGGCGTGGCCCAGCAGTTCCTGGACGGTGCGCAGATCCGCCTGGCCCTCCAGCAGATGGGTGGCAAAGCTGTGGCGCAGGCCATGGGGGGTGAGTCTGCCTCCCAGGCCGGCCCGGCGGGCCCGCCTCTCCACCACCCGGGCCACCCCCCGGGAACTGAGACGTCCGCCCTGGGGGTTGAGGAACAGGGCCGGCTCCTGGTCTTTGCCCAGATGCTCCAGAAGCCGACGGCGCACTGGGAGGTAAGCGGCCAAGGCTGCCCTCGCCGGCCGTCCCAAGAAGGCCAGGCGCTCTTTGGCGCCCTTGCCCCAGACCCGGACCAGCCCCTCCTTGAGGTGCAAGTGGGACAGGTCAAGACCGGTAAGTTCCGCCAGTCGCAAACCCCCGGCATAGAACAGCTCCAGGATGGCCCGATCCCGGCAGTCCTGAAAGTTCCGGTCGTCGGCTGCCTGCCCCAGCAGGTGAAAAACTTCATCCACGGTGAGAAAACGCGGCAGGGTCTTTTCCACCTTGGGAGTGGGGGCCAGACGGGCCGGGTTGAGGTCCAGGACTTGGCAACGCTGCAGGAACTTGAAGAAAGTGCGCAGCGCCGAGAGCTTGCGGGCCACCGTGCTCTTGCGCAAGCCCGTGAGCATCCCGGCTACGTAAGCCCTGAGGTGTCGGTAAGTAACCTCAGACAACCCCCGGGGCCCCTGGCTCTTTTCCCAGAAGGTCACAAACTGCCTGATGTCCAGGGCGTAGTTGCGCAAGGTGTGCGCCGACAGGTGCCGCTCCACCCGCAAGAAGCTGAGAAACTCCTCCACATAAGCTCTTGGTTCCATAGACTCGGAAGATCAACCGGCAACAATTAATAATGAAAGCGTACAAAGTTGATAATAAATTACTTTACCGCGACTATCCTCCCGGCGGAAACAATTTTTTCTCAAATAACAGAAAGTCTAGAACAATTTTTGTTTTCACGAATATCTTAGCGATCTTGCCAGGTGGCATCAGTCAAGACGTCTGCCGGGGTGAATCGCGCTCCATAGGTGGCCGTGATTCAGAGGGGATTGTAAATGTCTGACCAGCAGCTCCCTCGCCGGGTGGCTTTCCCGGTTGACGCTCAGTAAAAAGATGACTACATTACATTAAATAGTTGGGAAATTGAGGAGGAATAACCTTTGAGTTTTGTGATCGCCATGGCCGGCAAAGGCGGCACCGGCAAGACAACGGTGGCCGGGATGTTTTTGCGTTATCTGTTGGAACACGGTCATTCTCCGGTGTTGGCGGTGGATGCGGACGCCAACAGCAATTTAAACGAGGTGTTGGGGATAAAGGTGGAGAGCACGGTGGGCGAAGCCCGGGAAGAAATGAAAAGGAGCGGCGGCGGCATGGTGGACATGACGAAAGACCAGCTCATCGAAATGCGCATCAACCAGTGCCTGGTGGAGGCCGACGGCTATGACCTCATCGCCATGGGTCAGCCCGAGGGCCCCGGCTGCTACTGCGCCGCCAATAATCTGGTGGCCCATTTTATGGCTGTGCTGTCAAAAAATTATCCTTACATCCTGATGGACAATGAAGCCGGCATGGAGCACCTGAGCCGCCTCACTACCAAGGACGTCAATCTACTGGTGCTGGTGTCAGACCCTTCTTGGCGGGGTATCCAGGCGGCTCGGCGCCTGAAGGACCTGGCCAAACAACTGAAAATTGTGGTGGGCCGGGCGGTGCTCATCGTCAACCGGGTAACCAACGGTCTAAGCCCCAGGATGCAGGAGGAAATCGTCAACCAGGGATTGGAGCTGGCCGGGATCATCCCAGAGGATCCCATCCTGGCTGACTTCGACAGCCAGGGCCGGCCAACCTTTCACCTTCCCCCGGAGTCCACGGCTTTGCAGGCTGGGTATCAGATTTTTCAGAAGTTGCTAAACCAAGCCTAACTTCAGGGCTGATGGTATCAGCCATTTAGGGTTCCTGGTTTTGGGTTCGGTGTTCCGGGAAGAAACAAAAAGGTTCAATAAGGAAGGGGATAAAGTGTAACCGGCAGACGGTCAGCTCTATCTTGGCAGGCATGTTGCAAGATGTCTTATCTTCTCAGAAAGATCAACCAAGCTGCCACTACCAATATAACCGTGGTGCTCTGCACAATAAACCACCGTGTCAGGGTTGATTCCAGTTTAGTAAGTCGTGCATTAAAACCTGCTTCCCGCCTAGCAAAGCGTTCGTTGGTAGCGGCCTCTGATTTGGCAAAACGCTCATGGGTAGCTGCTTCTGACTCGGCAAAGCACTTATCAATAGACATCTCTAACCTGGCAAAACGCTCATTACCAGAACGCTTTAAATTATTCAGACGGTCAGTGAGCTCCGCTCGCAGCTCAGCCAGGTCCAGTTTGGTGGCCAGTTGGGCGACGGTGCGGCTGTCAATAGCCCGGATAATGGCCTCTGCCGCCTGGGCGGAGACGCCGGCGGCTTCCATCTCCCGAATAAGCTCAATATCCAGTTTGGCCATGTCTCGTTAACCCGCCCTTTCAAGGTTTTTTATCAAAAATATCATGCTATTGCCAAGAAAAATCTCACCCCCCGGCG
>DYLF01000119.1:2830-4176 GCA_020722205.1 Desulfobacca acetoxidans
CCCGGCGTTGACTGCTTTCCCGGGGCTGAGCTGCGCCAGGCCATCCCGGGGGTGGTATATTCCTGTTTACACTTGAGTCTGGTGCGATTTTTTCCTTGACATTCGGCCTAATAAATTATTATTTTCACAATATCTAGACCTGAATTGGGTTAGGATGTGGCGGAATCCGTTTATTTAAAGGAGGTATATATCTTGGCTTTTGAAATTCCCAAACAGACTTATTCTGGGGCGATCAGATCGGTAACCATCGGCAAGGGCGCCAAGGCCATCACTTTGGGGGGAGAGACTTCCTACCCCTTCTACCTTTTTGAAGGAGAGATGGCCAATATCCCCAAGATTGCCATGGAAGTATGGGACACGGACCCCGGCGAAGAATGGGCCGATCCATGCAAAGAACCCTTCAAAGATGTGCTGGCTGATCCGGTGGCTTGGGCCAAAAAGTGCGTCAATGACTATGGGGCGCAAGCCCTGGCTCTGATTTTGGTAAGCACCGACCCCAATGGCGACAACGCCCCGGCGGAAAAGGCGGCGGCCACGGCCAAGAAAGTATTGGAGGCCGTTGATGTGCCGATTATCGTCTATGGGACGGGCAACGTCGAGAAGGACGCGGAGGTGTTACCGGCGGTGGCCGAGGCCTGCCAGGGCGCCAACTTGGTCCTCGGCCCGGTGCAGGACAAGAACTACAAAAAGATCGGCGCTGCCTGCCTGGGTTATAACCACTCGGTGGCAGCCAACACCCCCATTGATGTCAACCTGGCCAAACAGCTCAATATCTTGTTGGGTCAGTTGGGCGTCAAAGACAACACCATCCTGGTGGACCCCACCACGGGCGGCCTGGGGTACGGCATGGAGTATACCTATTCCGTCATGGAGCGTGACCGCATGGCAGCGCTGACCCAGGAAGATGAAAAACTGCAATCCCCCATCATCAACTACATGAGCCAGGAAGTGTGGAAGGTCAAGGAATGCAAGCAGACCAACGAGGAAGCACCTCAGTTGGGTGACCAAACCAAACGCGGCATTTTGATGGAGGCCGTCACTGCGGTGAGCCTGCTCCTGGCCGGCGCTGACCTGCTGATTATGCGGCATCCGGAAGCAGTGAAACTTGCCAACACCATTATCAGCGAGTTGGCCAGTTAAGAAAATTATGGCAGGTTGCCGGCTTCTCTAATTTTTTTTGATTTAAGGATTCAGCCCCTTGCGGGATTAATAAATGAAGCCCTGAAGACGCGTGTGTTGGGCTCTGCTGCTGACAAGGAGCCATGAAGGTCATCCTTAATGTATGAAACTGGAGGAAAAGCGAATGGCTGAGTTGGAAGTCACCAAATGTTCCATAGACCCGGCGG
>DYLF01000120.1 GCA_020722205.1 Desulfobacca acetoxidans
ATTGCCACCAGTAGGTAAAAGTCTTTAACCTCAAAAGGCTTTTTTAGGCGAATTATTAAAATTTTACTATATTTTGACTCAAAGAGCAATAGAGTGCACCGGAAAATTTTATCACCGCTGAATCGCCGACCCAGGATGCTCAGCCTGGCATAACCGCCCCCCATCGTCCATCAGATAAGTGGTCTCTTAAACCGGAGGTGATAAGGGACCGGCCGGGGAGGCGGGGGGCGGGGAGAGGTTAGTGCCTTCGGCCCTTAGCCCCTTCCCCGCCCAGTCTATTCCACGGTGACACTCTTGGCCAAATTGCGGGGCTGGTCCACATCGGTGCCGCGCAGGTCGGCGATATGGTACGCCAAGAGTTGCAAAGGCACTACCAGGACGATGGGAGACAGGGCCAGGGGCATGGCGGGCACGCTGATGGCAGCGTCGGCCTTCTCCAGCACCGGGTGATTGTCGGCCTCGGTGACCGCAATGACAATGCCCCCCCGGGCCTTGACCTCTTCAATATTGCCCTTGACCTTGTCCAGCACCGGGCTCTGGGAAGCCAGCACCACCACCGGCATTTTCTCGTCGATCAGGGCGATGGGGCCGTGCTTCATCTCCCCGGCGGCGTAGCCTTCGGCGTGAATATAGGAGATTTCCTTAAGCTTCAAGGCCCCCTCCAGGGCGATGGGATATTGCACCCCGCGGCCCAGATACAGAAAATCCTGGGCATGCATATAGCGCCGCGCCAGCTCGCGGATCTCTTTGTCCTGATCCAGACTGTCCTGCACCCAGGTGGGCAGTTTCAAAAGGTTGGCCAGATACTGGCGCACCTGTTCCCGGCTTATCCGCCCCAGCTTGTCGGCCAAAAACAGCGCCAAAAGGTACAGGGCCACCAATTGGGTGGTGAAGGCCTTGGTGGAGGCCACCCCGATTTCCGGGCCGGCGTGAGTATAGATGACATTGCCGGCCTCCCTGGCGATGCTGGCACCCACCACGTTGCAGATGGCCAGCGTCTTGGCCTTCTTTTCTAAACCGGCTAACAGACCGGCGCGGGTGTCGGCGGTTTCGCCGGATTGGGAGATGACGATAAGAAGGGTTTCCGGATCTAATAGCGGCTCGCGGTACCGGAACTCGGAGCCCAAATCCACTTCCACCGGCAGTCGGCACCAGGCCTCCAGCAGGAACTTGCCCACCATGGCGGCATGAAAAGAGGTGCCGCAGGCCACCATATAAATCTTCTTGAGAGCCCGCAACTCCGCCTCCGACAAGGTCACCTCCTCCAGGTAGACCTCCCCCTTGTCCGGGTCCATGCGTCCCCGGAAGGTGTCTATGATGGCTCTGGGTTGCTCGAAAATTTCCTTTTGCATGAAGTGCTTGTAGCCCGCCTTCTCCGCCATGGCCGGTGTCCAGGAGACCGTGGTCACCTGCCGCTGAATCTGGTCTTCTTTCAGGTTGCTGATCTCATAGCCGTCCTCCCGTAGAACCACCAGGTCATGGTCCTCCAAAAAGACCACCCGGCGGGTGTACGGCAGCACCGCAGGAATGTCAGAGGCTAAAAAGTACTCGTTTTCCCCCACCCCCAGAATCAAGGGGCTTTCATGGCGGGCACCCACCAACAGGCGCGGCTCCTCGCTGTTAAGCACCACCAGGGCGTAAGAGCCCTTAATTTCATGTAAGGCGAGTTTGACGGCCTCGAGGTACCCCGCCCCCTGGTTCAGGTATTTCACGATGAGATGGGGCACCACCTCGGTGTCGGTCTCCGAGGCGAATTGATGTCCCTCCTTGATAAGTTGTTCCTTAATCTCCAAATAGTTTTCGATAATGCCGTTGTGCACCACCGAGATGTTTTCCACCCGATGGGGATGTGCGTTCCTCTCGGACGGCGGCCCATGCGTGGCCCAACGGGTATGACCGATGCCGGTGCGTCCCGGCAGGGGCGCCTCCACCAGGAGCTTTTCCAACTCCGTCAGCTTGCCTTGGCTGCGCCGCATATTCAATCCGTTGTCGCCCATGACCGCCATGCCGGCGGAGTCATAGCCCCGGTATTCCAGACGCTTCAGGCCGTCCAGAATAATGGCCATGCATTCCTTTTGCCCTAAATAACCGATAATCCCGCACATGTTTTCCTCTTCGGCAGTGAGCCGTAACCCGGTTGCTAATCCCCCCCCATCTGAGGTGAACAAGATTAAAAACTCCCCGCCCTCTACTCAACCGCTAACCACTGACCCTACGAATTACGTATAAAGCTAACTTCGTTAAATTACTTCCTCTTTTAAAGGGCGGTAGGCGGGATTCTTCTCTTGCGCCTCAACCCCTCTTCTTTATTTCCTTGATCACCTGGCGGCCCCGGGCGATGGCCAACTTTCCAGGCGGCACGTCCTCCGTGATGGTGGAGCCGGCGCCCACGTAAGCCTTTTCCCCCACCGTCACCGGCGCCACCAGAGCAGTGTTGCTGCCGATAAAGGCCCCGGCTTCAATGGTCGTTTGGTATTTTTTGACGCCGTCATAGTTGCAGGTAATGGTGCCGGCGCCCACGTTGACCCCGGGGCCGATGACCGCGTCTCCCAGGTAAGTAAGGTGGTTGGCCTTGACCCCAGGGTGCAGGGTGGATTTTTTCACCTCCACGAAGTTGCCCACTTTGGCCCCCTCCCGAAGATCGCTTAAGGGACGGAGATGAGAGTAAGGACCGGCTTGGGCGCCCTCGGCCAAACGGCTCTCGGTAATGACACAGCCCATTTTCACCACCACCTGATCCCCCAGCACCGAGTCGCTGATCCAAACGTTGGGGCCGATGAGACATCCTTCCCCAACGGAGGTATGACCCTCCAAATAAGTGTTGGGATAGATGACGGTGTCCCGACCGATGGTGACCAAAGGGCCGATGTAGGTAGTCTCCGGATCTACCAGGGTGACCCCGGCGGCCATGTGCTGAGCGTTGAGGCGGCGTTTGAGGATCTGGGTAGCCGCGGCCAGCTCGGCCCGACTGTTAATCCCCAAAAGGTTGGGCCAATCGGCGTCCCGCAGGGCCTCCACCCCCTGCCCCTGCCGCCGGGCCAGAGAGATCAAATCGGTGAGGTAGATTTCCTGCGTCACCGGGCTGGGAGTGAGTTCACGCAAGGCCGCCCGCAAAAAGGCGGCCGCAAAACAGTAGGCCCCGGTGTTGATCTCTTTTATGGCTAACACCTCCGGCCGGTCTTTGGCGTCCTTGGCCTGCACCACCTCCAGCACCCGGCCTTGCTCATCCCGCACCACCCGGCCGTAATGGGCGCCGTCAACCAGCTCCACCGTCTGCACCGTCACCGCCGCCCCCTTCTCCTGGTGCAGACGGTAAAGACACTCAACGCTGTCACCCGCAATCAACGGCACATCCCCGCACAGCACCATGACCGTCTCCACGTCCACCGGCACCGCAGTCATGGCCACCTGCACCGCATGCCCGGTGCCCAATTGCGGCTCCTGCACCACGAAGCGCAGGCCATCTCCTCTAAGGGCTGCCATTACTTTCTCGGCCTGATAGCCCACCACCACCAAAATATCGTCAATTCCCAGGTTTTTCAAAGTATCCACCAGATAGGCGATCATGGGCCGCCCCAAAATAGTGTGCAGCACCTTGGGATGGCTGGATTTCATCCGCGTCCCCTGGCCCGCGGCCAAAATGATGGCTGTGATCCGCCTGTCTCGCTTCTTGGTCATCTGTTCACCATAATGCACTTGTCAGTTTGCGGTTAAAAGAATCAGGTTCAGGAAAAAGCCTTTTCCCACCGGTGGGGGCGGCCCTCCGTGCCCGGGGCGGGCCCGGACAGGTCCCTTACCTGATCCCCGGCAAGGAGGCGGGCCTCCGTGCGGTGGGGCGGGCCTCCGTGCGGTGGGGCGGGCCTCCGTGCGGTGGGGCGGGCCTCCGTGCCCGCTCACCCACCAATATGCTTATATATCGTCAAAATTCAAAAAAATATCAATTGGCAGAGCCATGGTTTTACTATCTTTTTTCCAGGATAGCGCTCTGAAGAGATTAAAACCACCCCATGACCGGGGCAACGCCCTGGGAGAAAGCCCGGCCCAGGCGGGGTTTCAGATCAAGGGCCGCCTGGAAGAAATCCTCCTGCATCTCAAAAACGCCCGCCGGACCACCATCATCCTGGTGACCCACGACCCGGCCCAAGCCGCCAGGCTGGCCGAC
>DYLF01000121.1 GCA_020722205.1 Desulfobacca acetoxidans
AGCATCTGATGAAAGATTGTGTTACAATGGGCCATGGTCCGGAATCTCCTGTCTGTTTGATAGGTTACGGCAAACCCATTCTAATAGATTCCCGGGAGTTTTCGGGCCTTTTTTAACCAGTTAACCGGACAGAACTGACTAGATATAGTATGTACTTGAGTGAAATGCATACCCCCATTCTCTTTTTTTCACTTTTCGTCTCATTCCCTTAACCCTTGGGAACGTTCACCCCTTCTCGGTGGCGCTGAGGCTGGCCACTGCGATGGCCTCGGCCAGGGCCACCGGGTCGGGCCGGCTCACCGGGCTCAATTTATCCAGGGTCGCCAATTGTTGATTAAGTTCTTGGACAGTCAACTGAAAATCCCTCGGCCGATCTTTCAGATAAGGAATCTCCCCCCAATAGGTGCCGAGGGCTCTCAAGCCCTTTACCGTCTCCTGGGGAAAGCCCGCCTTTTCCGCCAGATGGGCGGTCTTCTGCAACACCGCCACCGGTCCCAGAAACCCGGTGGCCGAGCGGCTGACGGTGGCCGTGGTTTGGGGGGTCAGCCCCCGGGCTGCCTGGTAGGCGCTGACTTCATTATCAAAGTTGGCCTTATACAAGAGAATGAGCTGATGAGCGTCCGTGCGGGTCAGGTCCGGGCTTAAGGCCACCTGAGCAAAAAACTCATTCAATTTACTCACCGCCAAGGCCTGGTTTTCTCTCTCCCACAAAACATGCCGGGCCTCCTGCCACAAGGCAAAGCAGGGCAGAGACTCATAGTCTTGTCTCTTGGCCAGATGCTCAATTTTGATGAGACAGTAGTCATAATCGTCCAAATGCTGGTGTTGGTTTCGGGTGCCTTTCTGCAGGCGGTCGTTTTCGACCCACAGATTTTCCGTCGCCCATGCGTTTTCCGGGCAGTTGATAAAGGCCAGGTAACCGGAGCGGAAGCGTTGCGGGTCATCCTCCTTATCGGTGAAGACGTCCCGGTGGCCGAAACGCAGGTTTACCTCTTTCAAGCCCAACAAACCTTTGACCCCTTGATACAGGGGGTCGGCCACCTTGAGGTAGGTGGACAAAGGAGGCACCGATAAGGTTTGCACCACCGTACCCAGACAGTCAAACAGTCGCTTCACCAGATCGTTCACCTCGATGGCGCACAGCCCCAGGAAAAACTCCAAGCCGCCCCCTCGGTAAGGGATGGGTTTGGTCACCTCGGTGTTATGATATTCCACCGCTTCGCCCTTTACATATTGTTCCAGTCCTGCCAGCATGTTGTGCCCCACTAGGAAAGGCACTGGTTTCTTTTCTTCCTTGAGGTAGCTAAAACCGCTCAGCACCAGACCCAGGGGCAGGAACTGCTGCCAGTATGCCCGCCGGTCCTTGAGGAACATCTCCGCCAGTTTGAGCTGAAAATAGCCCTGTTCCATTTGGAAATCCTGAGCGATAAATTCCGGCAGCACCTGGTCGTCCGGCAGGCGCCGATAAAATTTGCGCACTGTGGGCTGGTGCTGCACCACCTCCATAAATTCGGCAAAATAATCCGCCAGGGGCATGATTTTTCCCTTCTCAATCGCTGACTTGCATAATCAACAGGGGAGCGGCCCAGGTACGGTCCTGGGGGTCTTCCTGGTGCATTTCCCGGCGGGTCTGCAAAAAGGCTTCATCCACCGAGCGCAGCTCGAAGAGGTGCCGGTAGAAGCTTTGGGTATGGCGGCAGGCCTTGGCGTCCGCCACCCGCCAGCGGAACCCCAGGATGGCGGGAATCAGGTTATTGGCCAGTTCGATGGCGAACTCGGTCACCGCGCTGTAACAACTGCCCAGATACAAGAAACGCAAGCCGGATGGCCTAAGATACGAGGACAGCACAGAGACCTCCACCGCTTCGTGATCCTCACCGTTTAAGCCTGGGAAGATGAAGTAGCCTTTGCCCTTGAGTTCGCCACCGACAATTTGGTGGAGGTAGAGCGAATGTCCGGCGAAGTGCACCAGATGCCAGGGGCTTTGTTGGCCCAGGAGTTCTTTCAGACGGTCACTGAACTTCTGTCCCGCCTTCACCTTGGTTTTTTCCAGGCGGAAGATTTCCCCGATATTTACGGAAGGTTCCCCCTGAGAGCCGGCCAACTTCAAATCATTGAGGTGCTGAAGAAGCCAATCGGTTTCATCTCTAAGGCTGGTGAGCTCCTGCAGTTCCATATCTATCTTCGGCACATACCCCGCGGCCTCGGCTTCAATGACCAGACAGTTCAGGGGCTCGCGGTTATTCCCGCCGTGCGCAAACAATGGATAGGCATGGTCAATGGGAATATCCACCCGCCGGTAGATGGGCGCCTGCAGCATGAGAAACTTCTGCTCCGCCGCGGTGAGCGGCGCGGCGCGCAAAGGGTCGTCCATCAGGGCTTCCATAATTACCGGGAAAGTTTCCCGCTTCAGGATAAACCTGATCCGGGTGTTTTCAATGGTGCCCACTTTCTCCAGTACTTTGAGGAAAGTTTGGGTGAACTCCTTATTCCCTTTATGGATCTGATTGTAAATCTGGCTGCTGAGGTCCGCTCCCACTTCCCTGAGCTTTTTTTCCCAGTCCGGCCAGGTCTCCAGGTCTTCCAGCTCCCGGGACTTCTCTTTGAGCTGCAGGAGGGTCTCATAATCCAACCTTATGAGACCTTCGTCTTTAAAGTTAAAGTTAAACCCCTGAATCCTGTAATGACCTTCCACCAAGTCTCCGTATCTTTGGTCCAGATTAATGGTGATATTGATGTTGGCAATCTTTCTGGCCGGTAAGGGCGCCACCGCCTCTTTAAGCGCATAACCGGCAGCGGTCGGCTGCCCCGGGCGATATAACTTCTTGACAAGAAATTTCTCGGTGTACTTCAGGAGGCTGAGGTGAAAGTGGTCGTTTTCGGGGAGCACCCGGCAGTCCGTCAGCTCCTGGGCTGCCTGATAAAGGCGGGCGCCGGGGTCACCGGCCACCAGCAGGCTGGGGAGCGACGTCCCCGCCTCCTCCAGGGATTGCAGCAGGGCCAAGCCGCCTTCCATCCCTTCCCCCACCACGCTCGCCCTGGTCTCCGGAAGCTGGACATCCGTAATGAGGAGGTGGTACTGGCAGCCGGCCAGCGCCTCCCTGGCCTGAGCGGCATCTGTGACCCGCAAGACCTCCCCCGGCTGCTCCTGGCTGAAGAACCTGGTTGTCAGCACCTGCTTAATAAGAGCGGCGGTGTCTTCCTTGCCGGCGGGAAAGGCCAACAGTACGCGATAGGGGTTCATTGCCCTTCTCCCTGGGGGAGGGGCAGGTCAAACCGAAAGACCAGCCACCCCCCGGCCTTTTTGGGCTCATGATAAATGCCGTGGTGGTTTTGGATAAAGCGGTGGATGATTTTTTCTCCCAAGGCCACGTCCAGCAGCAGACGCGCGGCCGGGCTTTCCTCAGGCTCCTCGGCTACCAGGCCGGTGGTGGTGACGGTCAGCCAGCGCCCGGCCGGGGCGGCGCTGACCTCGATCTTTTCAGTCTCCGGTAAAAATCGCAGCAGAAAGGAGAGAATGCTCTTGAGGCAGAAGGTGAGTTGAAACAAATCTCCATGGATAAACGGCAGGTCCTTAGGCAGGCGAAAATTTATTCTCTTCATTTCGGAGGCCGGAAATTCTTCCTGCAGACACCTGACGATCTCGGAGAAAGCCAGGAGAATCTCATGATAAGGCGCCACCCCCCCTGCGGCGTCGTAGTCGTACAGGGCCAGCCGGTCGCAACTCAGCTCCACTTTGTGCAACTGTCGCCGGATACTCGCCAGCGTCTCCTGCGGCGCCCCCTGGGGCAGCTCATCTGAAAGCAACGCCAGCCAACTGAACACCAGCGACAGTGGGGTTCTGATCTGGCCGGCGAGTTCATGATACACCACATCCAGAAATTCCAGTTCTTTCACCCGCCGCGCCAGGCTCAGGTCCTTGGCCATAAAGACCTTACGGCTGAACTCCGCCGGCAGGTCAAAGCCCGATAACAGCACCTCCACGGGCTCGCCCCGCTTGTTGGTCAGGATCACCTCCCGACTGCGATAGTCCTGAGACTGCACCACCTCCTCTCCCACCTGCTGGTCCTTAAACAAACTCTGGAAAAGCCGTCCTCTCAACTCGGCCTCACTATAGCCTAAAA
>DYLF01000122.1:0-2836 GCA_020722205.1 Desulfobacca acetoxidans
GGAGTGAAGGGAAAAAGCAAACTAAAAAATTTTCTGTGGCGGGACTAAACTGGTTTGCCCCAATGGCCGATAAGGAATTAAACCGAAAGTTACTCTGCAGGGATGAGGAAATCATGCAGATCAGGGGCTGAGGCAGGGGGCGGCCCCAACGAGGTGAGAGTATGTTAAAGAGGTTGACTTTGTGGAGCAAGGTAATGGGGGGGAATTTGATCATACTGGCAATGGCCGTGGTAATTGCTGTTTATGGAGGGAAGAGTGTGGAGGGGTTGGTGGTTCTCCTGGGGGTGGGAGTAATCCTGTCCTGGTGTCTGGCCCGCAGCATTACCAGACCTTTCAACCGCATTATCGGGGAGTTGAGGGAGGGGACAGAGCAGGTGGCCTCGGCGGCCGGCATGGTTTCTGCGGCCAGCCAAGGGCTAGCCCAGGGGGCGTCCCAGCAGGCCGCCAATCTTGAGGAAACCTCGGCTTCCTTGGAGGAATTGGCGGCCACGGTGAAGCAGAACTCCCAAAATGCCGAGGAGTGCAACCGGCTGGTATTGGTGACCAACGGAAAGACCAAAGAGGTGCATCGTTCCATTCGTGCCACCAAAGGGATTATGGAAACAATTGCGCAATCAGGGGAGCAGATCAAGAAAATCATCAAGAACATAGATGAGATTGCCTTTCAGACCAACCTGTTGGCGTTAAATGCGGCGGTGGAGGCGGCCCGGGCAGGGCAGTCCGGGGCTGGTTTTGCCGTGGTGGCGGACGAGGTGCGGAACCTGGCCCAGCGAGCGGCGGAAGCAGCCAAGACCACCGACGTCCTGATCGGGGAGACGGCGCAGCACATAGAACAGGGGGCGGCACAGATTCAGGAGACCTTGACGAAGTTTTATGATATGGGGGATTCGGCCAAAGAAGTGAACCGCATGGTGGGCGAGATTGCGGTGGCCAGCAAGGAACAGGCCCAGGGAATTGCCCAGATAAACCAGGCTACCGGCGAGATAGAGCGGGTAGTGCAAAGCAATGCCGCCAGTGCGGAGGAAAGCGCCAGTGCGGCTGAGCAGTTGAACGCCCAATCCGAGCAAATGAAAAGCATGGTGGAGGAACTGGCGGGGCTAGTGGGCAGCAATTACCGGCGCCGGCAGGGGAGTCTGGAGAAACCGGCGGGCGAGACGGGAGCACCAGAGGTCCCGCCGACGGAGGATGCTTGGGTCAAAGACCAGAAGTTGTTGGCCCCTTCCTAAAAAAAACGGCTTCCTCCCTCCTAAGCCTCCCTCTCTCAGCGCCGGCGCCGGGAGAGGGGGCAGGCCCCCCAGAGTTTTGCCTTCCATCTGGACTTTTTATTTAACTCTCCTTTGATTTTATTCTATTATCAAGTCTGGATAATCCAAACTAATTCAAATCGAGCACTCATACGCCGGTAGTTTGTCCCAGAATCGAGTATAGTTATTTGCCGGCAGGCTTCAATTTCAGACTTTGGACTTTGAATTTGGTATGCGTCAGGCCGGGCCCCCTCTGCTATTGATCAATCCCTGGATTTATGATTTTGCCGCCTATGATTTTTTTGCCCAGCCGCTGGGTCTGCTTTATCTGGCCGGCCTGCTTATGGGGCGGGGTTATGAGGTTCACTATTTGGATTGCCTGGGCGAACCGCATGGGCGTAGTGGTGCGTACGGCACTGGTCGGTACCGGAAAGAAATCCTGCCCACCCCATCGGTCTTAGCAGGAGTGCCCCGCCATTGGGGGCGATACGGCCTCCCGGAGGACGCCTGTCGGGAGCGTTTGGCCCGGGTGCCCAGACCTGCGGCGGTGCTGGTCACCTCTCTCATGACGTACTGGTATCCGGGAGTGCAGGCCGCCATCCGCTTGGTACGGGAGCAATTCCCTGGAGTGCCGGTGCTATTGGGGGGCGTTTATGCCACCCTGTGCAGCGAGCATGCCCGGCAGCACAGCGGCGCCGACCTGTGCCTGAGCGGCGCGGGGGAGGGGGCGGTGGTGCGCAGTATTGCTTCGGTAATGGGCCGGGCCGATGACAGTTACGTCCCCGGGGACCCGGATTACCTTCCCTATCCGGCGCTGCATCTGGCGCCGCACCTTTATTTTATCCCCATCCTGACGTCTCGCGGTTGCCCCTTCAGGTGTTCCTACTGCGCCTCCCACCTGCTCAACCCGCGGTATCAGCGCCGCCAGCCCCTGGCCGTGGTGGAGGAGCTTCTTTACTGGCAGGATAGTCTGCAGCTGATAGATGTCGCCTTTTATGACGATGCACTGCTCCTGGAGGCGGAGCGCCACTTACTGGTCATTTTGGAAGAACTGGCCCGGCGGGGGCGGACCTTCCGGTTTCATACTCCCAATGCGCTGCATGCCAAATACGTCACCCTGGAGGTGGCGAGGTGGCTTAAAAAGGCCAACTTTGCCACGTTGCGTTTAGGGGTCGAGACCACAGCCTTGGGGGAAGGGCGGCGGGATGAAAAACTCGGGGCGGGGGAGTTGGAGATGGCCTTGGCCAACCTATCGGCGGCGGGCTTTCGCCAGGAGGAGGTGGGGGTCTATCTCCTTTTGGGCCTGCCGGGGCAACAGGATGAGGAAATAGAGGTCTCTGTGCGCCGGGTCAGGGAATTGGGCGCCACCCCGATTCTGGCGCAATATTCTCCGGTCCCCGGCACCTCTCTTTGGCCCGAGGCCAGGGAGGCGGCCCGTTATGAGCTTGCCGCCGACCCTTTGTTTCAGAACAACTCCATTTTCCCCTGTTGGCCGGAATTTTCCTGGGAACGCTTCAGCCGCTTGAAACGCCTGGCCGGAGGGAGGTGAGCTGTGAGGCGGGGGGAGATAAACGGGGGGATGAAACGGGTAA
>DYLF01000122.1:2936-4112 GCA_020722205.1 Desulfobacca acetoxidans
ATGATATTGCCAGGTTTTTATGACGAATGACTTTTTATGGCCGGAGGCCGTGCGGCCCGGCGAGGTGATTGGGGTGACCGCTCCGGCGAGTCCGGTGGAGCAGGATGCTTGCGAGGAGGGGGTGCGCCTTTTACGGCAGTGGGGTTTTGAGGTGTGTTGTGGGTCGGAGGTGATGGCTGACCGTCCATGGGGGCAGGACACTGACCGGCAGCTGGCCGGCCGCTTCCAGGAAATCTGGCGGACGGCCCGGGTGAGGGCGGTGATGGGGGCAAGGGGTGGGTACGGCTCTCTGAAGATTTTGCCGTACCTGGATCTGGAGGTTTTAAGGAGCAAGCCCCGGCGTCTGGTGGGCTTCAGCGATCTCACCAACCTGCTCTGGCACCTGCACCGGGAGCTAAGATTGGTGACCTTTCACGGTCCCACCGTGGCCCAACTGCCCCATCTGACGCCAGCGGCGCGGAATAACTTTTTTTCCTGGTTGACGGCGGGAGAGCCTCTCAGCCTGACCTATCGGGGTTTGACGGTGCTCCAGGGCGGAGCCGGGGAGGGTCCTTTGGCCGGGGGCAACCTCACCACTTTCTGTCACCTGCTGGGTACGCCTTATGCGCCGCGGTTTCGGGGCTATCTGTTGTTCCTGGAAGATCAGAATGAAGCCTTATATCGTCTGGACCGCCTAGTGCATCACTTGCTGTTAGCCGGGGGATTGGAGGGGGTAGCGGGGGTGATTTTAGGGGCCTTCACGGCTTGTGGGGAATCTCAGGAGCAGGTGTGGGAAGTGCTGGGCTTGGCTCTGAACCCCCTGGGAGTGCCGGTATTGGCGGGCCTGCCGGTGGGGCACCAGCCGGACAATCATACCATTCCTCTCGGGGCCAGAGCTCGGCTGGAGTCCGCGGCGGGCAGTTTGGCAATTTTATAATACATGGTGGGCGGCCTAAGGAAGCTGGTTGAGCAAAGAGCAAGAAGGCCAGCAGTCTTTTTGGGCGGCGAGGGCCATAGATATAGAGCAGGGGCCCTCATTCTGAGCCTTTATTACCCTCACCCTGGCCCTCTCCCAGAGGGAGAGGGAAATGATGTAGAGCCTTACCCAAAGGGAGAGGGAAATGATGTAGAGCCTTACCCAAAGGGAGAGGGAAATGATGTAGAGCCTCTCCCAGAGGGAGAGGGAAATGATGTAGA
>DYLF01000032.1 GCA_020722205.1 Desulfobacca acetoxidans
CCTGGCGGCTTGGGCCGGGTCGTGGGTCACCAGGATGATGGTGGTCTGGCGGGCGTTTTTCAGGTTGGTGAGGATGTCCTCGATGTGGCCCACGGTGACCGAATCAATGGAAGCCGTGGGTTCATCCAGAAAGAGCACCGCGGGTTCCACCGCCAGGGCCCGGGCCAGACCCAACCTTTTGATCTGGCCGCTGGAGAGGGTGACGGCCCGCTGGTTTCTCTGGTCGGCCAGTTCCACCATCTTCAGGAGGCGATGGACTTTTTCCTTGATGCGGGCCCGGTTCACCCCCCTGACCTTCAAGCCGTAGGCCACGTTCTGAAAGACCGTGCGGTTGAAGACCCCCACCCGAGGCAGAAGGAGGGTGAAACGACGTTTGAGGTTCAGGTCGATGGCCACCGGCCGCCCATTTTGAAAATAGCGGATCTCTCCGGCATCGGGGGGCTCCAGCAGGGCCAAAAGGCGCAAGAGGGTGGATTTGCCGCTGCCGTTGGCACCCAGGAGGGCATAGGTCAGGCCGCCGGCAAAGGTAAAGGAGCACTCCCGCAGGACCGGCAGGCCGTGGTAAGTCTTGGATACGGCGTTAATCTCCAGGGTCAGGGGCATCACCCTGCTCCTGCTTCCGGCCGGCCCAGTTTCTGGTAAAAACGCAGGGCCAGGTTTACCATGAGCGAAATAGCCAGGAGGGCCACCCCCAGGGCCAGGGCCAGTTCAAAGTTGCCCTTGTCCGTCTCTAAGGCGATGGTAGTGGTCATGACCCGGGTGTAGCCGGCAATGTTGCCCCCCACGATGAGGATGGCCCCGACTTCCGCGGTCACCCGGCCCAGGGCGGCGATCACTCCGGCGATGATGCCGTACCTGGCCTCCTTGATGATGGTCAGGGCCAGTTGGCCGGGCGTGGCGCCCAGGGTGAGGGCGGCCTGCCGGATTAACGGGTCGACGCTGACGATGGCGGCATGGGCCAGGGAGGCCACAATGGGGAAGGCCAGGATGGTCTGGGCCGTAATCATGGCCCCGGGAGTATAAAGCAGGCTCAGAAAGCCCAGCACCCCCCGCCGGGACAACAGCAGATACACAACCAGGCCTACCACCACCGGCGGCAGGCCCATGAAGGTGTTCAGGACGTTGATGACGGTGTCTCTAAACGGAAAACGCTTCAGGGCCAACAGCGCCGCCAGGGGCAGGCCCAGGACGGTGGCGATAAAGAGGGCGCTGCCGGAAACCCGCAGGGATAAAAGGATAATGCCGGCCAGCTCAGAAAGATCAAGGCGCCACAGCATTAGGGGTAAAGAGCCGGTTGCCGTGTTTGTCCTTGAAGGAGCCGATGGTCTGTTGCCCCTCCGGGGAGATGAGCCACCCGATGAACTGCATAGCCTCGTTATACCTCACCTGCGGATGCTTTTTCGGGTTCACTGCCATGACGCCGTATTGGTTGAAGAGGACGGGGTCACCCTCCAAAACCACCATCATGTCCAGCCTGTCCTTGTCCTTGGCGGCCAGCCAGGTGCCCCGGTCGGTGAGGGTGTAGGCCTGCTTTTCGTTGGCGAAGCGCTGGGTCTTGGCCATGCCCTGACCCACTTCCAAGTACCATTTTTGGCCTTTGGGGTCAAGCCCGGCCATCTTCCAGACAGCCAGCTCCTTGGTGTGGGTACCGGACTTGTCCCCCCGGGAGACAAAGACCCCGCTTTGCTGAGCGATCTTCTGAAAGGCCTCCACCGCTGAGGCAAGGCCTTTGATCTTTAAGGGATCGGTGTTGGGGCCGATGATGACAAAGTCATTATACATGATATCATGGCGGTTCACGAAATACCCCTCCGCCACCGCCTTCAGCTCCTGGTCCTTGGCGTGCACCATCACCACGTCGGCGTCGCCTCGTTTGCCGATTCTGATGGCCGCCCCAGTGCCCACCGCCACCACGTCCACCTTAAGGCCGGTCTTCTTTTCAAAGACAGGCAAGATATGCTCAAATAGGCCTGAATTCTGGGTGCTGGTGGTGGAGGCGCATCTGATACGGGTCTCGGCCAGGGCTTGGCCCGTAACCGCCACCGTCAGTATCACAATGACCGAAAATAGTGTCTTGGTCATTTGTCTAATTTCCCCCTATGGTTGGATTTTGGCGGGCAAGACTGAGGCCAACAAGAACTTGCCGCCCCTTGGCTGCCCTCATCTTCACTCGTCATACTGCCTGGCATCCGCGGCATCGCGGTAAAGCCCCTCGCCGTGCTTACCCTTGCCGAAGTCGGCGATGATCTTTTGGCCGGCCGGGAGGAGAAGCGTCGCGGCTAACAACAGCGCCAGGAATTTAGGAAATTTCATAAGTAATCCTCCTTTCTTTATTTTTTACAAAGAATAGCGAGGCCCATAATAAATTGTTTCGGGAAAGGGGCGAGGCCAGGGTGAGAGAGACCGCCGAGGCCGGGGCTTACTCAACTCTTCGGCAGTTCCTCCACCTTCCGGGTCTGAAGCCATTTGCGAAAATCCTCCACCAGGACCCAGAACTGCCCGATGGCCGCCTCTCCGGCCGGGGTCAGCCAGGCCTTGCCGCCGTGGCGTCCTCCGAAGGTCCGCCCCACCAGCTCCTGGCCGGCCAGGCGATTCATGCCGGCCACCAGGGTCCAGGCGTGGCTGTAAGCCATGCCCATGCTACGGGCCGCGGCGGCAATGGACCCCTGGTCCCGAATGCGCTCCAGGAGCACTACCCGCCCCCAACTCAGGAAAGTCTCCCCGTCCTTTTCCAGCCACAGGCGGCCCTTGATCTGAACCCCCGCCACCCCCGGACTTTCTCCCAGGGCGCTGCCCCGGTCATGAGGTGCTTTTAACCTTTTCATAGCGTTATCCTCAATAAAAGATAGCAAAAAACCATTGTTCTGCCAATTGATATTTTTGTGATTTCGATGATATTAAACTATATTTAGTTATATTAGTGGGCAAGCAGCTTTTCCTGGCGGGCACGGAGGCCCGCCCCACCAATGGAATAAAGAACCTTAAGAGGTTACCGAGGATAGAGCGGAAATGAGATATTACCCCATACTCATCATACGGCTGCCGTCTCACGGCTCACGGAAATGAGATATGCCGCGCAGAAAGCTGATTTGGCAACTTTTTCCCTCATACCTGGCCGTCACTCTGGTGTCGCTGTTGGCGGGCACCTGGTTGGTGGCCAGCTCCTGGCGTCATTTTTACTTACAGCACACTGTGTCAGCTCTTACTGCCCTGGCACGTTTAGGGGAAGGCCAGGTTCGGGGGTTGCTGCATACACCCCAGAAGATGCAGGTAGATGGGTGGTGTAAGGAGTCGGCGCAGCGCAGCGGTGCCAGATTCACGGTGGTGCTCCCTTCGGGAGAGGTCATGGGTGATTCTGAGAAGGATCCGGCCCGCATGGATAATCACGCCGACCGGCCGGAGTTTCAGGAAGCTTTTCAGGGTCGGGTGGGGGTGTCTCAGCGCTACAGCTATACCTTGAAGCTCCATATGTTATACGTCGCCGTGGCCGTACAAGAGGGGGATAGGTTGGTGGGGGCGGCGCGGGTGGCGCTGCCGGTGACGGCTATTAATCAAGCTGTGAGAACCTTGTGGTGGAAATGTCTGGGCGGCGCCTTGATCATTGCTCTGGTGATCACAGCTCTAAGTTTCTTTATCTCTCGGCGCTTCAGCCAACCTCTCGAAGACCTAAAAAGGGGGGCGGCGCGTTTTGCGGAGGGAGATTTAAGCCGCCGCCTGCCGGTGCCGAATTCCGAGGAATTGGGAAGCTTGGCCCAGACTCTGAACCTTATGGCGGATCAACTGGAAGACCGTCTCTCCATGCTCACTCGCCAAGCCCATCTCCAGGAGGCAGTGTTTACCAGTATGTTGGAGGGTGTGCTGGCAGTGGACCAGGAGGAACGGTTCATAATTCTTAACCAGGCCGGGGCCAGATTGTTGGGCGTACCTCTGGCAGAGGTTCAGAAGCGCAAGGTGGCGGAGGTGGTCAAGGATCCGGAACTGCAATGGTTTATCACCCGCGCGTTATCATCCCCAGAGCCCATCGAGGGTGAAATCAACCTTGACCAAGGCAAGCGACTTCTGCAAGCACACGGCACCTCGCTCCGAGATTCCCAGGGCATTGTCATGGGTGTGCTCATCGTTCTGCATGACATCACCCATCTGCGCCACCTGGAGAGAATTCGACGGGACTTTGTGGGCAATGTTTCTCACGAGCTAAAAACCCCGGTTACCGCCATTAAGGGCTTTGTAGAAACCTTGCTGGCGGGAGCCATGAAAGAGCCTGAAAACGCGGAGAAATTCTTACGGATCATCGCTCACCAGACGGAGCGCTTGCAGGAAATTATCGAACACTTGTTAACGCTCTCCCGCCTCGAGCAGGATACTGAAAGGGGTATGATCTTCCTGACCCGCGGGAGAATCAAGCCGGTTTTGGAGTCAGCCATTCAGATATGTGAGCCAAAGGCCACGGGTAGGAATATTACTATCCTTTTGGACTGTCCGGATGATCTACGGGCCAGTCACAACGCCCCCCTTTTGGAGCAGGCCCTGGTAAATCTCATCGACAATGCGGAAAAGTACAGCGAACCGGGGAGTACCGTGCAGGTGGTGGCGGCGCGCTCCGACTCGGAAGTCACGATCAGCGTCAGAGATCAAGGGTGTGGCATTCCGAGAGAACACCAAGCCCGCATCTTTGAGCGTTTTTACCGGGTGGACTTAGGCCGCAGTCGCAAGGTGGGCGGTACCGGCTTGGGGTTGGCCATCGTCAAACACATTGCCCAAGCTCACCGGGGCAGGGTGACGGTGGCCAGCACTCCCGGCAAGGGCAGCACTTTTACCGTGCATCTGCCGGCGGAGTAGCAGAGATCCCAATTTTCCCCTATTTTCTGAATTTTCCCCACCCACAGGGACGACTCCTTGAATTTTCGCGGCCACCCGATTTTGCCCTACTAACTCATTATTAACCCATAGTTAATCTAATTTTAATATTCTTTAACGATATTAAGAATCAGAGTCTTAAATCAGCAGTCAGGGTCAAGCCTGATGAATCAGGGAGGAGGAAAAACTATGCGAAAAATGGTTTTGGCTATGTTACTGGTTTTTCTTACGGCGGTCGTCAGTTTCGCTCAGACCCCGGTCGCGATCAACGGCGCGGGGGCCACTTTCCCGCAGCCGGTTTATGCCAAGTGGGCTCACAAGTATGCGGAATTGACCAAGAACAGGATTAACTATCAGGGCATCGGCTCCGGCGGCGGCATCGCCCAGATCAAGGCCAAGACCGTGGATTTCGGGGGCACCGATGAACCCCTTAAGGCCGTTGACCTGGAATCGCTGGGAGTCTTTCAGTTTCCCACCGTTATGGGCGGGGTGGTGCCCGTTCTTAACGTCAAGGGCATGGAGGCGGGGCGACTGGCACTGGACGGCCCTACTTTGGCCAATATATTTTTAGGTAAAATCACCAAATGGAATGACGCCGAAATCAAGAAGCTGAATCCCGATCTTAAACTACCTGATAAGGATATCACGGTCGTGCATCGCTCTGACGGCTCCGGCACCACTTTTATCTTCACATCCTACCTTTCCACCGTTTCTCCGAAGTGGAAAGAGCAGGTGGGAACGGGCAAGGCAGTTAAATGGCCGGCCAAGAACAGTGTCGGTGCCAAAGGCAATCCTGGGGTGGCAGGTCAGGTGCAAAATATCGACGGCGCCATCGGTTACGTGGAATTCGCCTATGCCCATCAAAACAAAATTCCATACGCCAGACTGAAAAACAAGGCCGGTGTCCTGGTGGCGCCCAACCTGGAGAGCTTCCAGGCTGCGGCTGCCAATGCCGACTGGAAAAAGGCGCCTCCCGGCTTCTCCCTCCTGCTCATTGATCAACCGGGGAAGGGGAGCTGGCCCATCGTTGGACTCACCTGGATCCTGATCTATAAAGACCAACCAGACGCGGTCAAAGGCAAGGCCATCCTCAAGTTTTTTGACTGGTGTTTCAAGCACGGCGGCGACATGGCCAAAGAGCTTCATTACGTGACCCTGCCAGCCGCGGTGGTCGAGGTGGTGGAGGCCGCGTGGGCAAAAGAAATAAAAGCCGCCGGCAAATCACTGTGGCCTTAAAAGGAGTGGATAAGAAAATAACCACTATTGAGCCGCAGCTGGTTGGGAAGTTGCAACCTTAGCAATGGCGGGGGGGGAGGGCGGCTTTGCTGCCCGCCCCTTCAGCCTGAGCAGTCAGGAAATTAAATTGAGCCGATCAGAGAATCCGGCTTTTTCGGAAGTTACCGTCGGTTTGGGGGCGGAAACGGCCAAACGGCACCAGAAAGATCGGGTATATCGGGGAGATACCGTCTTTCGCGGTTTGACCGCGGGTTGTGCCCTGACCATTCCGCTCCTTATGGCCGCCATCTTCATCGCCCTGCTGAGCTATTCCCTCCCCACCTTAAGGGAGTTCGGCCTACACTTTTTTCTCTCGGAGGAATGGAATCCGGTCAGTCAGCAGTTCGGCGCCGCCAGCAGCATCTTTGGGACTCTGGTGTCCACCATCATCGCCATGGTAATCGCCATCCCCTTGAGTCTGGCTATCGCGCTGCTCCTGGTGGAACTGGCCCCCCCGGGCCTCAGCCGGGTGGTGGGCACGCTCATCGAGTTACTGGCGGCCATTCCCAGCATCATTTACGGCATGTGGGGGATGTTTGTCTTTGCCCCTTTCATGTCCTCCCATATCCAACCTTTAGTCAAGCGCTGGTTGGGGTTTCTCCCTCTCTTTCAGGGGCCGCCCATGGGGCTGGGTCTGCTCACCGCCGGGATTATTCTCTCCTTTATGGTGCTGCCCTTCATCTGCGCCATTACCCGGGACGTCTTTCAGATGGTGCCGGCCATCATCAAGGAGTCGGCTTACGGGATGGGCGCCACCACCTGGGAGGTCACCTATAAGGTGACTATCCCCTACGGTCTGGTAGGGATCATCGGCGCCTTTTTTTTAGGATTGGGCCGGGCCTTGGGGGAAACCATGGCGGTCACTTTTGTCATCGGCAATTCCCACAAAATCTCCGCCTCACTTTTTGCTCCGGGGAACAGCATTGCGTCCTGCTTGGCCAACGAGTTCGCCGAGGCCACGGAGTCGCTTTACATCAGCTCATTGGTCACCCTGGGTCTGGTTCTATTTGTTATTACCTATTTGGTGCAGGTGGTTTGCCAACTCATGCTCAAACGCATGTACCGGGCCTGGAGCGTGGGCTTATGAACCGCCTTCAACCACGCCGCCCCACAGGGCGGAAGATAACCAACCTGTTGGTCGCCATCTGGTCAGTAAGCTCCGCCCTGTTGGGCATCATCATTCTTTTTTGGATTACGCAGGAAGTATTATGGCGAGGCATAAGGGCCATCGATTTGGACTTCTTGACTCATTTGCCCACCCCACCCGGCGTTTCTGGAGGGGGCATGGTCAACGCGCTAGCCGGCACTGCGATTTTGACGCTGTTGGCCTCCGTGGTGGCGGTGCCGCTGGGGTTATGGGGGGGGATTTTTTTGGCCGAATTCGGTCAGGAATCACGGGTGGCGGACAACTGCCGTTTTGCCGCCAATGTGCTCATGGGGCTGCCGTCCATAATCGTGGGGGTCTTTGCGTATGCTCTCCTGGTGGTGCCGCTGAAGAATTTCTCCGGCTATGCCGGGGCGTTGGCCTTGGCCATTATCATGTTGCCCGTTATCACCCGCACCACTGAGGACATGTTACGACTGGTCCCCAATACCTTGCGGGAGGCGGCGCTGGCCTTAGGCCTTCCCCGTTGGCGGGTTACCTTGGCCATCGTCTTCCGCGGCGCCAAAGCCGGTCTGCTTACCGGGGTCTTATTGGCCGTGGCGCGGGTGAGCGGCGAGACTGCCCCCCTATTGTTTACAGCCCTCAACAGTCCTTTTTGGCCCCGCTCTCTATCGGAGCCTATGCCAAATCTGACCGTTACCATTTTTGACTATGCCATGTCCCCGTATCCAGACTGGCAGAGTAAGGCCTGGGGCGCTTCGTTGCTGATTACGGTGGGAATTCTCATCCTCACCCTGACCACGCGTTGGCTGCTGCGGGAAAGAAAAAGATGAATAAGATGGTGACTGCCCGGCGGAAAATCGCCCCTGATGATGACAGCCATAAAAATTAAGGCAGAGAGTGTCCTTGGTTCAGAGCCTGCCGATTCTGCCCAGGTCCTCAGAAATCTCGGACTGGCCAGCAAAATCTCAGTGCGGCAGCTGAATTTTTTTTATGGCGAGCACCAGGCCCTGTTCGACAACCAGTTGGATATTGCCGCCCATCAGGTGACCGCCATCATCGGGCCTTCAGGGTGTGGCAAATCCACCCACATCCGGGTCTATAACCGAATCTATGAGCTTTACCGGGATCAGCGAGCCAGCGGGGAGGTGCTGTTGGATGGCGAAAATATCCTGCGCTCGGATTATGACGTTATGGAACTGCGCCGGCGAGTGGGTATGATTTTCCAAAAGCCCACCCCCTTTCCCATGAGCATCTATGACAATGTGGCCTACGGCCTGAGAATGCACTATAAGATAAGCAAGAGCGAAACGGCCGACCGCGTCGAGGAGGCCCTGAAACGGGCCGCGCTGTGGGATGAAATCAAAGACCACCTGCGACGGCCGGGCACGTCGCTGTCAGGCGGTCAGCAACAAAGGTTATGCATCGCCAGGACAATCGTGGTGGAGCCCGAGGTGCTGCTGATGGATGAACCATGCTCTGCCATTGATCCCATCGCCACCGCCAAGATCGAGGAACTCATCGATGAGCTGAAAAAACAATATACCATTGTTATTGTTACCCATAATATGCAGCAGGCAGCCCGAGTTTCGGATTTCACCGCCTTTTTTTTCCAAGGCCGCATCGTTGAATTCGGCCCCACCCGCCAAATCTTCACTAATCCCAGAAAAAAACAGACGGAATCTTACCTCACCGGCCGTTTCGGATAAGATGTCCTGAAGGGCCGGCGTCCTGAGTTGGTGGCAGTGACATCTTGGTACCAGCCGGTAGAACACTATAGTTCATATAATACCAGCTAAAAAGTTATAAGATACTGTCATATTTAGAGAATATGGCGCAGCGCAATTTCTTCTTTACATGGCAAGTTAATTATGCTAAAGGAAGATTAACGGCGCTAAGGCGACCCTCATCCCCCTGACCCTTCCCCTACCTTATGCTGTGGCCGGCTACCGGCTGCGAGAGTCTGAGAGTTTGTCGTTCTTTAGAAGCTAGCAGCAAGGTTTTTATCGATTATAAGGAGTGGTATCATTCAGCGTTCACTTACCGGCATAGCCGACAAGGTTGATGGCTGATGATTCTTTAGTAAACGGGAAGGAGGAAAAATTTCGGTGCCTGTTTAGGGTAAAAATTGGCGTTGACAAACACCCGGCAAACTCCCACAATGAGTTCCAGCCAAATAAAAAGGGATAGAAAATGAAGCATGTCATAGCTATCCTCAACCAGAAAGGCGGGGTGGGCAAGACTACCACAGCCATCAACCTTTCCGCCGGTCTGGCGCGCCGAGGTCGAACCGTTCTTCTGATCGATTTAGACCCGCAGGCACACTCCACGGTTGGCTTAGGCATCGAAGCAGATTCATGTCAGAAAGCCATCCATGATGTGTTATTAAACGGAGTGCAAATAAGCGAAGTAATTCTGGCCACCAGAGTTGACAAGCTCTTTCTGGCACCTTCTCATATCAGATTGGATCGGGTCGAAAGTCTCCTGGCGGTGGAGATGTTTCGGGAGACTTTTTTATCCCGGGCGTTGGCCTCTCTGAACGAATATGACTATATTATTATAGATTGTCGTCCGACTCTGGGCACCTTGACCATAAATGCACTGTATTGCAGTAATTTTTTGATTATTCCCTGCGAGATGAGCCGTTTCTCGCTGGAGGGTTTCGCTGATCTGTTGGAGACCATCGGCAGGATTCAATCCCGCCGCAGCGGTGATACGGCCCTGCCTATGCGCCTGCTGCTGACCCGGTATGATTCCCGCAACAAGACTTCGAACGAATGGATTATGGAACAGTTGGCCCCGGTGAAGCACCTGCTGTTTAGAACCATCATCAGGAAAAACGAGGCGCTCAACCAGGCGCATATGGCCCAGGAGCCTATTTTCCTGTACAAACCGGACAGTCACGGGGCCCGGGACTATAGCCGCCTCACCGAGGAGATGCTGGAGATATGTCCAAGCTGAAAAGCAAATTGGCTGGGAGAGCCCGCAGACTGGACGCCGCAATATTGGCCCGCAAAAACCACACCGAGGACCTGCCTGGAGGAGAGGTATTTTTTTACATAGATATTGATCTTATCAGGCCGAACCCTTATCAGCCGAGAAAGGTCTTTGACAGCCACAAGCTGGCGGACTTGGCTCAGTCCATCAGGGAAAAGGGGGTGTTGCAGCCTGTCCTGGTACGGCGGGATGAGAACGGCCAGGTTTACATGGTGGCCGGCGAAAGGCGTCTACGGGCTGCCAAACTGGCGGGCTTGCAGAAGATACCGGCCATGGTGGTGCAGGGGCACCCGGCTGAACTGGCGCTGATTGAGAATCTGCAACGAGAGAATCTTTCGCCCTTGGAAGAGGCTGAGGCTTTGGCCCGCATGATGACGGAATTCAACTACACTCACGAGCAGCTTGGGCAGCTGGTGGGCCGGGCCAGGACGACCATTTCAGAGATTTTGTGCTTAAACCGCCTCACGGAAGCCATCAAAGAAGAATGTCGGCGCGCCGACATTTATCCGCGCCGGCTGCTGGTGGAGATTGCCAAGCAGGATTCCCCGCAAACCATGCAGGCCCTTTTTGAGAAAGCCAAGAAACAAAACCTGACCAGCGACCGTTTGCGGGATCTCACCCGAAAGAGGCCCAAAAAACCCCATCGTCCCGGCTTCATTTTGGCAGAGGAAAAGGCCAAGGATCTCATGAGTCATTTAACCAAGCTGGATTTTCGAGCCATTCCCATGGAAAACCTTCGCCTTGTGCTGACGGCTCTCAAAGAATTAAATTATCTCCTGGAAAAAATGCTGAAAGACGACTTTCCCACCTACCCACCGGCACCTGCCTCCTCGTGTCGGCCTGGGGACCAAACCCCCCGCTATTGTCTGCCCTGTGAATAATTACCTAAGGGTGCCTCTCTCCAAATATTATTTTTGAGTTACTCATAAGGTCGGCTGCAGGCCAAGGAACTCACAAGTCTCGAATATGCAGGCAGGGTTTGCTAACCTTACTATCAGCAGGGGGCGGGCTTGAGGTATACCATCTTGGGGATACGCCCAAGCCCATTAAATACCAGCCGGCTTGAGGCAAGCCCGCGTAGAAATTGGGGCCCAGGTGGTGGGCAGAAAAATCGGGTGCCCGATTAATAGAGCAGGAACTCTTGTCTAGTATCGGCAAACCGCTTGAGCTCGGTCAGCCAGGAGGTTTCCAGGTCCGGCACTGGGAGACCCTGCACCAAAGCGTGGCGGATGGCGGCATCGCCGGTCAACAGGTCGAAGGGCAGACGTGCGGTTTCATACTCGTAAGGAGGTGGCCGCCAAGCGAAGTCTTTAGGGTACAGCTCTAAAATAATCTTAAGAAGGCTCAAGGTGGTAAAGTAAGGTTTGAAGGTGCGGCGATCGGTGATATGGAGCTGGAAACCTTGGCATAGTTTACCGGCCCATTTGTGGAAGGTGGGTTCGAAGCCCAGGGGGCGGAGTGTCAGGCCCGCCAGGGGATGGGCCTGCAGTGCCTTGAGGATACGTGGGGGCTCCAGGAAAGGGGCGCCGAAGATTTCAAAGGGCCGGGTGGTGCCACGGCCCTCGGAGAGATTGGTGCCCTCCAGTAATACTTGTCCGGGGTAGACCAACGTTCCCTCCCAGACGGGAAGATTGGGAGAGGGCATAACCCAAGGAAGGCCGGTCTCGTCAAAATATTGTGACCGTTGCCAGCCCTTGGCCGGAATCACCGTCAGATCACAATCCAGGTTTTGGGTTTTATTGACATATTGGGCCAGTTCACCCAAAGTGAAGCCGTGGCGCATGGGCACTGGGTATGATCCCACCAGGGAGGCCCACTCCATTTTTAAAAGGTTGCCCTCCAATTGGTCGCCGCCGAGCGGATTGGGCCGGTCCAGCACCACCACCTTAATGCCCGCCGCACTGGCTGCTTTCAGCAGGCGGATCAAGGTAGCCCCATAGGTATAAACGCGGGTGCCCACATCCTGGAGGTCCACCAGAACAACATCCAGGGTCTGAAGGATTTCCTGGGGAGGCTCCAGACGAGGCCCATAAAGGCTGATTACAGGGAGATGGAGGTCGGGGTCCGAGTAATCAGGGGAAGGGACCATATTGTCCTGCTTTTCGCCCCTCAGGCCATGCTGGGGGCTGAACAGGACTTTGAGCTGGCCGGGAAATCGTTGGGCAACAAGGTCCTTGGCGGCGCGATAACAATGGTCGGTGGCGGCGGGATGGGTCAGAAGGCCGAGAGAGGCCCCGGCCAGGAAGGCTGGCGGCTCAGAAAGGAGTACTTCCAAGCCAGGGAGGACCCTACCCATATTCTCAGTGGTCAGTGAGCAGATATGTTAGCTTTTTTATGGATAGCTTAATATGGTGATATTAAAATATTAAAACGGTGCAAAAAAATTGTGCCAAGAAGATAGTCTTGCAACTGCTTACTGCCAGCTGTTTCTCTCTCCTTTTTTTTAAAATTCCGCTTCTTCTTTCTTCTGCACCGGCCGCATCATCAAGACCACGTCATGGGTGAGGCCGTCTTTGCGGATGAAATAGTCCTCCAGGATGGTGCGGACTTCAAACTTCTTGGCTTGAAAGGCTTTAATGACATTTTTATGGTCAGAAATGATCTCCGCTTTGAGCCACATAAGCCCTTCCTTAAAAGCCAGGTTGATTAATTCCTCCAGCATCAGGGAACCAAGTCCCAGATTGCGGTAGGGGCGGGACACAAAGATACGCACTTCGGCTATATGCTTGGCGGCATGCTTGCCCCGATGCAGGGTGGCGTCGGCAATGAGCTGGTTGTTTTCGAGATTGACCGCCATCAGGGGTAAGACTTTGCGATAATTGATATTTTTAAGCCATGATTTGACAAGTCGGACGTCTTTGACGTCCTGCTTGAGAAAACGGGTGTCCTCTTCCGGCGCCTCCTGAAACATGCGGAGCAGTCCTTCCTCGTCCTGTTCATTGAGGAAGCGAAGCATCACCCGTTGGCCGTTCTTCAGGTTGACAAATTTGCGATAGGCCAGATAGTTGATCATTGAAAACCTCAAAGAATTTAATAAGATATTGTATAATATCCAATTAGTCGAATTTGTCAAGGAAATGGCGGCGCGGGTTTTTTGCGGCTTAGGGCCGCTATGCTACCACGCCCCAGATGGCGATGCCCGCGGCGTCGGCCGACCGCACTAATTCCGGGCGATCGAAGATCAGGGTTTTGCCGGCCTCCAGGGCCAGGACGGCGGCTCGCACCTCCTGCATGGTAGCCACTGTTTCCCGACCCACCGCCGGGACATCAAAACGCAAGTCCTGACCGGGCTTGCTCACCTTCACCACTACAGTTCCCGGCCCAGCCAGCCGACCCCCGCGGCGGATGGTCTCATCGGTGCCCTCGATGGCCTCCAAGGCTACAACGATTTGGCGGCGCACCACTACGCACTGGCCGATATCCAGCCGTCCGATTTCCTTTGCTATTCGGAATCCGAACTCAATATCCAGCAGTTCTTCTTTGGTGGGGCGACGGCGGCTCAAGGGGCCGGCGGAAGCCAGAAGGTCCTCCAGAAAGAGGGTGGAGGGGGCGACCTGAATATCTTCCTTGGCTAATTCTTCGGCCACGCCCACCAGGAGGCGATCGTCGTGGCCGGCTCCCACCCGCCGGATGAGGTTAAGCGCCTTAAGATCGGGGCGGAAATGGTGGAAGAGACGATCCCGGGACAGGCCCCCGGCCATCACGGCGCGATGTACCCCGGCCCTTTTCAAGATCTTGATAATTTTCCCTAGTTGGCCCACATAGATCCAATGTATTTCAGCCACCAACTGGGCCAGGGCGGGGTCGGTTTCATCCCGGTGGGCCACCGCCACCACCGCCAGACCATGTCGGCTGGCTGCTTGCGCGCAGAGTAAGGGAAACTGGCCCTTACCCGCGATAAGACCGATTTTCTCTGACATCGACCGGAATGATACCCCGCTCCGAGGTATTCAGGAAATGCAGCAGATGTCTGATTTCGGGGAGGTCCGGAACTTGTTGGCTGACCATGGCCATGGCCTCCTTGAGAGACAGTCCGGACAGGAACAAGATATCGTAGGCTGCCTTAAGGGCCTGGAGAGCGGCGTCGGTTAAGCCTGCCCGTTTCAGACCCACCAGATTCAGACCCACCAGTTTGGCTCGGTTGCCCACGGCCATGGTGTAAGGGGGGACATCCCGGGGCACGGCGGAGCAGCCGCCGATAAAAGCATGGCGGCCGATGCGGGAAAACTGGTGCACGGCGGACAATCCCCCCAGGATGGCCCGGTCTTCAACGATGATGTGTCCGGCCAAGGTGGCGTTGTTAGACATGATGACACCGTCGCCCACCTGACAGTCATGGGCCACATGGGAATAGGCCATGAGAAGGTTCCCGTGGCCCAGGCGGGTAAGGCCACCGCCGCCGGCAGTGCCCCGGTGCAGGGTGGCGAATTCCCGGATGGTGTTATCATCGCCGATGACCAGGCGGGAGACTTCTCCTTGAAACTTCAAATCTTGTGGGATTTCACCCACCACGGCGAACTGGAAGATGCGGCAGCGCGCCCCGATGGTGGTGAAATCTCGGATGACCACATGAGGGCCGATGTGCGTGTCTGGACCGATGGTGACATTCGCCTCAATAATGCTATAAGGGCCCACAGTGACGCCGGCTGCGAGTTCGGCTTGCGGATGCACAATGGCCGTAGGATGAATGTTGGCCATGAACTGTTATTCTCCGGCGCCCACTGCGGCCATCAGCTCGGCTTCAGCCACGAGGACGTCGTTTACCAATGCTTTCCCCTGTAATTTCCAATACTTTTTGCCACCACGGAGAGTCACCAGCTCCAGGATAAGCTGATCGCCTGGGACCACTGGTTTGCGAAATCGTACCTTATCCAAGCCGCTTAGGAATAGGAAGCGATTGCCCAATTGCTCCGGGGTGGAAAGCAGGGCCAGAATACCGCCCACCTGGGCCAAAGCTTCGATGATCAGGACTCCAGGCATGATGGCATGGGTGGGGAAGTGTCCCTGGAAAAAGGGCTCATTGATGGTGATGTTTTTCACGCCGGTGATACGCTTGCCCAGTTCATAGCTCAGGATGCGGTCCACCAGCAGAAAGGGGTAGCGATGTGGCAGAATGCGCTGGATGTCCTCACTGCTCAAAGTTTGGGGCGACTCAGTCATGCTTCAAATCCTCTTGGCAAGTTTAGCTCAGAGCGGTTTTAAATCTTACCTTGAGCTAAGGTAGGTTTTTTGAAATGGGGGCCTCAGGCTCACGTCTCTGTGGTCAGTTTTGCGGTTAGCTCAGCGACTTGTTTCTCCAGTTTTTTAAGCCGTTGATAAATTTCTGGCAGTTTGGAATAGTGGGCGTTGAGGACAGCGAATTCCTTAATGGGCCTGGCGGGGGAGCCCAACACCACTTGGCCGGCCTTCAGGGAGTGCGAGACCCCGGCTTGGGCGCCCACCTGGACACCGTCGCCCAGTTCAATATGACCCACCACCCCTACCTGGCCGCCCAGGGCCACCCGTTTACCGAGCTTGGTGGAGCCGGCCACACCTACCTGGGCGACGATGAAGGAGTACTCTCCCACGCTGACATTATGCGCCAAATGCACCAGGTTGTCCAACTTGACGCCTCGTTTCAGTCTGGTTTCTCCTAAGGCGCCCCGGTCAATGGCGCAGTTGGCGCCGATCTCCACGTCATCCTCAATGACCACAATCCCCAGTTGGGGTATCTTCACGATGTCGGAATCGGTGGGAACAAAGCCGTAGCCGTCTGAACCGATGACGGTGCCGCTATGGATGATGACGCGGGAGCCGATGCGGCAGCGCTCCAGGATAATGACGTGGGGGTAGAGAAGAGTGTCGTTGCCGATCTCGACTTGGTTACCGATAAAGCAGCCTGGCATCAAAGTCACGCGGTCGCCCAGACGCACCATATCCCCCACGTAGACGAAAGGAGCAATGGAGACATCCTCTCCCATCCTGACATCCGTCCCCAGGCAGGCCAGAGGGCTGATGCCGGGCCAGCGATTCAGGGGGGGCGCAAAAAGGGCGGCCACCCTGGCATAGGCCAGATAGGGGTGTGGCACAATAATCAGAGGGCGCTCCACCTCGGCGAACTCAGGGGAGACAATGAAGGCCGCGGCTTGACTGCTAGGGGCCAGCCGTAGATAGCGCCTTTCGCTGATAAAGGAAATGTCCCTGGCTGTAGCCTGGTCAATGGCGGCAATACCGTCCACCACCAGATCAGGGGGGCCCTTCAATTCCCCGCCCAAGAAGGCTGCCAATTCACCGAGGGTGCGAGTCATTATCGGGTTTTGGGTTCTGCGTTGAAGGTTCTGGGCTACAGGTTCGGGGAGGTTAACATCTTTTGCCGGACCCCAGAACCCAGAGGCGAGACCCCGGATTAGTGGAATTTGGCCCTGACTTTTTCAGTGATGTCCAGGCTCTTGTTGCGAACAAAGATGCCGGTTTTGGGAAAAACGATGTCCAGTTTATCATCGTTGGCCACCTGTTCCACCGCCCGATCAAGTTTTTGCAGGATGGGCCCCAGTTCTCTTTCCTGGACTTGGGCCAAGGATTTCTCGGCATCCTGGGCCTGTCTTTGTAATTCGGTGAATTTTTTTTGGATTTCCTCCTGGCGGCGCTTGCGGGCATCTTCTTTCATGACTGCGGCCTGTTTTTCAAATTCCTCCATCTGGCGGCCGATATCCTGGCGTCGTTGTTCCAGGGGGCGGCCCAGTTCCTGCGCCTTGCGTTTAATGGCTTCTTGGGCCCTTTTGCCTTCCGGGGATTTGGAGAGGATGTCATTGATGTCCACTACGCCGATCTTGAGTTCAGCGCTGTCAACCCAAGCGGATACCAGGGTCAGACAAAGAGTTGTCAATAAGGCTACTGCAATTTTGTTCATGTGGTCCCTCCTAAGAGATTTGCAAACTATTTTTCGTTCTTGGGTTTGCGTTTTTCGAAAAATAACTTATTGATATCAGTATAATAAATTAAGATGTTGGTTACTTGTGGAAATTATTTTCACAGGCTCCGTCTCTTGACCCCTGCAGGTTGTGGAATAGACCCGGTGATTAAAAGTTTCTCCTCACTGCCAGAACCCGGAAGCGAAAAACTAGAACCCTTAAAATGAGCCACCGATGCTGAACTCCCAGGCACTGGCCTTTTCCCAGGGTTTTTTGGAAAGATTGTAGCCCCACTCCACGCGCAGCGGACCCATGGGGGAGTACCAGCGGAAGCCGGTGCCGACACTGGTACGGAAGGTAGGACCGACTTCATAGCGCCCATAAACATTGCCGGCATCGAAAAAGACCACTCCCAAGATGCCGAACTTTTTCACCAACGGCATAGGAAATCGGTACTCCACGTTAAATTGGGAGAACATATTACCGCCGATGCGGTCCAGGGTGGTGGGGTCGCGAGGGCTGATTTCTGCATAGCCGAAACCGCGGATGCTGTCGATGCCGCCCAGATAGAATTTCTCATAGGCCGGCATGAGTCCCAAGGCCGGGAGGTTGTGCATATAACCGAAGCGGCCGTGGAGCACTCCCACGGTGCTCCAAAACAAGGGGAAGTACCAGGATGATTCGGCCACATACCGGAGATAGCCCACCTCGCCGCCGACGCCGGCCAGTTCGAAGGAGATGCTGTTATCTGAGCCTTTGGTGGGAGTAAACAGGGCATCCCGGGAGTCCCGGCGCAGGGACAGGGAGACGGCGCTGGTATTGTGGATGTCGGCGGCTTCGCGCAGGATAGGTGAAGACCAATCGCTAAGCCCGGAGATTTTAATATTTTCAAAGCGGTAACTGCCATAGAGGCGGGTATATTTCCACCGCAGGGGATGAGCCAGACGCAAGGAACCACCTTTATCCTTGCGGGTATATTCATCGTAATCGCGTTCCCAGTTATAGCCATCGATCCCAAAAGACAAAGGGCGATCAAAGAGATAGGGCTCGGTGAAACTGAGGCGAAAGCGGCTGGTGACGGCACCGAGGATGCCTTGCAGCCGCAGTTGTTGGCCGCGCCCGAAAAGATTGTTCTGGCTGATTTCCACCATCCCGACAATCCGGTCCTGGGTACTATAGCCCGCCCCTATTCCGAAGGTGCCGGTGGGCCTTTCCTTGACGGTGACCTTCAGATTCAGGCGATCAGGGGTGCTGCCTGGATTGGTGCTAAAATTAACATCCTCAAAGAATTCCAAGCGTCTTAAATTCTTCAAGCTTTCTTTGAGATTGGTGGCGGAAAAGAGCTCTTGTTCATAAACACGCAACTCCCGGCGAATCACCTTGTCTCTGGTCTTTATATTGCCGGCTATCTCAATGCGCTCAAAATAGACCTTTTTGCCCTGACTGATGTCAAAAACGACATCGACGGAGAGTTCGGGGTCATTTTCCTTAATCAAGGGAGTAATATCGGCATTGGCATAACCCTGGTCAGCATAGAAGTCAGCCAGGTTGGAGAGGTCTTTTTGAATGACTTCCCGGCTGTAAATCTTCTCTTTGCGGATCTCCAGGCGTTTCAACAAGCTCTCCTTATCTTCCAGGAGGTCGCCTTGGAGGTCGACGTGGCCCACCCGGTATTGTGGCCCTTCCTCAATGGGGATGGTGATGATGATCCGCTGTTGGCGTATGTCCACCCTGGGTTCCCCGACTTTGGCCTTAATATAACCATGGTTGTAATAAAAAGCGGCGATTTTCTCCACGTCCCTTTCGAGGACATCGCGATCCAGTTTACCGGAGCCGGTGAACCAGGTGAGCAGGCCTCTTTTCTTGGTCTCCATGACACCGCGCAAGGCTTTGTCTTTGAAGGCCCGGTTACCTTCGAAGCGGATTTCCTTAACGAATAATTTAACCCCTTCGTTCACCTCAAACACCAGATCGACTTCGGTGGGGGTGATCGGTTGCAGAGAGTAGTTGACTTGGGCCTCGTAATAGCCTTTTTCTCCATACAGTTTGAGAATTTTATTGATGTTGCTGCGGATGGCGGCTTCTGAGACCACGGAGAAAGGCTTGATGTCGATGGTTTCGATGATTTTGTCCCGCTTGATTTTGCGGTTGCCGCGAATGACAATTTCACGGATGGCCGGTTTCTCGGTAACCAGGACGGTGAGCACTCGGCCCTGAGGGGTGTCGCTGAGATCAAATTTGACGTCGGTAAAATAACCCATCTTATAGATGCCCTTGAGATCCTCTCGCAGGCGAGTGGGGGAGACAATCTCGCCCTCCCGGGTCTGCATGGCGCTCAGGATGGCGTCGGCATCGATGCGGCGGTTTCCTTTGATATCAATGCGAGCCAAGCGTTCCTTACCCAAGATTTTAAGGCTGGCTTCCTGGGCCTGCTGCCGGGCTAGGCCGGCCAGGGAGGGCAGGCCGGTGCCTTGGTTTTTAAAAATGGCCGGCGGCATTCGGCCGGTGAGATCCAAGAGATGGGTTTCCAAAGAGGTGGCCTCGCCGACAATGACTACCTGACCCAGGACTATCGCTTCTGCCCCCAGCTTATGGCCGATTTCCCGTGCCGCGGCGTCGGTAGGGGCTTCTTTCAATTTGTCGAGTTCCCGCTGCAAATCTTCCGGTGGAATTAACGTGAAGCCCTCAGCCCGGAAGCGTTCCTGGAATTCCTGACGTACTTTGTCGCCCAAATAATCCATGGGTACCCTGCTGAGGACCGAAAAGGGAAAGACAGCCACTTTTTTAAAGATCAGCTCTGGTTCCTGGGCCGCAGTCGACGCCGGGAACAACATCAGGGCCAGTAACAACAAGGCAAGTCGTCGCACCACCTTATTTTCCTCGCCATTGGGAGCGGCCGTGGGGGACCGCCCCCACTTTGCCGTCAATGAGAGTAATTTGCCGATCCAGGCCTTGGGCCAGGTCAAGGTTATGGGTGACTATGACTGAGGTGAGACCCTGCTCCCGATTCAACCGGAGGAGGAGATTCTGGAGTTGGGCACCACTTTTGGTGTCCAGATTCCCGGTGGGTTCATCGGCCAGAAGGACTTCTGGCTCCAGGACCAAGGCCCGGGCTACGGCCACGCGTTGCTGCTCCCCGCCAGACAGGGTGGACACCCGTTGATGCAAGCGTTCTTTCAGGCCTAACCGCACCAGGATGGTTTCCGCCCGTTCCAGGGCCGGAGCCTTAGGCTGTCGGGCGATGAGGGCTGGCATCATCACATTTTCCAGGGCGTTGAACTCCGGCAGTAGATAATGGAACTGGAAAACAAAGCCGATTTTGCGATTCCGGAAGGCTGCCAATTGTTGATCATCCAGGGAGAATAGATTTTGCTCTTCCCACCAGATCTCTCCCGCCGTTGGGCGCTCCAGGGCGCCGAGGATATGGAGCAGGGTCGATTTGCCTACTCCGGAGGCCCCCACTACCGCCAGGGTTTCGCCCTTATGTATATCAAGGTCCAGGCCCTTCAAGACTTCCACTGGATTGCCGTTGGTCCAGAAAGTTTTGACCAGTCCTCGCACCCGGATTTTCACCGGGGCGGAAACCGTCAGTTGGGAGTCGGGAGCCGTTTGGCAATTATTCATAAATAAAGAGCCGTTCTAAAGACCGCACCTTATCATGTTCATAGTAGGCCGTCAATGTTCAGAAATGAGTAATCGTGATCAGAATTAACACCACGGTAAATTAACGCCATCGGGATAGAGAAGGATCACCTATGGCTTAAAGCCGATAATATTTGCTATTCATAACGAAGGGCCTCCACCGGGTCCAGACGGGCAGCCTGCCAGGAAGGGTAAAGAGTAGCCAGCAGGCTGATGACCAGGGCGGCGACGATGATCAGAATGACATCCAGGGACTGCACCTGCACGGGCAGGGTGGCGATGTAATAAACGTCCCGGGGCAACTTAATGAACTCATAGCGGGATAGCAAGCCACAAAGGAGCAGGCCGCAGGCCAGACCCAGGACAGTGCCGATGGCGCCGATGAGAAGGCCGTTGATGATAAAAATCTGCATGATACTGCGATGGGTAGCGCCCATGGATTTGAGGATGGCGATTTCCTTGGTTTTTTTCATGACCATCATGAACAGGGTGCTGGCAATGCCGAAGGCGGCTACCAGGATAATGAGGGTGAGGATAATGAACATGGCGATCTTTTCCAACTTCAGGGCGGCAAAGAGGCTCTTATTCATGCGCATCCAATCTCGGGTGAAAAATGGTGGGCCCAGCTTCTTCTCGATGGCTGCAGCCACCTGGTCGGCTTGATAGATATCTTTGACCTGGACTTCCAACCCGCTGACCTTATCACCCATCCCCATAAATTCCTGGAGGCTTCCCAGGCTGAGGTAAACCAAGGTATTGTCAAATTCGAACATGCCGGAGTGGAAAATGGCGCTCACCCGAAATGGTTTCATCCGGGGCAGGCGGCCCATGGGGGTGAGGAGACCCAGAGGGGAGATGATATTCAGGTAGTCTCCCACTCTCAGGTTTAGCTTACGGGCCAACTCATTGCCGATGGCCACTTTGGGAGGCTCCTCCGCTGTGTTTTCGGCCAGCTCAGCGAAGCGGCCCTGTTGGATGGTCAGAGCTGGCGGGCCACCGGCTTGTATAACGTCCGGCGAAAGCCCGCGCAGCACTCCGCCGGAGATATTGCCAGGTGCCGAGAGCATCACCTGCGTGTAAATGAATGGGTGGACCTCAACCACGCCAGGGACTTGACGCACTTCGGCGGCCAGACGTTGATAATCAGCAATGCCGGCGCCATGCTGAAGGAGCACCACATGGGCATTGACGCTGAGGATCTTCTTTTTGAGGTCCTGGTCGAAGCCGGTCATGACGCCGATGACCACGATTAGGGCCATGACCCCCACGGCCACACCTGCGGTGGAAATCAACGTGCTTAAGGAAATGAAACCCTTGGCGCGTTTGACACCCCGCAGCAGACGCAGGGCCACGAAGGTTTCGAAAAATCCCACGGCTCACCTCTCCGGTCGCAGTTGCGGAAAAAGGATGACGTCCCGGATGGAGGGAGAGTCGGTGAAAAGCATGACCAAGCGGTCGATGCCGATGCCTTCCCCGGCGGTGGGTGGCATACCGTATTCGAGGGCCGTGAGAAAATCCTCATCCAGCGGGTGGGCCTCCAGGTCGCCGGAGGTATGCGCCTCCATCTGTTTGACAAAGCGTTCCCGCTGGTCCAAGGGGTCATTGAGCTCCGAGAAGGCATTGGCCATTTCCCGCCCGGCGATAAAGAGCTCAAAACGATCCACGACTTCAGGATTGTCGTCGTTTCTGCGGGAGAGGGGGGAGGTTTCGGTGGGATAGCCCAGAATGAAAGTAGGTTGCACCAGTTTTGCTTCCACCAGAAGGTCGAAGAGCTTAGTAAGGGCCCGTCCGTAGCCTTCCCCAGGGCGCAGAATTACACCTTCTTTTTTGGCCAAGGCCAACAGGGCAGTCTTGTCGTATACAACATTGGCAGGGATGTTCCCCAATTGAGTAAGGGACTCCCTAAGGTCCAGGCGCTGCCAGGGAGGGCTGAGGTCGATAGCTTGGCCCTGGTAAGTCAGACGAAGGGTGCCTAAAAGTTCCCGAGCCACATAGCCGAAAAGCTCTTCGGTGAGATTTATCAGATCTTCATAGGTGGCATAGGCTTGATAGAATTCCAGCATGGTGAATTCTGGGTTATGCAGGATAGAAAGGCCCTCATTGCGGAAATTGCGGTTGATTTCGAAGACCCTTTCGAAGCCGCCGATGACCAGGCGTTTGAGGTAAAGCTCCGGGGCGATGCGCAGATAAAGCTTCATATCCAGGGCGTGGTGGTGGGTCACGAAGGGCCGGGCGGCGGCGCCGCCGGGGAGGGGCTGCATCATTGGAGTTTCGACCTCCAGAAAGCCCCGGGACTCCAAAAAGTGCCGGATAAGGGCGATAATGCGGGTGCGGCTGAGAAAGACCTGGCGTACTTCCGGATTGGTGATGAGGTCCAGATAACGTTGCCGGTAACGCACTTCCATATCCACAAGACCGTGGTACTTTTCCGGCAGAGGGCGTAGGGACTTGGTGAGCAGGACGAAGCTGGTGACCGCCAGGGTGAGTTCCTGGGTGCGGGTGCGGAACAAAGTCCCCTCGAAGCCGACAAAATCGCCCAAATCAAGTTTTTTGAATAAAGAAAAAGCCTCTTCCCCTACCACCTGGCGCTGCACATAGGCTTGGAGACGGCCGCTTTCATCCTGAAAATGGCAGAAAGTGGCCTTGCCAAAGTGACGCTGCAGAACCAGGCGTCCGGCCATCCGGAAGGTTGAGTTGAGCTTTTCCAACTCCGGGCCGGACAGCGCCCCATAGCGGTTTATCACCTCGTTCACCCGATGGGTGGGGAAAAATTTATTGGTGTAAGGTTCAACGCCTTGGCGTCGGAGCTCCTGGAGTTTTTCGAGGCGCTGCACCAGAATGCGGTCGGAGGCAGACATAAGCAAACGTGGCTTTCGGGGTGGTGTCGGGATGACTTAGAGATATATTTAAGGTTTTTTGATTTTTAGATTATTATAGTTAATTCGTCAAGATATTTTAGTGGCGCTAGAGGTTTTACGGATTCAGAGGCAAAGATTGCTTAGATTTTGTCGAAGGCCTCAAGCGCTACCAGGAGATGAGATAATCTGACTAAGTCGAAATCCAACAACTACTTAATAAAATGGATAACAATGCCTCCCTACGTGAAATCCGGGAACAGTAGTTGACAAGGTTTGAGTTGAAAGGAATATTGAGTGGGGAGGGGAAGAAATGACTTAGAGGCGCTGTTCAAGGGAACGGTTCTGGGAGGAAGAATGTGAGGGTGACCGCCATTATACCGGCTATTAATGAAGGTGGGCGTATCGGCAAGGTGGTCGAGGCAACCCGCCGCCAGGTGGATGAGGTCGTAGTGGTGGATGACGGCAGCAGCGATGGCACTATCAGAGAGGCAGAGATGAGTGGGGCACGGGTAATCCGAAAAAAACACGGAGGCTACCTTAAGGCCGTCAAAGCCGGGTTTGCCGTCGCCGGGGGTGAGTTGGTGGTGACCCTGGATGCGGATGGGGAACACGACCCCAGGGACATTCCCCGTCTGCTGGCGCCATTGCTGGCAGGACAGGCTGACTTGGTGCTGGGGCGGAGACCCAGAATTGCCCGGCCGTCGGAAAGGCTGATCAGTTGGCTGGTACATTGGCAGGTGCCAGTATGGGACACTGGCTGCGGCTTTCGGGCTCTAAAGCGGGATTTGGCCCGGAGACTGACGCTGCCGGGCAGATGCATCTGTGGGGCGTCGGTGTTGGAGGCATATTATCTGGGAGCCAAGATTTTGGAGGTGCCCATCTCTCTGCGGGAAGTGGACAAACCTCGGAAAATAGCCTGGGGACATGGCGCCCAATTATGGACGGTGCTGCGACTGCTTTGGGTGGGTCGGAGATAATGCGAGTAGCGGTGCAAGCAGCTGGAGAAAAAAGGGGAATTCCCCTGGATACCCCTTCTTTGATTTATGATTGCAGGAATATACTTGTATTTTTACGATTAATGGTATAAAAATAGATTGTTATTGCCAGGAGGTGGAGATTACTGTGAGCGAAGTCCTTGACATAATGAAAAGCCTAATCCTGCCGGAACTGAAGGAGATTAGACTGGAGCAGACAAATATTAAAGATCTCCTGGGACTGACCAATCAGCGCCTGGATGATTTGAATGCCCACTTGGTTGACCAGAGCCGGCGTATCGACGCGGTGCGGGAGGAATTGACGGGACGCATCGACGAAACCAATCAGCGTATCGATAAGGTGCGGGAGGAATTGACGGGACGCATCGACACGGTGCGGGAGGAATTGACGGGACGCATCGACACGGTGCGGGAGGAATTGACGGGA
>DYLF01000003.1:0-74879 GCA_020722205.1 Desulfobacca acetoxidans
ATTAGAGGGTCAGGATAAGGGGCAGGATCATGGGGCGTCGTTCCAGGCGTTGGAAGAAGAGTTTGCGGAGGGCCTTGCTGACCTGGGTTTGAATTTCCAGCCAATCCTGGTTGGGATCGCTGAGTCCGCGCCGGAGTATCTCCCCGAAAATCTTCCGGGCGTCCGCAAGTAAGGAGGTATGCTCTTCTTCCAGGACAAAGCCGCGGGTGATGAGGTCCGGTTCGGTTACGATTTGGCGGGCCAGGGGGTCCACTGCGGCCAAGGCGATGACCAGGCCATTGGTGGCCAAGTGGTGACGGTCGCGGAGGACGATGCGGCTGACGTCCCCTACCCCTTTGCCGTCCACGAAGACCCGTCCCACCTCGACTTTGTCGTGAATTTTGGCTCCTTCGGAGTCGAAGCGCACTTGGTCGCCGTTTTGAGCCAGGATGATGTTCTCTGGCGGCAGTCCCACGTGGCGGGCGAGGCGGCCGTGTTTGATGAGATGGCGCATTTCGCCATGGATGGGGATGAAATAGCGGGGGCGGCTGAGATTGAGGAGCAGTTTAAGCTCTTCCTGGGAGGCGTGGCCCGAGACGTGGATGTCGGCAACCTCCTCATAGACTACTTCGGCGCCGAGTCGGTAGAGGTTGTTGATGACGGTGGTGATGGCCTTTTCATTGCCGGGGATGAATTTGGAGGAGAGGATCACCAGGTCGCCGCGGCGGATGCGGATATGCTTATGGGCTTCCAGGGCAATGCGGGCCAAGGCGCTGAGTGGTTCCCCCTGACTGCCGGTGGTCACGATGATGGTTTGCTCAGAGGGGAGATGGTCGAGGTGGGAGAGGGTGATTTCCAGGTCCGGAGGGATGGTCAGATATCCCAGTTCCTTGGCCAGCCGGGTGTTAATAAGCATGGATTTGCCGTTGAACAGAATTTTGCGGTGATGTCGGGCGGCGATGTTGATAATTTGTTGCAGGCGGGAGATGTGGGAGGCGAAGACCGCCACGATCACGCGGCCTGGTGCCTCCCGCACCAGGGTTTCCAGGGTTTGTCCGATCTGGCGTTCGGAGAGAGTGTAGCCGGGGCGCTCGGCATTGGTGGAGTCCGACAACAGGGCCAACACTCCGGCCTCGCCATAGTGGGCAAAGCGGTTTAAGTCCATGGGAGCGCCGGAAATCGGGGTCTGGTCGATTTTGAAGTCGCCGGAATGGAGCAGCACCCCCTGAGGGGTTTTGACGGCAAAACCCACCCCATCCACGATGGAGTGGGAGACGTTGATGAAGTCAAACTCAAAGGGTCCCAAGGTCAGAGGCTGACCGGGTTTGATGTCCCACAGTTGAGCGGACTCCAGCAGACCGTGTTCTTCGAGTTTTTCTCGCAGCAAGGCCAGGGTCAGGGGGGTGCCGTAGATGGGGACAGAGATTTCTTTGAGGAGGAAGGGGACGGCGCCGATATGGTCCTCATGCCCATGGGTGAGGAGGAGGGCTGCGACCTTGTGCTGGCGTTGCCGGAGGTAAGAGAAATCCGGAATGACGATATCGATGCCCAGCATGTGGTCTTCAGGGAACATGAGTCCGGCATCCACCACCACCAGGTAATGAGGAGTCTCCAGGGCCAGGGAATTAAGGCCGATTTCACCCAGCCCGCCCAGGAAGGTGAGGTCAACGGGTGGGTTGTGGGTGGTCGTTTGGCTGTCAACTATTTCTGGGGGCAAAGGCTTATGGTCAGTCTTGACGCTTGCTGCATGAGGATTCAGCTAACTGTATCTATTCTTGATTGCCGAGTTAAAATCAGCATTATGAACTAGCCGTAAGGGAAATCCGGCTCATAACGGGCGGCGATGGCTTGCCGCACTGCCTCCATGAGTTGCTCTTTGCGTTTGAAGGTGCGTGGATCGATGGGAGGAGAGATAACCACCTTAATAGGGCCGGGGCGGATCATTATTGAGCGGGGAGGTTGGATAAACAGGGTGCCGCTGATGCTTACGGGGACGATGGGGCGGCCTGATTTCAGGGCCATAATGAACACCCCTTTTTTGAAAGGCAATAATTCTCGGGAGACGCCCCGGGTCCCCTCGGGGAAGATGATCATGCAAGAGCCTTGCTGGACTTTGTGAACGGCTTTGTCCAGGCTGCGGATGGCCTGGGAGAGATTGTTGCGGTCGATGGGCACTGAACCCATGCGGGAGAGGGCCTGGCCGAAGATGGGGATGCGGAAGAGGGATTTTTTCGCTACCCAGCTGAGCTTTCCCGGTAGGATGGCCGAGAGGACGAAGATGTCAAACTGACTGCGGTGATTAGCGGCAAAGACATAGTTTTCCCCTGGCGCCAAGTGTTCCAGGCCTTCCACCAGTATGGTAACCCGGCTGAGGCGCAAGGCCATCCTGCCCCATAGGCGGGCCACGCCCTGGACAAAGTATTGGCGGGGGTCTATGAAGGTAGCGAAGATTACTATCAATCCAAGAAGAAGGGTCAGCAGGACCAACCAGAAGTAGAACCAGAGGCCCCAAGCCAGCCAGAGCCTTTTCTGAGTAACATTCATATGGTATCCATACCTGGAATTTGCGTCGGGGTCAAATATTCTTCTCAAAGACCCGGAAAAGTTTATATCGTCGGGCTCCGAAAGACTCCAGGACTTTCAGCCAGTGGGTCAGGTTAGCCGGGACCAAGGAGAAATCACAGAAATCACAAGGAGTATGGCGCACGATATTCAAATAAGTATTCATAATCATGGCATGATGCAGGCGCCGCCGCTGATATGGCTGACTCACCCCCAGGACCAGGGCCCGGGCTTTGCGGAGAGGGGCCCATTTGGCCTCATAAAGCAACCTGAGCTTCCCCCACATGGTGAGCCGGCCGTTAAGTTTTTTTACCAGAGGATTCAGGTCGGGAATGACGATTAAGAAAGCCACCAGGTGGTTACCGTCCAGGATCAGGCTGATCAGCTCCGGCCGCAACAATGGTTTCAGCTCTTTCAGAAAGGCTTCAAACTGGGGTCGGGATACCGGGACGTGTCCCCAGTTGCGGGCCCAGGCCTCGTTGAAGAGTTGTAAGGCTTCCTCGGCGCGTTGGGCGAAGTCCTGATGCCTATAGGTGGCCAAGGTGAGTGAAGAGTTTTGTAAGATGTCATGCAGCGACCTTTCCATAGCAGGGGCGTCGATATTACGATTGGTAAGGCGCAGTCCCACCCAGTCCATGGCTTTCTGAAAACCTAAGTTAGTGAGCAGGTCAAGGTAGTAGGGGGGATTATAGGTTTGGAAGATGGCCGGCAAGGTATCGAAGCCCTCCACCAGGAGGCCCATTTCGTCGTAGACGGTGAAGTTCATGGGGCCCACCAGGCGGCTTTTTCCATGCTGCCGCAGCCAATCAGCAGCGGCGGCAAATAAAGCGTCGGCCACCTGCTGGTCAGGTACGCATTCAAAAAAGCCAAAAAAGCCGGTCACCTGATCGTGGTAAGCCTCATAGCGGCGATTGATATGGGCCGCCAGGCGCCCGACCGTTTGGTCCTGGCGCCAGGCCAGGAAATAGCGGGCCTCGCCGATGGCGAAAAAGGGGCCGGTGCGGGGGTCCAGGAACCGGCGTTGTAACGGCACCAGCGGCGGCACCCAGCAGGGGTCATCTTGGTAAAGGCGCCAGGGGAAACGCATAAACCTTTCCAGGTCATTTTGGGTCTGAACGGGGACAACAGAGAGTTGTGGTGGAGTAGCAGGCATTGTTTTAATAGGAATTGAGAGCTAAAAAAAGGCCCACCTGGGGCCGGTTAGTTAAGCAAAAACGTGGCGGGCGATGGGCGACTCGAACGCCCGACCTTTGGTTCCGGAGACCAACGCTCTATCCACCTGAGCTAATCGCCCTGAAGAGGAATATTATCAGTTTATCTCAGCATGTCAAGACGCAGGGGAGAAGACGGTAGGTGGTGGGCCAAAGGCTAGGGACGAAGTTAGAGGGATAAAATATACTGTAAGGAACAAAATCTGACGCATTATAGATGCGGCTTTAAGCATAATCAATGGGAGGGTGAAATAGATTAACTACCACCCTCACCTTTACCTTCTCCCGCAAGGGAGAGGGGATTAAGGGAAGTTCAAGGGAGAAGGGGATTAAAGGCTGACGCTCGCCCGCAAGAGAGAGGGAATTAAAGGAAGTTCCTAAAGTTAATCAATTTATCGCCCTGAGTAATAAGTTTAAGTTTGAGAGCATAATAAAGTGAGAGTCTTCATGGGGAACCAGGGGGGCGGCACCACAAGGTCAGGGAGATGCATAAAGCTCCTGGTGGTGGTATATGGGGGCGGCGTCCTGGCGGGCCAGGTAATAATCCTGCGGGAGGTGCTGGTGCTGTGCCAGGGGCAGGAGCTTAAGCTGGCGTTGGGACTATGGTGCTGGCTGATGTGTACCGGGATAGGGAGTCTTGTGGGGGGGCGAATGACCAGGGGGAGGGTGCCGGGTATCAGCCATATGGGAGGGCTTTTGGCCCTGTTGGGCGTCATCTTGCCCGCCACGGTGATTACCGCCCGGTTGTTGCCATTCTTGGCTTGGCTACCTCCGGGGCAATCCTTGCCGGTGCAAACGGCGATAGTTCTTTTCCTGATACTGTTAGCCCCTTTTGGTTTGGTTTCGGGGGTCTTTTTCCCTTTGGCCTGCCAGACTCTGCGAGCCACCTCCCCACTGGCCGGGAGCGCTGGTCGCATCTATACATTGGAGACTCTAGGGTCTGGGTTAGGTGTCTGCCTGGTGCAGATCTTGTTGGCGGGCCGGTATGATTCTCTGGCGGTGGGCATGGGGGCGGGGGCTGTGTTGATCATAAGCGCCTGGCTTCTTTCCCTTCCTCACAGCCGGCTGGGACATGGCGGCTATGTGGTCAGCCTGACAGTTCTGCTGGCAGCTGGCATCTTGTTCTCCGCCTTGGACAAACAGTGTGGGCGCACCGCCCGGTGGCCGCGCCAAATGCTGGCCTCGGTGGACAGTCCCTATGCACGCCTGAGCGCCAGCCGAGAAGGAGAACAGGTAAGCTTTTTTGCCAATAATGTATGGCAGTTCACGGTACCGGATCCCTATCATGCTGAACATGGGGTGCACTTGGGGCTGGCACAGCATCCCCAGCCTCATGAGGTGCTCCTCCTTGGAGGGGGGGTGGGGGGGCTGGCGAGGGAAATCTTGAAAATCAAGGGCCTCAGGCGGCTGGACTATGTGGAACTGGACCCGGAACTGGTGAGGCTGGCCAAAAGGCTGCTGCCGCCTGAGGCCACCGGCTTCAGCCAAGACCCCCGGGTTGAGATTATTCATCAGGATGCCCGGCGTTTCCTGACGGAAACCCAACGTCGTTACGATGTCATTCTTATGAACTTGCCGGAGCCGACCAGCGCCCAGTTGAACCGGTTTTACACCCAGGAGTTTTTCCAGTCGGCAGCCCGGCATCTCTACCCCCAGGGAGTGTTCGGCTTCTCCCTGCCCGGGGCCGAGACCAGTCTCAATCCCTGGCGGGCTGCCTATCTGGCTCTCAGCTTAAACACCTTGCGCCAGGTTTTTCCTGAGGTGGCGGTATTGCCGGGGGACAGGCTGCGATTTTTTGCGGCGTTGACTGCAGGGACTCTGATCAGGGAACCGGAGGCCATCACGGCGCGTCTGGAAGAACGCCGAGTTGAGTTGCAATATGTCCGTGAATATTATCTGCGCTATGATCTTTCCCCCCAGCGGCGGGAATTTGTCGAAGAAATTTTGAACCGTCAGGCAGTGGAGATCAACACTGACCTGAACCCCAGGAGTTACTTTTACGATCTGGCTCTCACCGGGGCCCGGGAAGGGTTGCCGCTGAGAGAGTTTTTACAGACCATGAAGAACCTGCCGGGGGCGCTGTTAGGAGCCGGGGTGATTATTGCCGCCTTGTTGTTGCTTTTGGTAAGGGGGCGAGGCGCGGGTGTGCCGTACCTGACTCAGGTAGTGGTTATGGGGGTAGGTACCATGGGTTTGGAGATATTGGTCATCATTCTTTATCAGATCAATTGGGGGGCTTTATACCAGCAACTGGGATTGTTAATTGCCGCTTTTATGGGCGGCATGGGTTTGGGAGGGGCCTGGGGGGTGCATCTGGCGGGGAAAGGACAGGCCAGGCGGTGGCATCTGGCGGGTCTGCAAGCCGGGCTGGGTGTGCTGGCCCTGTTGACGGCAGGAGTCTTTTCGGGGGCGGTGGGGTTGGCCTGGCAACCAGGGGAATGGATGGCGATGGCAGGATATTTGTTGATAATGGCGCTAGCCGGCGGCGGCGGCGGGGCCATTTTTGCAGTGAGCGCTCAGTTATGGTATCAGAGCAGTGCTGCCACGGCCTGGAAAGACGGGATGCTCTATGCCGCCGACTTGGCCGGCGCCACCTTGGGAATCCTGGGCTGCAGCTTGCTGGTGATTCCGGTGTGGGGGATAGTAGCGGGACTTTGTACGCTGGCGGGGGTGCACTTACTGGCCGCGCTGCTCCTGGTGTAAACCCACAAAGCCACGGCGGTGAAGGCGAAGCCGGCCATACTGATGGCAAAGGATGCAAGGTGGTAGCTAAGTATAACGGACAGGAGGCGGGTTTGGTGAGTGGCAGCCGCAAAGTGAAAGCCGTAATCAGGAAAACACTGGTATTAAGAAGAAAAACGTTTCATGGTTTATAATACCTGCCCCTTACAGGAATAATTGCTCAGTGATCAGTGACCGGCGAGGAGGGAGGCAGAAACTCTTTTATTTCCCCCAGCCCTTGGGCCAGGGCAAGCTGGTAGACGGCAAAAGCCAGGGCCAGGTCCTGAATGATGAGGCCGGTGGAATCAAATACGGTTATTTCGTTGGGGTGTTCCCGGCCGGGTTTCTTTCCGGCCACTACTTCTCCCAGAGAGGCGTGGATATGTCGGGAAGAGATCTTCCCTTGGGCCAGGGGGACGTTGATTTCCCCGGAATGGCTGGCTTGGGCCCAATCGTCCACCACGATTTTGGCTTGCTGGAGGATGGCTGGGTCCAGCTCCTGTTTGCCGGCCGCGTCGGCGCCGATGGCATTGATATGAACACCGGTCGAGAGCCACTGCTGCTCTACCAAGGGGTAGCGGCTGGGGGTGGTGGTGACCAGGATGTCCATGTCCTGGACGGCCTCGGCGGCAGTGGCCACCACTCTGGTCTTGACCTCAAAGTTTGCCGCCACTTCATGAGCCAGGCTCTGAGCCCGTGAGATATTACGGTTAAAGATCACCACTTCCTTTATGGGTCGGACTTTCAAAATGGCGGCCACTTGGGTGCGGGCCTGTTGGCCGGCTCCGATGAGGCCCAGGCGGGTGGAGTTTTCCCGGGAGAGACAGCGGGCTGCGAGGCCGCCGGCGGCGCCGGTGCGGTAATTGGTGATGAGGGTGCCGTCCAGGTCGGCCCATTCCAGGCCGGTGTCGGGATCATTGAGCAGGATTTTGGCCATGACGGTGGGCAGTCGGCGGGACGGATTTTGGGGGTGGACATTGACCCACTTCAAGCCGCAGAGGTGGATGTCGTTCAGAAAGATTTCTCCGTACATGGCGCGGAAGTCCCCTTTGGGCAGGGTAAGATAAGCTTTGGGGGGCATGTTTACGCGGCCTTGCCCATAAGCCTGAAAGGCCTGTTGGGCGGCGTCCAGTGCCAGATTCATGTCCAAGACCTGGCTGATTTCGGCGGCGGTTAGGATAAGAGTCATGGAACCTCCCTGCAATCAGGGGTCAGTGGCCGTTATTTACTGCTCAGAGCAGCCAAATCCTGGGCCCGCCAGGCAGCGGCTTCCACGGCATTCATGACCAGTCCGCGAAAACCGCCCTGCTCGAGGGCGTGAAGTCCGGCGATGGTGGTGCCTCCTGGAGAAGCCACTTGATCCTTCAGGATTCCAGGATGCAGGCCTTTTTCCTGGCAGAGTTTGGCCGTTCCGAGGAGGGTTTGGACGGCCAGCTCCATGGCCAGGGTACGGGGCAGGCCCATTTTGACGCCGCCATCCGCCAAGGCTTCCAGAAACAGGGCCACATAGGCCGGGCCGCTACCGCTGAGGGCGGTCACTGCGTCGAAAAGCTTTTCTTCCACCAGTAAAGCCCGGCCCAAGGCATTGAACAGGGTGAGGGTCAGTTGCAGATCCTGGGGTGTGGCTCGTGTTCCTGGGGCGACGGCGGTCATGCCTGCCTGGACTTGCAAAGGGGTATTGGGCATCACCCGGATCAGGCGCGCCTGGGACAAGGTGCCTTCCAAGGCGGCCAAGGGGAAACCTGCCACGATGGAGATCAGCAGGTGGCGGCTTAGAGCCAGGTCTTTGAGGGCCTTCAGAACTTCGCCAACCACCTGTGGTTTCACCGCCAGGATTACCACCTCAGCCTGCATGACCTCGGCATAATTGGCAGCAGCTTTGAGTCCCAGGGCTGCCAGTTCCTGCCGGCGTTTTGGATCCGGATCCAGAAAGCTGAGCTTTTGCGGGGCAGCCAGTCCTGCCGCCAGCAAGCCGCGCATCATGGCGGCGCCCATCTGGCCGGCGCCGATAAAGCCGAGATTTACAGGCGACCAGGGTTCGGTTATCTCTGCAGTCATTGACATTTGCTCCGGAGACAGTCATATTGTGAGATGTCGATATTCTGCCATATTTGCATATATTTGCATATGAGAAAATTATTAATCTGAAAGATGATGATTGAGGTAAATAAGCGGCCGATACTGGCCATAACCATGGGCGATCCGGTGGGGGTAGGGCCGGAGATAGTGGTGCAGGCGTTAACCGGTGGCGAGGTTTACGAGTTTTGCCGGCCTTTGGTTTTAGGGGACCGCCTGGCTTTGGAGCAGGCCAGGGGTATACTTGGCCTCGAAGTGGACATCCATTTAGTAACTGAGCCGGCTGAGGGAAGCTATCGCCTGGGAGCGCTTGATCTTTTGCCCCTTTCTGAACTCAGCCGGGAGGATCTGCGTCCCGGGCAGCCTACGGCGGCTGGTGGAGCCGCCATGGTCTCCTATATAATTACGGCCATCGAGCTGGCCAGGCGAGGAGCAGTCGCCGGCATAGTCACTGGGCCCATCAGCAAACAGGCCATGCACCTGGCAGGTTACCGCTATCCGGGTCATACCGAGCTTTTGGCCGAGCGCAGCGGGGCGTCGGAGGTGGCCATGATGCTGGCGGGCGGCAATTTTCGGGTGGTGCTGGCCACTATCCATTGCCCGCTGGCGGAGGTAGCCGGCCGCCTGCACCCGGACAGGCTGGTTGACCTTTTCCGCCTCACCTGTCGAGCCTTGGCTCAGGATTTCGGCTTGGTGAAACCGGAGGTGGGGGTGGCGGCCCTCAACCCCCATGCCGGTGAAGGCGGGTTATTCGGTGGTGAGGAGGCGGAGATTATCGCGCCGGCGGTGCGACGAGTTCAGGGAGAAGGGCTGGCGGTATATGGTCCCTATCCGGCGGACACCCTTTTCTGGCGACATCAGCAGGGGGAATTTGACGCCGTGGTCTGCATGTATCACGATCAAGGGCTTATCCCTTTAAAACTTCTGCACTTTATGGATGCCGTGAACGTTACTTTGGGGCTGCCCATTATCCGCACCTCGGTGGATCACGGCACTGCTTATGAGCTGGCCGGCAAAGGCTTGGCCAATCCGGGTTCTCTCAAGGCCGCCCTTCTGATGGCTGCGCAAATAGCCCGGAGAAAGATGGTCATGAACCGGTGAATCGAGAGGGAAGGATAATTAAGGCATGCCGACAAGATCGCGCCGGAAGAAGCAGGATCTGAGCGCTGTTCTCAGAATCTCCACGCTGATCAACTCCTCTCTGGAAATGGAGGCGGTTTTGGATAATGCCATGCACGGGGTGGAAGAGTTGCTGAACGCCGAGGCCAGCGCCATCTGGGGGATTGATGCCGAGCGGGAGGAACTTTTTTTCCAATTGGCCCGGGGTGAAAGCGCCGATCGGGTCAAAGAGCTGCGCCTGAAGATGGGCGAAGGGGTTGTGGGTTGGGTGGCCCAAAGGGGTCAACCCCTGATTATCCCGGATACTTCCCTAGATCCCCGTTTCTCCCAACGGGTGGATGCAGAGTCCGGTTTCAAAACCCGCTCCATTATGTGTGTGCCTTTGAGTCACCAAGGCCACCTGGTGGGAGTCCTGGAGGTCCTGAACAAGAAAACCGCCGGTGGGTTCACTGATGAGGACCTGGGTTTTCTCACCCTGTTGGGCAATCAGATTGCCACAGCAATGGAGAACGCCAAATCTCACGGCCGGATTCAGCGCCTTTTTCAGCAGGTGGTTAATGCACTGTCGGTAACGGCGGAGATGAGGGACCCTTACACTGCCGGCCATCAGCACCGGGTCACTCAATTGGCCTGCGCCATTGCCCGGGACATGGGTTTGCCGGACGAGCAGGTGGCTGCCATTAACATTGCCGGGCTGCTCCACGACATCGGCAAGATTGTGGTGCCGGCCGAGATTTTGGCCAAACCCGGGCGGCTCAGCGAGCTGGAGTTGGGGCTGATCAAGACCCACTCCCGCATCGGCTATGAGATCCTGCGGAGCATAGAATTTCCCTGGCGCATTGCCGAGATGGTGCGTCAGCACCATGAGATGCTGGACGGCACGGGTTACCCCGACGGTCTGAAGGGGGAGGAGATTTTGTTGGAGGCGAGAATCATTGCGGTGGCGGACGTGGTGGAGGCAATCTCCTCCCATCGGCCTTACCGGCCCTCCCTGGGGACCGAAACGGCTTTTGAGGAGATCAGCAGCAAGTCCGGGATAAAGTATGATCCCCAGGTGGTGGAGGTCTGTCTGCGTCTGTTCAAAGAAAAAGGTTTTGCCTTTGCCTGAGAATGCTCAGGTCCGATAAGGATTCTTCCCCTGGTGGGGAGCGCTGAGGAACTTTTCCAGGTCGGCGCGGTTTTGGATGTTGATGAAGTGCTCCGGGGGCTCCTGGGGCAAAATTTTTTTGACCAGCCCGGTGAGGACGTTTTTGGGTCCCACCTCCACCCAGGTATCGATGCCGGTTTGCTTTAAATTGAGGATAAGCTCAGCCCAGCGTACTTGCGAGGTGAGCTGCCGGGCCATGGCTTCACGCAGGTGATCCGGGTCAGTCTCCGAAGCGGCGGTGGCGTTTAAATACAGGGGCAAGCGGGGGGCGCGAAAGCGGCAGGCGGCCAGGACGGCGGCAAAATCCTCATAGGCCCCGGCCATCAGCGGAGAGTGCCAGGCGCCCGACACTTTCAAGGGCACCGCCCGGGCCTTCACGCTTTTGACCAATTCCACGGCCTTGGCCACCATCTCCGGAGAGCCGGAAATGACCGTTTGCTCAGGGGTGTTGAAGTTGGCCAACGCCAAAGGGCCCACTGGCACCAAGGGAGCGAGCAGGTCCGCCAGCTTGGCCGGTTCCAGACCGATGACCGCCGCCATGGCGCCGGGATATTTGCCGGCTTCCCGATGCATGAGGCGGCCGCGCTCCCGCACGGCTGTCAAGGTATCGGCGGCGTCCAGAACTCCGGCGGCATAGAGAGCGCTGTATTCTCCTAAACTATGGCCGCAGACTGCGGTGGGGACGACCTCGGCGGCGGTCAGGGCCTCGTACAGGCAGAGATTGACCACGGTGACAGCCGGTTGGAGATTCACCGTTTTGGTGAGCTCCTCCATGGGCCCTGCAAAACACAAACGCTTGATAGGCAGAGCGGTGATTTCCTCCGCCAAGTCAAACAGTTCCCTGGCCTTTGGTGCGGCATCATAGAGATCCTTGCCCATGCCTACATATTGGGAACCTTGACCAGGAAAAAGAAAAGCTGTCGTGGGCATAATAACTCCTTAGAGATAGGGTTGCTATGAATTGATTTGACAAAATAGGCATTGTTCTGAGCAATAAACAATATTCATCGATAACTGGTCATTGAATCAAAGTCCCAAGTACGTCTGGCGGATGTCGTCGTTTTTCAGGAGCTGGCGGGGGTCGCCATGGAGCCAGATTTTGCCGTGGGCCAAAACATAGGCGTAATCGCTGACGGCCAGGGCCATGGCGACGTTTTGTTCCACCAGGAGCATGGTAAGGCCAGCCTCCTTGAGACGGGTAAGGGATTCAAAAAGGTTAAGAGCCATAATCGGGGACAGGCCCAGGGAAAGTTCATCGATGAGGAGGATTTTCGGCTGGGCCATCAGACCCCGGGATACGGCCAGCATCTGCTGCTCGCCGCCGCTCAGGGAGCTGACCTTTTGGTGGCGCCGTTCCGCCAACCGGGGGAACATAGCAAAGACTTTCTCCAGATTTTCTCTATAATGTGCGTGAGCCCGCTTGGAGAAGGCTCCCAACTCCAGATTTTCGAGGACGGTCATTTCTGTAAAAAGTTGTCGTCCTTCGGGCACCAGGACCATACCGAGTTTAGCCCGGGAATGGGGGGAATTCCGGGTCAGGTCCCGCCCCAGGAAGGTGACACGGCCAGCCCAAGGGCGCAAGAGACCCATCACGGCGCGCAGCAAGGTGGTTTTGCCGACCCCGTTCGAGCCCAGCAAGGTGGTGAGTTTGCCCTTCTCTAAGGTTAGACTTACTCCCCACAGGATCTGCACATCAGCGTACCCTGTGGTCAGATCGCTGACGGCGAGCCAGGGGTGTAGGCGGTTATCAGTGTCCTGTTCTCTATTTTCTCTTACCGGTGAGTCAGTCACTGGCTTGGTTTCCCCCCGCCGGGTCAATATATCTTACCAGTCATTAAGACCGAGAATTTGTCACAGCTATAATTTACAGTCTAACGCCGAGCCCGGAGAGCCAGACAATTTTTGGATGGCTGGCCGTTGAGTGCTGAAAGCTATAAGATAATCAAGGTGATTTTCACCTAAAAAATGAAAAAAGAAGAGGCCATTATCCTGTCAGGAGTCGGGCCGCCAGTTTGGGATCGCCTAGATAAGCTTCGATCACCGCCAAGTTGTTTGCTACTTCCTGGGGTGAGCCATCGGCGATGATTTGTCCATAATCCAGAACCAGGATGCGCTCAGAGATGTTCATCACGGCCTGCATGACATGTTCGATCATGATGATGGTGACGCCGGTATCCCGGATGCGGCGGATGGTGTCCAACATGGCGGCGATTTCCGAAGGATTAAGGCCGGCCAGGACTTCATCCAGCAAGAGCAGGTAAGGCTGGGCGGCCACGGCGCGGGCCAGTTCCAGACGCTTTTTTTCGGCGACGTTCAGGCTGCCCGCCGGGAGCGCGGAGTGACGGACAAGGCCCACCTGCTGTAAAACCTCCCTGGCAACTTGGGCGGCCTGGTGAAGAGAGTAACAGTGTCGTCCGAAGCAGGAGCCCACCATGACATTTTCTAATACTGTGAGGTCGGCTAAGGGGCGCACGACCTGGTAGGTGCGGGCCAGCCCCCGGCGGGCCACCTCATAGGGCGGCAGGCCGGTGATATCCTCGCCTCGCAAAGTAACCCGTCCCTGATCCGGCGGAAACACCCCGTTGATGACATTAAACAGGGTGGTCTTACCCGCGCCATTGGGACCAATAAGCCCCAGGATTTGCCCTTCCGGCAGAGTGAACGAGACATGGTTGAGGGCTTGCAGGCCGCCGAAGAGTTTGGTGACGTCTTTCACCTCCAGGATCATTCCAAGAATCTCCTGAGTCCCTGGAAACGCTGGCGCAGCCAGCCGATGGCTCCGGCAGGCAGGAAAAGCACAATGAGGAGCAGTACCAGTCCGGCGATGGCCAGATGCAGACTTTTAAACAGGGGACTGGTGAGCAGATATCCTCTAAGCCCCTGATAGGTGACGGCTCCCAACAAAGGTCCCGACACTGTGCCTTGGCCACCCAGCATGATCATCACCAGAGTTTCGATGGACATATGCAACTGAAAGGCGTCCCCCGGCTCCACGTTGCCGTTTTTAAAGAAGTAGAGAGTGCCGACAATACCAGGGAAAAAGGCGGAAATGACGAAGGCGATGGTCTTGGCTTGGGGGGCCTTGACGCCCATCACCAGGGCGGCGTCTTCATCTTCGCGGATAGCCATCAGACCCAGGCCGAAACGGGAATGTTTCACCCCATAACTGACCACGGTTACCAGCAGAATCGTCAGCCATAAACTTATGAAGGTGAGCCATAAGGCTCGACCGGCGCCCCCATAACTCTGGTAATATGAAAAATTGACAAACAAACCCGTGGCGCCCCCGAAGGGCGAGAAGTTACTGATGAAGGCCCGGGCTGCCTCATTAATGCCGATGGTGGCCAGGGCAAAATAGGCTCCTCGCAGGCGCAGCACTGCCAGACCCAAAAGTCCCGCTACGGCGGCGGATAAGAGCCCCCCAGAGACAGCCGCAAGAGAAAGGGGCCAGCCGCGCTGGCTTAACAGGTAGAACCCAGTGTAACCTCCCAACCCGAAAAAGACGATGTGACCGAAACTGACGTAACCGGTATAGCCCAGCAGGATGTTGAGGCTGGCGGCCAGGGTGGCGAACATCATGAGGGTGAAGGTAACCTCCCTCATGCTATCCAGACCCGAGACCAGGATGAGCAGGCCCCAGAGGAAGACGAGGATTAATGGTATCCAGAGGCCGGGTCGGCGCCAGAGGGTCATTTAGCGAGCACCCAACAGGCCGGTGGGGCGCAGCACCAGAACCAGCACGAACAGAACGAATTCCACCGTCGGCACCCAGCTGACGGGCATAAAGGTAGGAATCAGGCCCTCCAGACCGCCCAGTAGGAGGCCGCCGAGGAGGGCGCCCAGGGGATTGCCCAACCCACCCAGAACACAAATGACAAAGGACTTTAATTCATAAGGGCCGCCGCTCAGGATGGTGAAAGGGAAAAAAGTGGCGATGAGCCCGCCGGCCACTGCCGCCAGCATGGTGCCGAGGCCGAAACTGGAGGCCAGCACCAAGGAAGTGGGGATGCCCATGAGTTCGGCCGCCGTGCGGTTGTTGGCCACCGCCCGGATGGCCTTGCCAGGACGAGAGAAAAAGAGAAAAAGATACAGCGCGACGGTGAGCAGGATGGCCGCCATAGCGGCGATGAGCCTGGTGACCGGGAAGATGACCGCTCCGATCTGCAGCGAGCCCAGGGAATAGTCAAGGTTACGCGGGGAGGTGGTAAAGATGGCGGTGCCGAGGCCGATGAAAATCATGTTGACCGCAAAAGTGGCCAACAGGGAGGAGAGGTGTGGGGCATTGATGACCCGGTGCACCGCTGCTCCATAGATCGCAGTTCCGGTCAGGAAGCCCACCACCGCCACCGCCAGGAGGGCCAGATAAGGATTCCAGGCGGTTTGGGAAAACAATAGATAGGTACCGAACATTCCCAACGCAATGACCGAACCGTGAGCCAGATTGATGACGCACATCACCCCCCAGATGAGAGACAAACCCATTGCGGCCAAGCCATAGACAAACCCCAGGAGGAGACCATCAGTAAGAGAGGCCAAGAGTTGGTTCAGCACCAAGAAGACCTTTTCCGTATGCCTGGAGATATGGGATGTAAGCTGTGAGCAAGGCCCATGCACGGCTCACTATTTGCGGTAAAGGATGGCCTCGGCGGTCTTGAAGGCCTCGGGCCAGACCAGTTTTTTTACCAGTTTCCCCTCGGAATGCCTCTGCCATTGGCTGTAAATCATATCGTGGGCGATCTGCAAGCCGTGCATCTTCTGGGTGTCAAACTTGATACGACCATAAAAGGTCAGGATGTCCATGGCATCCAGGGCGGCCTTGACCTTGTCGGTGGTGGTGCTGCCGCTGGCCAGAATGGCTTTTTGAAGCAATAAGCCGGCGACATAGCCACCGGCGCTGTGGTAAGAGGGATCTTCTTTAAACCTCTGCTGGTAGGCTTTAATAAATTCAGGCACCCCAATCCCGAACCATTCTACGTTAAGCTTTTTAGCAGAAGCGGGGTTATAGGCGGCGGTGTGCGGTTCCCATTGGCTGGGGCCGATGACGCCCAGTGCCGCCTCACCCAACTCGGCAAATTGAGGCTCCGGCGGTGCCACCAGGAGGGCTACCATCTTGGCCTTTACCCCTTTCTCGTGCAGTTGTCGGGCTAGGGTGCTGGTGTCGGCATAATGGCCGCCTCCCAGGATGGCGTCCACTCCCGCCGGGATCTTATTGATGAAAGGGGCAAAATCGGTGGTGCCCGATTCATATCCCTCAAGCAGTGCCACCTGGCAGCCCTTGCCTTCGGCGTAAGTTCTCAGGGCGTTGACCACATCGGTGGAGAACTTATCCTTTTCATGGATGATGGCGATTTTTTTGGCCTTAGGGTCCATTTGGGCCAGCAAATCGACAGCGCCGGTAAGGTAGCGGCTGGCCGGGGTGTAAGTCTGAAAGACCAAGGTGTAGCCTTTCTTATAAGTGGAATCTGAGGCAGCGCCGGCCGTGATCATGATTTTGTTGTATTGCTGGGCGATCACCGCCGCGGCATCCGCCAAGCCACTGCTGTAGGGGCTGATGAGAAATTCTGCTTTGTCCTGATTGATCAGCTTGGTATAAAGTTCCTGCACCCGTTCCTTTTTACTTTCGTCATCATAGAACTTGGCGGTAAATTTCACCACTGTGCCGTCCGGCAACTTGACGCCGCCGGCGGCATTAACCTGCTCCATCCAGAGCTGTAAGCCATTGATCTGGCGCATGGCCTCCATGTTCAGCTTGCCGGTTTGGGAGGCAGTGAAGCCGATGACGACATTTTTTTCCACCGCGTTTACTATCGCCGTATCGACACCGATAATCAGGCTTATGACTCCCAAAGCGACCATCAGGAAGGGCCTCAGCGGTTTCACAATCTGTCCTCCTTTGAGTTTATCGGCGGCGGGTTGGCCATGAACACAATACCCGGAGTTCATACTCTGGCAAGAAAGCTATAAAAACTTATAATCCTTCAGATGAAATTTAGTCAAGAACATAATTTTACTGTTAACGGTGGGCCGGGTGTCTTAAGCCCACCGCTTTTGCTCACTCCGGCATAAAGGGAAAACCGATTATGCCCGCCATTCGACGGATACTGGTGGAGGAGGAGGCCGCGGCCTATGAGACGAGCCAGCGGATTCTGAATCGTTTGCGCGGGATACCGGTGGAAGTTATTCCTGAGCGTGGTGTCTTAAGGGCAACCGACCGGCGGCCAGCCGCCTGGCTGGCCGAAGCCAAGAGTACTCTGCTATTGGCAGTACAAAAGGGCCCCTTTTGGCGACCCTGTCCGGGCACCAAGGGCTACATCTGCTGCGGTTATCAAGTTCTGCAAACCGCCCTCAACTGTCCTCTCGATTGCACTTACTGTATTCTGCAAGGCTATGTCAACCTACCGGCTCTCACCATCTTTGTGAATCAGGAAGATCTCATCGCCGAGTTGAGGGGCAGATGGGCGCAAAATCCCCAACAGGTATGGCGTTTGGGGACCGGTGAATTCAACGACAGTCTGGCCCTGGATGAGCTCAGCGGCCTGCATGAACGTTTGCTTCCCCTGTTCGCCGAAAACCGATGCGCCATCCTGGAGATCAAGAGCAAATGGTCCCGTCTGGAGCACCTTTTATCCCTGGGACCTAATTCCCAGGTAATCTTTGCCTGGTCGTTGAATCCGCCAATGGTAATCAGGCGTGAGGAGCGGGGAGCGGCTTCCTTGCTTGCCCGGCTGAGTGCGGCGCGGCAGGCAGCAGAGGCTGGTTTCCGCCTGGCCTTTCACTTTGATCCCCTGCTCTTTTTTCCTGGTTGGCAGGAGGCTTACCGGCGCACCGTGGAGCAATTGGCCAAGGCAGTGCCGCCCCGGAAAATCGCTTGGATCAGTTTAGGCGCCTTGCGTTTTATGCCGGCTTTACGCCAGGTCATCCTGGTGCGCTTCCCCCGAAGCCGCCTGGCGGCTGAAGAAATGGTGCTCGCCCCGGACGGCAAGCTTCGGTATTTCAAAGACTTGCGTGTGGAGATGTTCAGTCTTCTGAAAGAATGGCTGAATGAGATTCTGCCCGGGGTTTTTCTCTATTTATGCATGGAAAGCCCCCGGGTCTGGCAGGAGGTCTTCGGTTTCAGGCCAGAGGGGGGACTTTTGGCCAAACTACTGGATGAAAGGGCGATGACTAAGACGGGCTGAGATTTGCATCAATAAGTATGCTGTTAAAGGTTTGATAACCGGTTAATCCTTCGTCCACAATAATTTCCCATGGGACAGGCCTGGCAGTTTGGTTTACGACAGTAATCCCGGCCCAACCTCACCAAGGCTGCCTCCAGGTCGACAAAATCATGACCGCCGACGGGTTGGGCCGACCATTGGGCGGTCAGAGTTTTCAGGGCTGCAACGCCATCGAGGCCGGGGGGCAGTAAAGTCAAATGTTCAGCGGCCAAATGAGCCAAGGGGCTTAAGGGTGGGGTAGCCAGGGGCCATATCCCCCTGAGTTCCCGTAGGAAAATATTGACTGTGGCCGGGCCGAGGCCAGGCGCCAGAGCCCGCAGCCGGCGCTCCAGGTCATCGTAATCTTTAGAAATTTCGGCTAATCGTTCCAACTTGCCGCCATATTGTTCCTGCAAGGAGGCCATGACCTTAAGGAGTTTGGTGGCGGTTTTATAATCATAGCGGGTGTATCCGCCCTCGTCCAAGAGGGTCACCAGGTTATCCCAGCCCTGGGCCAGGATAGCCTCTGGACTGATGATACCATGGGCTGCGAAGACTCGATATGTGCGCGCGGCTATCTGCCCGGAAATGCGGGCTCCGAATAAGATGGCTGCCAAGAACCACTTTTGCCGTTCTTCCGGGCCGGTTTCCACTCTGATGTCCAACTCGGCGGAAAACCGACCCTTAACCCGACTGAGCAGTTCAGTAGCAATAGACATGTATTTCCTTAATTCATTATATAATGTTTTAGTCAAATATTAACGTTCATAACTATTCAATTGCAAAGTAATGGGTTTGTTATCAGCACCGGCGCCGTGGAATTGAATGGGGCCAGGGAAGCGATAGCAGTCGCCGGCGGCCCAGCGGGCTCTTTCCTGCGCCAGAATTTTAAAAGCGGGTGAGTCGAGGTCCACTCTTTGCTTTTGAATTACCAGCTGCAATCGGCCTTGGCGCTCTTCCAGGTGCATCAGGGCCGCCAGGGGAATGCCGACGGGCTGCCAAGCGGAAACCGGCTGATGCAGGTTGCGGATGGCGGCCATGTAACCTGTGGCCCCGGAAGCCAGGAGGCTTACCGCGGCAAAGCCCAGGTTATAAGCGTAATCGCAGTCGAACCGGGTGGGAAAGGTGCCGCGGCCTTCATAGCCGAAATAGTGATTCTGAGTGCGGAAGACCCCCTTGTAAATCCCCTTGGCCCGCTGCTTACGCAGGTAAGTAGCAACCATTTCCAGGAGAATGCGGTCGGTGTTGACTTGGGCATATTGAAAATTGCCATGGCTGTCTCGGGGCAAAAGGAGGCCTCGCTGAAGGATGGCAGGCAGGCCCAGGAAGACCCGGCTGTCATAGTCCCGCCAGATATCGCTGTTGTCGATCAATTGCACCTGGTCCTCGAAGGACAGCTTGTGGAAAGACTCCTCGGGTGCGGCCTCCCGGTTATAGGCGGCGATGATGTAGCTGATCTTGATGATCAGGGCGTTGATTTCATGAATAAATTCCAGGATGCCCTCGGGGATCAGGATGGTGCCGTAGTTTTTCCCCTGCCGGGCCCGTTCCACCACCACGTCGGCGATGAGCCGCACCACGTTATGGATGGTGAATTCCTTTTCTTCAATTTCCTCGCCGATGAGAACTACATTGGGGTGGGTCTGGAAAGACACTTCCATCACAATGTGGGAAGCGCTGCGGCCCATGAGTCGGTTGAAATGCCAGTACTTGAGGTCTGACTTGCAGTCGGCGTTGAGGTTGGCGATTTCAGTAGCATAGGCCAGACAGGCGGAATGGAAGCCAAAGGGGATTGGCAGGAGACCTGGAACCTGAAGGTCCCCGTCAATGGTCTTGGGAATGCCGATCACCTGAACGCCGACGTGCCGCAAATTCTCTGCCAGGAAGGCGGCGTTGGTATTGGAATCATCACCGCCTACCACCACCAGGCCAGACAAGCTCAGAACTTGACAGGTTTCCCGGCAGCTGGCCATCTTCTCCGGAGTGTCGATCTTTTCCCGACCGGTGCCCAGCATGTGAAAGCCGCTGGAGTTCAGGTGCTCCTTGACCATTGGCAGCGTGACTTCGGTGTAGCGCTTCATCATGATCCCGCTGGGGCCGCCCAGGAAGCCGATGAGTTTGCTGTCAGGATGCAGCTTTCTGAGCGCCTCAAACACTCCGGCGATAACATTGTGCCCTCCCGGTGCCGGCCCGCCAGAAAGAACAATGCCGACCCGTCGGGGGTGCAGATCTTGCGGCCGATCGCCGTCCGGCACAATTTGCAACAAAGTATTTTGGCTCACAAAGGGAAGGTGCTCTTTCGCCACTTTCAGGACTTCCAAGTCAAAGCCGGGCAGCGGTCTGGTAGAAGATGATTCGACAGCTAGAGCCGGGCACAGCCGGGGTTGATAAGAGCAGCGCTCGGCTGTGAAAGGCGTCTCAGTTCGCAGGAGTTCATGGAGTTGGGCGGGAGAACGGTCATTTGCCATGGTCTTCTTCCTTTAAAGACAATTCTTGTTTTCTATAAAAATACAGAAAATCGGGCAGGCTGGCACTACTCATCGGTAAAATTGCCAAGGACAGGCAGGGCCAGAAAAATGAGGAAGGCAGCCCTAAGGCCGCCTTGTAGTTATCTTTCTGACCTCAGACGAGAAGTGATGGGTAAATCACTGCTGGCCTGAGGGGTCTAATGCATTACCGGTAACCGCGGCCGCGGCCGCCGAAAGAGCCTTTGTGCTGCGGTCTGGCTTCATTGACGGCCAGGGGCCGTCCGTCCACAGTCCGGCCGTTGATCATGGATATGGCCTTCTGACCTTCCACTTTGGTTTCCATTTCGACAAAACCGAAGCCTCTGGGCTGGCCTGTTTGCCGGTCGGTGATGATTTTGGCGGAAGCGACATGGCCGGCCTCGGTAAAAATGGCCTGGAGCTCCTCTTCAGTCATCTGGTGGGGCAGGTTGCCCACATACAATCGCATACTCATGTTTTCTCCTCTGTCAATGCGGCGGGACTACAGTTTGACCACGTTTTCGGCTTTGGCTCCCTTGGGACCCTGAACCACCTCGAACTCCACCGCTTGGTCTTCTGACAGAGAGCGGAAGCCGTCACCCAAGATGGCGCTGTGATGCACAAATACATCCGGACCATTTTCCCGGGAAATAAACCCGAAGCCTTTGGAGTCATTAAACCACTTTACTCTACCTTGTTCCTTCATTCTACAAACCTCCTGCACTAAGTGCCTAAATATTCCTGCCAAAAAAGCAGGGGGCACAGCAGTCAGGCAAAAAAATCGGCCGGGTATTAGCACCCCGAGCCGATTTCTCTCCAGGACTTATCGCCCGGCTTTCAGTCTGACATGCTAAACTTGTTATTATTGTACCAGAAAAATGTTAGAAGTCAAAATATTTTTTCTAGAGAGCCAGTAGTAGCCGGGTATAATTCCGGATGACCCAAAGAGGTACCCTCATATTTCCCACCATTTAAATTGGCGCTTTCCTGCTTAATCTTAAGGATAATTAAGTATTTTAGCTAAATTATGCAATGTAATTAAACCGACCATAATCGTGGCTGGACTTTCAGATTGCCCCTTTGCCAGACCATCAGCAGCCAGCCGCAACCGGAGGGAGGGAGACCGGGGCACATGTGGGCGGGAGTTCCCTGGAGAGGTTGGGGGAGGGGCCACGAGGTGGCCGGGAGTGCCAGGTGGATAAGACGATTTTGATTTTTTGGCTTCGGGTTTGGCGTGAGAAAGGAAAAGTGATTGTGCCAAGGATTGGTTGTTTCAACGTCCACGAACCCCTGACTCGCGGAGCCCAGTCCCTGCAAGCTCGCTCCTGCTTGGTGGACATGGCCGTGCAGACATAGAACCTGGCGGAAGTGGTCAAAGAGTGGCGCGAGCCGATGGGCGTCTGCGGTCCAGTGCTGCCAGGGTCGGTAGAGGTGCAGGAGGGGGGCGTGGGACAGGACAATGAGCGCTTGGGCCGGATTTAGGCGGCTCAGTTCGGAGGCCAGCCAGCGCAGTTGAACCTCCCCGAGATGAAAAAACGGTCTTCCGGGGTCGGGAAACCAAGCGGTATGCAGACCCAGCACCTGGAGACCCTGGAAGGTATAGGAAAACCAGGGGGGTCCAAACAGACGCCGCCAGGGGTTAGTGGTGTGCGGCAGGCTGTCAGCTTCCCCCATGACTGCCAGAAGAGGGGCTGGCAATTCGGAGAGGATTTCCCGGCCCAGGGCCAGTGCCTGGGGATGGCCGCGATGGGTCAGGTCCCCGGCCAGGAACACCAGAGCAGGGGGAGGCTGCAATGCACGGATCTCCGTTACCGCCCGGGCCAAGGCCAGGGCCTCAGGGCGGTTCGGGTTGCCATCCTGGAGATGGGCATCGGCCAGCAAAGCAAAGGAGATTTCCGGAAGGGCTCCGTGAACCTCAGCGGCCCAGGGAAAGCGGTGCTGAAGCCAAGTGGCCCCCAGGCCAATTCCCAAAAAACGCAGGAATGCGCGGCGCTGCATGATCCTTAATTACCCCCAAACTTCTTACCTTAACCACACCCCACTGCCCTAAAGCATTCCCTTAGTGGAAGGCACCCCTTGGGCCCGGGGCTCCGGCCGGGTGGCTTGGTCCAAAGCTCGGCCGGCCGCCTTGAAGATGGCCTCCATGATGTGGTGAGTGTTGTCTCCATAGGGTACTTCGATATGAAGAGTCATGCCGCCATGCACGCTGACGGCCCGCCAAAATTCCTTCACCAGTTGAGGGTCCAAAGCCGCTTGGCCGGGAGGGAAAGCCACCTGGAAGTGTAGAAAGGGCCGATTGCTGAGATCCACCGTCACTTGGGCTAAGGCTTCATCCATGGGCACCCGGGCCTCCCCGTAGCGGCGCACGCTTGGGCAGGCCTGATATACCTCACGCCAAGCTTGTCCCAGGCAGATGCCGATGTCTTCCACGGTGTGGTGCTGATCAACCTCCAAGTCGCCTTTGGCTTTGACCTTGAGATCAAAATAGCCGTGGGCGGCAAAAAGGTGCAGCATATGGTCCAGAAAGGGTATGCCGGTGTCAATGTCCACCTGTCCACGACCATCCACTTCCAGTTCGAGGTGGACGTCGGTTTCTCTAGTACGGCGGGTAATGGAGCTTGTTGGCGTCATAATCCGAATCTCCAGAAACACAGCAGGGATGAGGTTAATGTCTACTATAATAACCTATTAAGCTAACAGTTACAAATCATTATAATATTAAGGACCCAGGCCAGGAATATATTTTGGGGATACGAAACCATTTCCAGTGAGGGCAGGTGTAAAGCCGGGATAATTGAGCTGGGCATCGCTTCCGGAAACGCTATTAATGGATTGCCTGGGTGTTTGCCGACCCCTACCCGGAGTCTTTCGGCTCGCCTGGAAGGAGTAATTCATTCAAAAGATGGCAGGCGAACTCCCGACAGAGTTGCCGAAGGAGGAGGTCTGCCTCCTTAAGGGCCGGAGGCCCTGGATTTACCGGAGAGGAGAGGCTGAGACGGTCCTGGAAGGCGACGACAATCCGGTCACCCTGAGTGATCGTGCCGGTAATTTCCAAGTGGGCAGAGAGTCTTCCCAGAAAGAAGCGCAGGGCGCCGCCGCTGATCCCGACGTGCTGAATGACGCCCGATAAGCGGCAGGCGATTTCGTCGTCAGACACTTTTAGGCCGTTGGCCTCCCAGGTTTGAGCCAGCTCAGCGTGAAAGAGAGGCAGAAAGGTGCCGGCATCAACGCCGCTGGTCTCCTGCAAAAGAAAGGAATTCAGGTGGAAGGAAACCGCTGCCGGTTTAAACCCGGAAGCTTGAAAGTAGCTGCTCAGGTAACGGCCTGGGAGCAGGGTGACCCCGATCGCCGGGGTGGGGGGCCGGGGCAGGGAACAACCAGCCAGCGCCAGAGTTAGCATCAGGCCAGAGAGCAGAAAAATTTCTGACTTTCTCTTTCCCTTATTGGAAGCCATGTTGTAATATATAAATCGTTTTTACCCATCAAGGGCGATTACATCCTAACAGCCTTGCTTTAATCGATAACCAACAACAAAAATTTTTTCTGGGTTTTTCCATACCATAACCGAGGGGGAGATTGCAAAGAAATTACCTTGACTGGCAGAAAAAGGAGGATATATGACATCCGGTGAGAAGATCACGCTGTCTGTTATCAAGGCTGATGTCGGCGGCTGGGTGGGTCACTGTACGTCGCATCCGGAGATGCTGGAACTGGCTGGGAAGCTGGTCAAAGAGGCCGTAAACCGCGGTTTCTTGATTGACGGTCAGGTACTTCATGTGGGCGATGATATAGAACTCATCATGACCCACACCCGGGGTGAGGACAACACCGAGGTCCACCAGTTCGCCTGGGACACCTTCATGGAACTCACCGCCTTGGCCAAGCGTTTAAAACTCTACGGCGCCGGCCAGGACATGCTGGCCGATTCTTTTTCCGGCAACGTCAAGGGCATGGGGCCAGGGGTAGCCGAGCTGTCTTTTGTGGAACGGAAGAGTGAACCCGTCGTCATCTTTATGGCGGATAAGACCTCCCCCGGGGCGTGGAACCTTCCCCTGTTCCGTATTTTCGCCGATCCTTTCAACACCGCCGGCCTGGTTATTGATCCCTCCATGCACCGGGGCTTCCGTTTTCGGGTGTTGGATGTCATGGAACATAAGGAGTGGATTCTATCCTGCCCGGAAGACATGTATGACCTTTTGGTATTGGTGGGGGCCACCGGCCGCTATGTCATTGAAAACATCTATCGCAAAAAGGATAACGAGGTGGCGGCGGTAGCCTCGTCCCAGAGGCTCGGGCTCATAGCCGGACGCTATGTCGGCAAAGACGATCCTGTCATGATAGTTCGCTGCCAATCTGGGTTTCCGGCGGTTGGCGAAGTGCTGGAACCATTTGCCTTCCCCCATATGGTGGAGGGCTGGATGCGGGGCTCACATCACGGCCCCTTGATGCCGGTGAGTTTCAAGGATGCCCGCCCTATCCGGTTTGACGGGCCGCCCCGGGTCATTGCCGCTGGCTTCCAGCTCTGCCAGGGCAAGTTCATCGGCCCAGTGGACCTGTTCTCTGATGTGGCCTTCGATGAGGCGAGACGAGAGGCCAACCGGGTGGCCAATTACATGCGTCGGCACGGCCCCTTTGAACCCCACCGCCTTGGCCTGCACGAAATGGAGTATACCACCCTGCCCCAAGTGATGGCCTTTATCTTTGAAAAATCCGCCATCCCGCGCCGTGCCGACCTGGAAGAGGAAATTCGCCAGCTTTATCCACATATCCGGGAAGTCAGAGTGGTGGAGCCAGGCGTCAAGGACTTTGACGCCATTCAAAAGACCATTGCCAGGGAAGCTGCGGTTTATCTGGAGGAAATTGCTCCCCCGGAGGCAAAGATCGGCTTGTCCTGCGGCAAGACCTTGTATTATGTGATCAACTATCTGGAAGCCGAACGGCTCACGGCGCCGCAACTTTATCCACTCTCCCTGACGCGGATTTTCACCATGCCGGGATTGACCTCCAACGCCTTGGTGGGGATGATGAGCACCAAATATCCTGATGCCGTGGCTTTTAATCTTCCTTCCATGCCGGTAACCTCCCGGGAGGAGTATGAAAAGCAGTTGACCGCCAACCCGGCGCTCTTGAAAATTTATCAGGACATCTGGGATGTGGACATCATGCTCCTGGCCATCGGCCACCTGGCTGTGGATAAACCAGGGTTCATGGCCCTGGCCGTCCAGGAACTGGGTTTGACCGCCGAACAGTTGGCCAGTAAAGGAGTGGTGGCAGAAATCAACCACACCCCCATCAATGCCCAGGGTGAGCCTCTGATCGATAATGAAGATGCCGAGCTGGCAGCGCTGACGCGGCGGGTCATTGGAGTGGGGGCCCTGGAACTCAGAGAGCGCGCCGCCCGAGCCGATAAGACCTTGATTGCGGTAGCCGGCGGCCTGGAAAAGACCGAGGCCATCCGGGCCTGCTGCAAGGGCAAGTTTTTCAACGTCCTGATCACCGACGCTTTCGTGGCCGAGGCGCTAGTACGGAAATGAACCAAGTTTAACGACATTTAAGGTCCAAGGCCTTTGGAAGCAAAAAGGGGCGGTAGTTGATCACCGCCCCTCCTCTTCTTTCAACCATTGGTGGATGATCACACTGCAAAGAATATTTTTATGGATTGTCGGTCTGACCGCCATCATTATACTGGGCAGTCTGGGTTATGTCTGGCTGGAGGGTTGGGACTTCTTCGACGGCCTGTATATGACAGTCAACACCCTGACGACGGTGGGTTTCGGCGAAGTCCATCCACTGTCCCGCTTGGGGCGGGCTTACACCATGGCTCTGCTGCTTTTAGGCATGGGCTTTTTGTTCTATGTGGTCACTGCAGTGGCTCAGGTAGTGGTGGAAGGCAAGATCCGGGAAGCCCTGGGAAAACGTAAGTTGCAAAAACAGATAAAGAAAATTCGCAACCATTATATTATTTGCGGTTTTGGGCGCATCGGCGAGATCGTTGCCCGGCAACTTGCTCAGGCCGGCCTTCCTCTGGTGGTCATTGACAACGATCCTGCGGCGAGTGAGCGCCTGGAAAGTAGCGGTTATAATTTTTTGGTGGCGGACGCCACCCGGGAAGAAGTGCTTCTGGAGGCTGGCATTGAGCGGGCCAAAGGGCTGGTAGCAGTAGTATCCTCGGATGCCGGCAACGTCTATATCACTCTGACCGCCCGTAGCCTCAACCCCAGCTTATTTATTGTGGCGCGGGGAGAGGGTCTGGGTTCTCACAAGAAACTGCTGCGGGCCGGAGCAGACCGGGTGGAATCCCCCCATGAGATGGGAGGGCGCAAGATGGCTCACACTATTCTGCGGCCTACTGTCGTGACCTTGATGGAACTGGCCATGCACGAAGGAGTGGAGTGGAGCATGGAGGAAGTTGTCGTGGGTTCTTCCTCTCCTCTGTTGGGTCTGCCCCTTAAGGACACCGGCATCCGGCAGCAACTTAATCTCATCCTGGTGGCCATTAAACGCGCCGATGGGGAATTGCTCTTCAACCCTACTCCCCAGACCGCTATCCAGGCCGGTGATACGTTGATTGCCGTGGGACTACGCTCTAACCTGGAAGCCCTGGAAAAAATGTTGGGATAGTGGTCAACCTTTTGGCGAGGTTCCTGTCGGGCAGACCTGGATAGTTTGAGCATCTGGGTCTGTGTCAACTCTTGTTCTGGGGCCAGCCGGTAATCCAACAGCAAAGAAGTTGCGGCGACAATAAAGGGAGGGGTGGAGCTGGCAGGGAAAAAATTGGTTTGGATATTTTTATATTGACGAATAGAAATCAGTTAGGTAGATAATTAAAGTTTAGTCAGACCCGGAGACATAAAGGGGGTGACAATTAGGGACGCGCTTTCCTGCGCAAATTCTTTTTAGAGGGAGGGTCAGCCCATGAAAGGGGAGTTCCTGGTCCAGAACCCGCGACCGGATGGCTACCACCTGATGATGGAACTTTACGGTTGCGATCAGGAAAAGCTCAATTCCCGCAAATTCCTGCACAACACAGTCAAGAGCGCGGTCACCAAGGTGGGACTGACCAACCTAGGGTCCCGCTTTCATCAATTCCAACCATACGGGGTCACGGGGTTTACCCTGCTGGCTCAATCTCATATTTCCTTGCATACCTGGCCGGAGTTCGGCTACTTGGTGTTGGACATCTTCACCTGTGGCGACGCTCAGCAGGCCGATCAACTGGCGGCTCACTGTTTGGAACGATTGCGACCTGAGCGCGTTAACCGACACGTGGTACGCAAGGGCTTCAAGTATCCTCGCGAATAATTATAAATTATTCTAATCTGTTATCCGAGGCTGGGCTAAAAAGAAGTTGACGATAGGCCTCAAAGTGGCATAATAGTGGCTGAGGTGAACTTCTTGAGGAGGAAACTGCGTCTGCCGCTGCACAAATTATTCTGGTGTTGTCCCTTGTTGTTGGTTCTGGTGCTTGCCGGCTGTGGCAGCGTCCCGATGACAGCCCCGCCGGAAACAGCAGGTGCACCCCCTGCCCCCGTACTCCCTAATTACCCTGACCATGCCCTCCTGAAAGACGCACTTCAGGGGAAGACGCTAACCCTCAAGGAGAAGGCAGAGTTGAGCGACCGCCTCTTGGTGGAAGGTGCTTCCACTTTCAAAGATGGAGAAACCATGGCGCGCCTTGAGTTGCTGCTCCTGAAGGCTCTGAAGGAAGACGATCGGCAACAGCGCCATCGATTCCTGCGTAATCTGGGGATTATTCACTACCATCAGAAACATTACAAACGGGCTCGTCAGGAATTACAGGCCTCCAATGAATTGTATCCCCGGGATGCCCGCACCCACTACTATCTGGCGCGTCTTTGGGCTATTGAAGGGGCCAAGTACGACCGTAAAGGACAGAAAAAGAAATCCCGCGGTCAGCTCAAACTGGCCGTCACCGAGCTTGCTCTGGCCCGTAAGCTGGAGCCCACTAATCCTTTGTACCAACAGGGTGTTTCACAACTGTTGCGCCAGAATCCGTAGAAATGAAAATCGCTTGCCCGTATTGTGGCAATGATGTCGATTTCTATGAGATCGCCGAAGGGGTAACCGTTACCACATTTTACGTGCAGAATGAAGATGGCAGCTTTTCTGCGGTGAGCGACGATTCAGAAATCCAGGGGGAAGTTCGGCTCTTTTGCGGCGAGTGCCATAAGGAACTGAAAGAACTACATAACCATTTTCTTGACATGCTGTTCTAAACGCTTATTCCTTGGCCAGGGTCTTTTTTTCCTCGGCATTGCGGGCAAAAAGGTTCATATACTCCGTCTGCACAGACTTAGCTTCGCCTTCGGCCAATTCCAGTCTCTTTTCCAACTCACTGATAACCTTCACATGTTGTTGGGAGCTCCTTGCTAAGCGTTCTAGTTCTTCCACCAGTTGTGATTTTTCAGAGGTCAAAGTGTCTAATTGTTGTCGCAATTCCCCCACCGCCGCCTTTAGTTCCAGTCTCTCTTTTTCCAGGGTTTCCACTTGGGCTTTGAGCAGGAGGTTCAGCTGTTCTGCGGACCCCTTGGCGTCAGCGCCTGATATAAGCGCCGTCTTTTCCCCTGCCTCAACGCTGGGGCGCCGCGCTCGCCGCAGATAAAAAGGGAGAGCCAAGCTGGTGAGGGAGGCGATCATTACCAAAGCCACGGCGAGCCAAAACCAGTGGCGTGATAAGCTGGGGAGGGAAACCCTCAGGCTGCTTAGTCGTGGTAGCCAGCTGCCGAGCGAGAAGGGTGCGCCGATGGGCCTTGGCTTTGGTGGCGCTGCGGAGGCGGTCAGGTCCAGGCGCCAGGGTCCTGGCTGCAAAGACAGCGGCCTGCCGTCAGAAGAGAGGCCCATCAGCCTCAGATCAACCACATGGGGGCCAGGGCTAGCGGCCGTTAACGGACAGATGAATTCGGCTTCATCCGGCGGCTTCAGAAAGGTGGCGGCCACAACACCGGCAGGAGACTGAATGCTGAGCAACCCCCAGACCTGTTTAAGGCGTCGCCCCGGGGAAGGCTGGCATACTAAACTGGCTGTCTTGCCGGCAGCGCCGGGATCCATGCCGACCTTGTACCAGGGCAAAGAGACAGGCAGGGTACATGTCTGTTCTCGTTGAAAAGTCTTGCTTTTGGCCGTCACTTTGATTATCGCTTGGCCGGTATAATGAAAAGGCGGAAACCGCCCCACCATGGTTCCCGGTGGCCAGATGTCCCGCTGTTCCGATAAAGGGGGGGTTAGTTCCAGAGTCAGCGGGTCTTGATTTTCGAACCGCATTTCCGCCGAAAACCTGGTGCTTTCCAAAAGTTCCGAAGTAGTCACCGGTTTCCCTTTGTCAACCAAAGCCGCGCCCACCAGCGGTGCTTCATCGGCGCCGAAATCCGCCGGCAGCAAAGGGCAGATCAATTTCAGGTCGGTCATCAGAACGACCTTGCCTTCTCCCGATGCACCACCGCTGATAGTCCAGAACCCTGGCTGTGGCTGGGTGATGGTCACCAGGTCAAAGGCAGGAGCGGCAAACCACCGGAGGTTTGGGGGGTGATTTTTCTGGGTCAGATGGTTTCCATTAGGGTTGGTGAGGGTCACGGCTTGCCACATCTGGGCCCGGCCGGCGATGAGGACTGCTTCAGCAACCGAGGGGTCAATGAGAAAGCGGTCACCGATGATGGGGGCTGTCTGAGGATGTTTGAGATTCTCATAGAGCCAGGTAAAGGCGAGATGGACCTCCCGGGCCGAGGGCGTCAGCAGAAAGCGGCCTCCGGTGGCGGCTGCCATGCTCTTAAGCAGCTCCTGATCGCTACGAGTCGTAAAGGCCACGGTGTAAATGGGGATTTTGGCCTGCGCATATTGAGGGATGATTTCCCGGACCAATCTGGTCGAGAAGGCGGCGGAATCTCCCTTTTTGGGGTCCACGTCCATCTGGCCGTCTGTGATCAGCAATAAGGCGCGGTGCTCTGCCGGGTCAGCTGCAAAGGTTTTCAAGGCCTCGGCCAGGACAGTGTAAAGGTCGGTGTAGGGGCCACGTGGACACAGAGCCTGTAGTTCTCTGATCCCCTGCCGGCGTCGGTCGGCGTCCAGAGGAGCGGGGGTGAGCAGCATTTTAGTGGTGCCCTCAAACGCCAAAATCCCGAGATGATCGCTGCTGTCAAGGAGGTTCACTACGATGGTGGCGGCTTTGGGCAACAGGCGCAAAGGATCGGTGCGGCGCATGCTGCCCGAGATGTCCAGTGCCATGAGAAGGTGCAGCGCCTGACTTTCCTCTGCTGCAGCTGAAAGAGGGGAAAAGACTTCTGTCATGCCAAAGCAGATTAATAAAACCAGAAAGATTTTGGTGGGCGTACGCATATCTGTGACGTGGGGCAAGCCTATGAAATCTTCCTGAGGGGCCGTTTTGAGCTGAGAAATCCTGGTAAGTTAAATCGGTTTGCCCCTTGTGGTTAATATCGAATTTAAGTCTGATTTTCTTGAGCAAGAGAGCGAACTTTTTTATAATCCGCCCAAAAGACCAGGTGCAGGAGGAGAATGATAATGACGAGTAGCAGCGATGTGAGCCACATAACATTTTTATGACATTGCTGAGAGCTTTATGCCGAAGCAATGATTACCAACCTCTTGCCTGTTGCCCATAGGGTATTTTGTTATGCCTGAACTGCCGGAAGTGGAAGTCATTCGCCAGGGTCTGGCCCCGCGCTTGGTGGGACGCCGCTTTCTGGCCGTACACAAAGGGGAGAAGAAGCTGCGCCGAGAATCTTCCCTGCTCCGGCTGCAGCGCCTGGTGGTGGGCCGGCGCCTGACGGCGTTAAAGCGGCGCGGTAAATATCTGCTCTTTCAGCTGGAAGGAGGAGCCACCTTAGTCATCCATCTGGGCATGACTGGGCGGTTGCTCCTGTGGCGGGCTACCCTGGTGCCTCTCGCCGACGGGCAGGTGGAAGACTCCGGCCACAAAGGGTGTGAGCCTTCCCCACCATTTTCGCTCCGGGCAGTGGAGATGGCGGCGGCCGCCGACGATGTCGAGCTGCACAAATTTTTATTCCCCCACGTGCACCTGCGCTTTCAGGTGGAAGGCGATTTTTGGTTGCTTTATCAAGATGTGCGGCGATTTGGACAGGTGCTGGCCTGTGCGCCGGGAGAGGTTCCGGAAGCTTTGGGGCGGATGGGGCGGGAGCCATTTTCCCGGCGAGTGAAGCCTGAATGGCTTCTTGAGATGGGCCGGAGACGCAAATGCCCATTGAAAAATTTTCTTCTGGATGGCCGCACCATCACCGGCATCGGCAATATTTATGCGAGTGAGATCATGTTTGCCGCGCAGCTTTCCCCTACCCTACCCGTGAGCCGTTTGACGCTGAGAGACTGGCAACGGATTATCATGGCGACCCGCCGCATACTGCGCCTGGCTATCCGCCGCGGCGGCACCACGGTGAACGATTATTTGAATTGTGAAGGAAAAGCCGGTTTGTTTCAGTTTGAGCTGATGGTCTACGGCCGGGCCGGTGAGCCCTGCAAGAAATGCGGCGCCCTGATTGAACGGCTGGTGCAGGCCGGCCGGAGCACTTTTTATTGCCCTTGGTGTCAGAAGAATCAGGCAATAAATGATTAGCTATTGGCGGCGGGAATGGCGACTCCGGCAGCCCAAACAATTACCTGAAGAATTAAAACCAGATGACAAGAAATAATCATGGACACGGCCAGGATACAAAAAAGACTCAAAGTAGCTCGGGGTGAAGCGGACGCCGAGGTGGTTATCTCCGGCGGCTGGTTGGCCAATGTGTTTACCGGCGAGTGGTTGTGCCAAGATATTGCATTGTATGACGGCGTCATCGTCGGCTTAGGAAAGTATAGCGGTCCCAGAGTTGATGTGTCGGGGAAATATGTGCTTCCTGGCCTCATCGACGGCCATATGCACCTGGAAAGCAGTATGCTTACCCCAACAGAACTGAGCCGGGCCTTGTTGCCCCTGGGAACCACCACCATAGTGTCCGACCCCCACGAGATTGCTAACGTTTGGGGGGCGAAAGGTTTGGACTATCTGCTGGCGGCCAGCGAGGGTTTGCCTCTGGATATCTTTTTCATGCTGCCCTCGTGTGTTCCGGCCTCTCCGTTGGGGACTTCCGGGGCAGTGCTCACCACCGCCGACCTCAAGCCTTACCGGGATCACCCCCGAGTCCTGGGTTTGGCGGAGGTTATGAACTATCCCGGTTTAATCGCAGGCGGGAAAGACCTTTTGGAAAAGATCGTCATGTTTCCAAACCGGCCGTGCGATGGCCATGCTCCCCTGCTCTCCGGTCAGAAGTTGAATGCCTACCGCCTGCCCGGCATCGGCTCCGAGCACGAATGCTCCCGAAGTGAGGAAGCCTGGGAGAAGCTAAGGCTGGGTTTTTACGTCATGCTGCGGGAGGGCAGTCTGGCCAAAAATCTGGCCGACCTGCTAGCGGTGGTCACGTCGGCTACCCTTAGGCGTACCCTGCTGGTGACGGATGATTGTCATCCCGGCTATCTCCTGACCACCGGTCATCTCACCCATCTTCTCGGCAAAGCCGTGTCTTTAGGTTTGTCGCCTATCCAGGCCGTTACCATGGTAACCCTGAACCCGGCGGAATATTTTGGTTTGCGAGATCGTGGCGCCATTGCTCCGGGACTAGCCGCTGACCTGGTGGTGGTGGACGACCTTACTACCTTCCGGGTGGACAGGGTGTGGAAAGATGGAAATCTGGTGGTGGAGGACGGCCGGCTCAGTCCGGACCTGAAATTCCTCACCCCCCCGCCCCCCTTTTTGCCCCTGAAGGTGAAACCCTTGCTGAGGGAGGCCCTCTTTCCACCGGCCACTGCCGCCAGGGTGAAAGTTATCGGTCTGATTCCCGGACAGCTCCTGACAGACAAACGCATCCTGCCGACGCCTGTTAAAGGGGGGAGGCTGGCCACCGATCCAGCGCGCGACCTGCTCAAGATGGCGGTGGTGGAACGGCATCAGGGAAGTGGTAGGGTGGGATTAGGCTTAATTCAGGGATTCGGACTGCAAAAGGGGGCCTTGGCCTCGTCGGTGGCGCATGACTGCCACAATCTAGTGGCGGTGGGAGCCAGCGAAGATGATATGCTCGCCGCCCTGCATCATCTCATCAAACTCCAGGGCGGGCTCGCAGTGGCGGCGGAGGGGAAGATATTAGCAGAGCTGCCCCTTCCCATCGCCGGCCTGCTCAGTCCACTTTCTTTAGCTGAGGTCGCTGCTGCTTACGACACTCTCACCAGAGCTTATTTGTCTCTAGGGGGCGTTCTCTCTGACCCGTTCATGGCCTTGTCTTTCATGGCTCTGGAAGTTATTCCGGCCTTGAAATTGACCGACCAGGGTCTGGTGGATGTGGACCGCTTTCAGGTGGTACCCCTATTCGACTTAGATTAATCTTAAAGCCCACAAATGAGATAAATTTACATTAGGAATATCGATTCCGAGACTGAAGCCAAGTAACCAATTAGGCCTAGCGCTATGGGCTAGGGGCGGCAAACCGGCGGTTAGCAATACTTATTCAGGAAGTGGTTTGTAGAATTGACCATCCTATGGGCAATAGCAACAGCCCAAAGCCTACCTTCTTAAAAACCTGGCTAGTTGTCGCCCGTAGTATTCCTTAACGTCCTCATCCTCGGGGCGACTGAAGGTGACGGTGCCTTTGCCGATGGGCTTTCTTTTGAGGACGATGCCCTTTTCGCCAAAAAGTTTCAAGGAATTCTGAAAGGTCAATTTGGAGAGGGCCTCAGGGCGTTCCACTTCCCCCATTTTGTGCAGTTTGTGCCCGATGGAGTGGATACGTTTGAGGAATTCCTTTTCACTGCGGGGTTTTTTCTGCAAATACTTGATGGAGCGGAACACGATCCAATAAGATTCCAGGTAGTTGTAGAGCAGATTGGCAAAATAAGCCAATTCCTTAAGCCCGGAGGCCGAGACTATGTGCCAGGTTCCTTGGGGGTCTGTGCTGACCACCACGCTCCGGGAAATAAAGTAGGCCAGGGATTTATCTACTAGAAGCTCAGTATTAAAACTGTCATAAATAAATTCATATTTGAATAAATCCAGCAGGAAACGGATATCCTCCACCACTTGGTTCCGTTCGAAGTCAAACCCCTGACCGGTCAGGATGGACAAGGAGGCCATGGAAACAGGGAGGAAGAAATGAATAATATTATTCTTGTAGTATTCCAGCAAGGGCCTTTTGGTCTCGTCAATGCTGTACCCCCCCAGACCCAGTTCATCGGTGACCCCTTCTTCTTTTTCAATGGGGGTGATGAGTTTCCGGGATTCGCACAGTGCTAAGGTGTCTTCCACGGCTTGAGGCAAGTTATCCAGGGAGTCGGCCAGCGGCGCCCCTTGGGCTTTTAAAAAATCATATAATACTTGGATGATTCTCCAAAGTTCCCGCCGATAAACTCCTTTACGGGGGTAGGTCAGGAGAGCGGCACAGACCAGGGCAAAGGGTGTAACCACCGAGATACGATTGATGGCCTGAACCACCTGAAAGCCTAATTCCTGGCTGAGATGGCGGATATTCTCCAATTGGTCAGTAGTGCTAAGAGGGTAGTGGTTCAAGTAATCCCCAATAGAAATTGGGTCGCTGAAATGAATATAAGCCCGCCCGTAGCGGGTCTTTAAGAATTTTCGGGCTTTTACTAGTTGTTCCACATTTTCGGTTACTTTTTTTCCCCCCTCCAATTCCTTGAGGTAGGCCTTCTCTTCCGGCACCTGATCGTAGCCGATAAAGGTAGGCACAAAGAACAAGTCGGCGGCGGCCCCCTCAATGTAAGCCCGCAGGATCATATTAAGCAGGCCCAACTTGGGCAGCACCAACTTACCGGTCCGGCTTCTACCCCCTTCAATAAAAACCTCCAGATTGTAGCCGGTCTTAATAAGGGTTTTGATATAAGCATAGAGAACTTCGGCATAAAGCTTGGCGCCATGGAAGCGGCGGCGGATAAAGAAGGCACCAGATCTCCGGAAGATGGGACCAAGCGGCCAGAAAGCCAGATTTTTCCCGGCCGCAATGCGCGGCGGATGCATGTTATGATGATAGATTAGGTGGTTCAGAAGCAAATAATCCAGGTGGCTCTTATGGCAAGGAATAAAGATCAAGGTGCCCCGCTCGTTGGCTTGACGAACCTTCTCAAAGCCTTCCAGATCAAAGACCACACCGTCAAAGATATTCTGGGACATCCAGCTAACCAGGCGATGCATGAAATTGATCACTAAGACGCTGTAATCCGCAGAGATTTCCCAGAAGTAATCCTGAGCGGATTTCTTCACCTTGGAAAGCTTTTTCTTCTCGGTTTCCGCCAGATTTGCCATGAGACGAGTGAGCTCTGGATCGGTGAGCGTAAGCTCCAGAAACTCTTCCCGTGATTTGATGACCGGACCAGTGATTACCCGCCTCTTCTGGTCCAACCGGCGGATTAATTCCCGGCGCAAATTTTGGGCTAACTCTGACGACTGAGCTTCATCAGGCGCCCCTGCCAACACCTCCTGAAGATTGATCGCATCGGCCACCTCCACCACCGCCTTCTTGGACCTGGTTAGGCAAAGCGCCAGCTTCCTCAGCTTGCCAGGTTTCTCCCGGTCGCCAAAGAAAAGGGCCAGCAAGCCCTTATCCTGGTGTTCAGGCTCTTTACTGTACATTACCAATTGCGGCACCAGGAAAATGGGATATGTAAGCTGACCTTGGAGTTCCAACAGGTGGAGGATTGGGTCTTCACGTGGTTTCAGAAAGCGGTGCCGGAAGCCCACGGGGTCCACCAGAAAGAGCATGGAGGCCCTTTTTTCTTGCAGAATCCTGAGAAAATATCGATCTTGAAAAGGATTGGGCCAAGCCCGTCTGCGGGTGAAGTAATTGACTGCCGCGGAGATTATCTGCACTAGATGAGATAAGGGCTGGTATACCCATAAGTTGGTGTCAAAAGCCACTTCTGGTGGGGGGGCTCCCAGCTTCTGGTACCTGCGGTTGAAAAAAAGAAAATCCAGGTGGCTGCGATATTTCATTACATATACCAACACCCCCTGGGCATCCAGTTGGTGCAACTTTTCCAGGCAGCGGGGGTTGATGGTGGTCTGGGAAAAAAATGGCCCCAGGGTAAAACGCAACAACCATCCCGGCTTACTGGGTAGATAGCCGGCATAATGAAATTCTTGCCCTCCCAGCCAGCTCGTCAGGCGGCCGAATAACCGTCTGAACCTGCCTGCCGGCTCCGGTTTTTCTGGAGGCGCCTGGTCTGGTTGCTCCAATCTGGATGACTCCTGGTCCATTACCAACCTAACAATTATCTTTTTTATAATTTAATTAAATATAACCTGTCTTAACTGTCAACTGCCAGCAAAATAGGAGAAACCGGTTTCAGTCGGAGTAGCCAGTCGGCCTCAAGAAGCTCACGCAATAAGGTAGCCGATTGATAAAAGAAATTTCCTTGACATTCTAATTTTGGTAAAATGAAACGTCGATATACAAAAATACTGCGCTTCCTTTTGGAGGTCAAACCACGGCTGGCACAGATATTCTGGACTTGGCGTCGCAGGGAGTGGAACAGGTGCGCCGTACAGGCATCGGGGCCGGTTTGTTAAACTTTTTCATTTTCGGCTCCACCGTTGCCCTGACCACCATTGAGTCTTGGGTAATGAATGATCGGCGGCAGTTTATTGAATGCCTCCTTCCCCGGCACCTGGTTTGTGAACACGACCGGGGTTTGGGAGACGCCAACGGCTATTCCCATGTGCTTGCCGTCTTTTCCAAACCTTCCCTCAACATACCCTTGGAGAAGGGGGAACTCCTCCTGGGTCCTCGGCAGCAGATGGTCCTTCTGGATTTTGACAACCGGCCCTGGCAGCGTTGCGTTCCGGGGCAGGTCATGGGAGAAAAACCCCCCTTGGAGTGAAGGCCATCAGGGCCAATACCTCAACTTATGTCAACCGATCATTTGGACTTTTCCGACAACACCCTGGCTCAGACCCTATTTGGTGAACACGGCCAGCATCTCCAGATCATCGGTCGCACTCTCGGAGTGAAACTGTCGGCCCGGGGCAACCAGGTGACGGTGACAGGGAGTGCCGATGAGGTGCACTTGGCCAGGCGGACCTTGACGGAGTTGTATGACTTGGTGCAGGCCGGCTACGGCCTCCATCCGCAGGACGTCCAGTACGCCCTTAAGATCCTGCAGGAAAAAGAATCAGCCTCGGTCAAAGAATTGTTTCTGGACACTGTCTATATCTCCGCCATGAAGCGGCGGATTTCCCCCAAAAGTCTCAATCAGAAACGCTACATTGAGGCCATGCGTTCCCATGATCTGGTTTTTGGGATCGGCCCGGCTGGCACCGGCAAGACCTATCTGGCCATGGCTATGGCAGTAGCGGCTCTGATGAACCATGAGTTTATCCGCATTGTCCTGGCCCGTCCCGCCGTGGAAGCCGGAGAAAAATTAGGCTTTCTGCCGGGCGACCTTTATGAGAAAGTAAACCCTTATCTGCGACCCCTCTATGACGCCCTCCATGACATGATGGATTTTGACAAGGCCTCCCGCCTGGTGCAACGGGGGGTGGTGGAGGTAGCTCCCTTGGCCTTCATGCGAGGCCGGACGCTGAATGACTCTTTCGTGATCCTGGACGAAGCTCAGAACACCACCTCCGAGCAGATGCTGATGTTCCTGACCCGTTTAGGATTTGGTGCCAAGGCGGTAATCACTGGTGATGTAACCCAGATTGACCTGCCTGCCGGCGTCACTTCCGGGTTGGTGGAGGCCCGGCAGCTCTTGTCCGGGGTGGAAGGTATTGCTTTTGTTTACTTTACTGAGAGGGACGTGGTGCGCCATCCCCTGGTCCAGGATATTATCCGGGCCTATGAAGGCCGCCGCACCCGCTTGGATGTAATCAACCGCGAACATCATGACTGAGAAAGACCCTCAGGAAAAAATCGGCCATATATTCGGTTACGGGCGCTTTTGGCGTGGCCGCCGGCTGCGCGGCTGGCCCTGTGACCCGAAACACTGGTTTAAAGATTATCAGAATCTTGGTAAAGTTATCCTGCTGCTTGGTCTTTCCCTCTGCATTGCTCTGATTCTTACCCCCCAACCCCAAAAATTGTGGGAGAACTACAACGTCGGGGATATTGCCCGCCACACCGTCAGAGCCACGACTGACCTGTTGGTGGAGGACGTGGAAACTTCCAGACAGCGGCAAAAAGAACTTCTTGCCCAGATACCACCAGTCTTTGACCTGGATGAAGAAGCCTTCCGCCGGGTGCAGGAGCGTCTTGGTAAAGCCCTGACTTTCATGCGCCAGCAATATCAGGAGCTGGTTGCCAAGACATCTCCGGCAGGAGCCCCGGATGAACCGACAAAAAAGCAAAAGCCCAAATTTTCCGTGCTTTATAAAGAGCTGTTAAAGCAGAAACCGGAGTTTGACAGGTTATTAGGAGTCAGTTTACCCAACTCCACCTTCTACCTGTTGGCCAAAGCCGAGTTTTCCCCCACTCACGAGCTGTTGGTGAACCAGGTCCTGAGACAGTTTTTCCAGCGTGGAGTGATCAGCAGTTCCATTCTCCCCGGCCTGGAGGGGCGGCAGATCATGCTCCGGCAGTTGCCCTCCCGCCAGGAGCAGAAGCTCTCCCCACCATATCCCTTTACCAGCCTGGAAGAAATCCGCCAGCCAATAGCCGCATACTGTCGGGAGGTGGCCGCGGATTTTTCCCCCACTGACCGCTGGCTGGTATGCGACATGATCCAGTATCTCATGGTTCCCAACGTCTCTCCCAATGTAGCGGAAACTCAGGAGCGCCAAAGGGCCAGTCTGAGGGAGTTGAAGGCCACATATTTCAAGGTCAGGAAAGGGGAAGCCATCGTACGCCAGGGGGAGCGGGTAACCCCCCTCACGCTGGCCAAACTCAAGGCTCAAAGACTGAACTCCCCCAAAAATCAGGGTATCCTCATCTTCCTGGGGATTTTCGTCAGCGTCAGCCTGTTGTTGGGATTGGCCTATTATCTAACCACGCAGACCTTCCGTCGCAACCCCCTCCGACTCCGGGACCTCGCCTTTCTGGCGGTATTGCTTCTGGTCTGCACCCTCCTCAATCAAGGATTTGTTAAGATCGGCGCGTACCTGTCCCTGGCTTTTCCGGAAGTGGGGCAAAACCTGGTGTACGCTCATCCCATCGGGCTTTTCGCCATATTTGTCGCCATGTTTCTTGGTCTGGAGACCAGCTTGGCCTTTTCTTTCCTGGCCGCCACTCTCTCCGTTTTTCCGTTGGAGAAGCCTTTCCCTCTCTTTTTATATTACGTGACTGCCTGTTTTACCGGCGTCTGGTGGGTCAAGCGCTTTCGTCAACGCAGCGCCCTGCTCATCACTGGGTTATTCATCTCTCTGATCAATCTTTTCATGCTCACGGCGCTCAAATTCTTGGAGTATCCTTTTACCGCCCTGGATTTTCTGACTGGGCAGGCTTTGGCCCTAAGCGGCGGTCTGATCACCGGCATCTTGGCTCTGGGTCTAACACCAGTAATCGAAACCAGCTTCGGCTACGCCTCCAATTTCCGCTTACAGGAATTGCTCAACCTTGATCAGCCGGTCCTGAGAGAATTAATGCTGGTGGCCCCAGGGACCTACCATCATTCTCTGGTGGTGGGGCAAATGGTGGAAGCTGCCGCCGAGGCCATCGGGGCCAACCCTTTGTTGGCCAAAGCCGCGGCATATTACCACGACATTGGGAAAATCAAGAAACCGGCTTATTTTGTGGAAAACCAGTTCGGAGGGGAGAACAAACATGAAAAACTTGCCCCTTCCATGAGCAGCCTCATTTTGATCTCTCACATCAAAGACGGAGTGGAGCTGGCTCACAAACATAAACTGGGAGACCGCATCATCGACATCATTCAACAGCACCATGGCCGATGCCTCATCAGTTATTTTTATCACAAGGCCAAGCAGCAGGCTGCCAACCCCAACCTGATAAACTTTGACGACTATCGCTACCCTGGTCCACGGCCCCAAACTAAAGAGGCAGGACTGGTGCTGATTGCCGATCAGGTGGAAGCTGCTTCCAAGACTCTGGATGAACCCACGCCGGCCCGCATCCAGGGACTGGTACAGAAGATCATCAACAACGCTTTTGCCGACGGCCAGTTGGACGAATGCGAGCTTACTCTCCGGGAATTACACCTCATCGCCAAAAGCTGCAACAAAATCCTGAGCGGTATCTTCCACCAGCGCATCAGTTACCCCACACCCCCGGACAAGAAAAAGACCAATGACGATCTGGATAAGCAACCGTCAAAGAAAAGTAACGGTAAATTTAGAGACCCTCAGGAGAAAAACCGGGAAGATCTTAAGCGCCTTGGACAGGAGTGACTCAGATTTGAGTCTGACCCTCCTGGGAGATCGGGCGATGGCGCGCCTTAACCGGGAAACTTTTGGGAGGCGCGGCCCTACCAATGTCATTGCCTTTCCGTTGGATGACAGCCCCCCATTTGAAGGCGTGCCCTGTCTGTTGGGTGAAGTGGTTATTTCATTGCCTACCGCAGCCAGGCAGGCTCAGGATTATGGCTGGCCCATCGACGAGATGCTGGATTATTATCTGATCCATGGCATTCTGCATCTTCTGGGTTATGATCACCACGATCCTCAAGAAGCTAACGCCATGGAGGAGAAGACTTGGGACCTGCTGAAAATAGTTAAAAGTCCTGAGCCTTGAGTTCTTAGTAATGAAAGGGATGCAATGCTGATAAGAATCGGAATAAGTGAGGTGCAATCGTGCCCAGACTGGAAGTGAATGTTGATCATGTGGCCACCCTGCGGCAAGCCCGTCTGATAGACGAGCCCGACCCGGTAACTGCCGCGGCCCTGGCCGAACTCGCGGGGGCGGACGGCATTATTGTCCATCTCCGCGAAGACCGGCGACATATTCAGGACCGCGATCTCAAGCTCTTGCGCCAGACGGTGAAAACTCATCTTAATTTGGAAATGGCGGCCACCCGGGAAATGTTGGAAATTGCTCGGACAGTTAAACCGGATGTCGTTACTTTGGTGCCGGAGAAGCGCCAGGAACTAACCACGGAGGGCGGCCTGAACGTCGTGGGCAACCAAAAGATGCTACGCGACTATCTCAAGCAGCTCAAAGAAGATGGGATAAGAGTGAGCTTGTTCATCGATCCCACTCCCCAACAGATAAACGCCGCCAAAGAAGTGGGGGCCATGTGGGTGGAGCTGCATACTGGCGCTTATGCCGAGGCCAGAGATGAAGTCCAGGCTCAGAAATTGTTCGACGAGCTTCTGGACGCCGCCCGACATGCCAGAACTCTGGGTTTGCGGGTAAAATGCGGCCACGGCCTTAATTATCGCAACATCAAGCGCTTCCGGGGACGTCAGGAGTTTGAGGAGTTCTCCATCGGCCACGCCATTATGGCGCGGGCCATATTAGTGGGGCTGGAAAGGGCAGTACGGGAGATGATTGATCTAATAAACGGCTGAACCAAAGACGTTTTCTGTTAAAACCAAGCCATTAGACCATGCCCCCAACCAAAAACTCGCAACACGGAACCATCTTGATTGATCTGCACATTCACTCCACCGCCTCGGACGGCTCACTCAGTCCTACCGAGGTAGTGCGTCTGGCCAAGGAGCGAGGTCTTAAAGCCATTGCCCTCACTGACCATGATACCGTGGATGGGGTGGCGGAAGCAGTGGCTGCTGGGAAGAGGGTGGGTTTGGAGGTCGTTCCGGGTATAGAGATCAGTGCCCGCTTTCCTGACGGCACCATGCATATTCTCGGCTATTTCGTGAATTACACCTCCGGTCGGTTGGCAGACCGCTTGGCGGTGTTGAAAAAGGCCCGGGCCGACCGAAACCCCCAGATCATCGCCAAACTGAACAAGTTGGGGATTCCTATAACCATGGCGCAGGTGAGTTACCTCTCCGGCGGCGGCCAAATCGGCCGGCCCCATATAGCCCGGGCTCTGTATGAAGGAGGCTATGTAGCCAACGTCCAGGACGCCTTTGACCTCTATCTGCGTCAAGGCGGCTTGGCTCATGTCAGCAAGTTCCGCTTTCCGCCGGAAGAGGCCATCGTCATGATCCAGGAGGCCCAGGGTGTCCCTGTTCTTGCTCATCCCTTTACCTTAGGTCTGAACTCACCTAAGGCCTTGAAAGCTTTCCTCCAGGAGCTTAAGGATGTGGGACTGGCCGGCCTGGAGGTATTTTATCCGGAACACTCCCAGGAACAAGAAGCGCTATACCTGAGGTTAGCTCGGGAGTTGGGCTTGCTGGTTACCGGCGGTTCAGACTTTCATGGCCTCAACAAGCCGGCGGTCCAGTTGGGACGTTCCCCTTGTCAACTTAGGATCACTTATCAGTTACTGGAACGTTTGAAGCTTTGGCGCCTTGAGCAATACGGGCCGCTGGACAGCACCGGGGAATGAGAACATTTCCTATTTTTCGTCCCCGGTTGCTGGAGAACTATCTGAGCCGGGAATTTCTCAAGCTCCTGGGTATGACCTTGGGAGCTTTCCTTGCCATTTTTCTGATTGTAGATTTCTTTGAAAAGATTGATAAGCTGACCCGTGCTGCACTGGGAGCCGGGCATCTCTCTCTTTACCTCGCTCTGAAAATTCCCTTCGCCTTGGGATGGGTATTACCCATCGCCCTGCTGTTGGCTGTCATCCTGACTTTTGGCCTGTTGGGGGGGTCCCAGGAAATTATGGCCATCAAGACCGCCGGTCTGGATATCGTCCAAGTGGCCCGGCCCATCCTGACGGTAGGCATCCTGGCGGGCGGTGTTCTGTTATTTTGCAATGCTTTCGTGATCCCTTGGAGCCAAGCCAGACTGAACAGCTTCTGGGAGACCCAGGTATTGAAAAAGCCAGCCCGCAGCCTCGTAAATCTGGAGCAGTTCTGGTACAAAGGCGACCAGGCAATCTTTAATATTCTTTTATTTCGCAAGGACCTCCAGGTCTTGGAAGGGGTGAGAATATACTTTTTCAATCGGGACTTTCATCTGACTCAGGTCATCAGCGCCAAAAAGGCCCAGTGGCAGGGTAATTTTTGGCGCTTATCACAAGGTTTTCTCCAGAATTTCCCTCCTACTGAGGGAGACTCGAGGAGAAAATTTCAGGAATTTGATTTGGTTCTGACGGAACGACCTGAGGATTTCAGGGCCTTAGAAAAGAAGGTCAGTGAGATGAATCTGATAGAATTGACCAACATGATCAGACGTCTGGAACGTGATAACTATAAGTCCACTTCCTACCGGGTGGAAAAACAAAATCGCCTCTCCCAAGGTCTGATACCCATTATTTTAACTCTCATGGGGCTGGGGCTGGCTTTAAGACAGGAAAAAATCTATCTCTCGGCCACAGTTGCCCTGGCTCTGGTTCTCCTATTTGGATACTGGTTGTTGATGGGTTTTGGCACCTCCTTGGCCCAAGCTGACCGTTGGCCGGTTTTCTGGGCAGTTTGGCTGCCTCACGGCGCCATGGTTGTATTGGCTTTCTTCCTGCTTCGCCAAGCGCGACGGTGAGAAAGAAGATAATTCTTAGAAAAACCTGACTATCCCTTAATTTTTTATTGTCATGGCTGACTATTTTATGCTATCAAGGGGGAACTGCACGTTAATTGAGGAGTTGGCCACAGTTCACCGAAAACCTTAGGAAGGGAAATCTTTTAAAGGGGGTATGAAAAAAAGCATAAGAATACGAAGGCGACGGTCTGGTAATAGCAAGTTTCAGGGAATATCAACTACTTCTGTTAAAATTACCAAGAGGGGGAAGATATGACCAAGGGAGAGCTTATTGCCCAGGTGGCGGGAGAGGCCCAGATTAAAAAAGTTGAGGCGGAAAAAGCTCTGAACGCGATGATTCAGGTAGTCACGGACGCCTTGAAGAAAGATGGCCGTTTGGCGATGGCGGGCTTCGGCACCTTCGTGGTGACAGAGAGGAAGGCCAGGGAGGGACGTAATCCCCAAACCGGTAAACCCATTAAAATTCCTGCAACCAAAGTAGTAAAATTTAAACCTGGGAAGCAGTTGAAGGATTCGGTGAAGTGAACCTGACCGGTTAAGGGTCTCTGCCTGGTGTCCACCAACCATATCATTTTCCATGCTCGGCGATGGTATGGCTAGCCGGTGATAGAGACTTTTGCCCACAAGGTGGATTTCTGACCACGGTTCCCTAATTGTTTTCCGGGAAAAAGGCCAGATCAAACTGACAAACTCATCAATACAACCAAGCTGGGGACTCCCGAAAATCTTCATGACCCAGGGGCGGTGGAATGTTGTCTCAAGATTCTGAGATTGGTAAGACTTTTGCTGTTATACTAATTGGTCAGAATCAGTAAACCTCGCCGCCCCAGGGTTGAAATTTTCTTGTCGTAAGCCTCTCCCGATACCGACATCACATTTGTGACAAGGTTTGGGGTGTAAAGTGAAAAGGCTTATCCGTAACCGCTTTTCGCTAACCCCTGTTGGGAGAAAAAGTCCCCCTTGCCATGGTAAAACAAAGAGGTATTTTTTCTGCCGCCAACCAGGGCAGTATAACCCTAGTCCATTTCGTTCATGCGTCTGCCGCAACACTCTGGGATAAGATCGCTGACTGGCGCGGTTTAAAAAGTGTTGCATTGCATGCAGAGGCAGGTCTTTCGTGTTTTCAGCGCCCTGCCTTAATTTTCCAATGGACGCTCATAATTTTCGTCCACCTGCCAGCCTCTCTCTACCCAGGCTTCAATGGAGGGTGGATAGCTGCCGGCAAAAAAATCCTTGTTGTCTTTGGTATCCTCCATTTTCACCACCACCACCACGTTATCCTTGTGCACCCGGTAGCCCCATTCGAAGTTCTGCTGAGTAGAAGGAGCAGTGGCTTTACCTTCATAGATGATGGTATCACCTTCCCTTTTTACCTTAGAATAGGTGAAGCAACAATCCAAACCGCCGCCACCGCAACCACACTTGCCGCGTCGCAGCTCCAAACCATCCACTCCAAGTCCCCCAGGAATTCGTTCGATCTTGACCATGTTCTATTCCCTTTTTTTAATATCTTTTACTATATAATATTAATTTTCTTTTCTATGGAATCAAGACTCCAAATGATTTTTTCAGAGAATTGAGTTCTTAGAAGAAAATAGAAAAATTTGGACTATCCGGTGGCCGGTTCCGAAAATGCCTGCTACCACCATTTCCCAGCCTGCTCAGGCTCATCCATTTGATCTATCCTTAGATCTAAAAATTATTTTAATAATTTACAGCTAAATGCCGAAAACCCGATTGGAAGGCCGGACAGTAGGCGCGGCGGAAAAATTTCTTGACCGGTGTTATTTTTTAAATAAAATTTTTAGTATAAGCATCTAATTGTTAAGAACCTGTTATTTTCAAATAATAATCTTAACAGTGGGGAGAAACAAGGAGGGGGAGCCAAGGTGGGGGAAATCGCCAGCGGTCCCTAACGAGTTCAGGGGCTTGATCGTCGCCACGGTTATCTTCTGAGCCGGCTGCCTTTCTGAGTTCTTCCCTTAACGGAAAAACCTTGACGCAGAAAAATGGACTTCGTCATACCTGTATGTCTTTCATACGGGTAATGAGCCGGGGGGCCTGGTTGATCATTGGGTTGGCCTTGATCCTGGCTGTCCTGTCGGTCTATTGTGCCCTCAATTATCTTTCTTTCCGCACCAGCCGCAGCGATCTGGTGGCCAGTGACCAGCGTCTGATTCTCCAAGCTGAGAAGTTGGATCAAGAATTCGGCTGCCGAGACGGTCTGGTGGTGGTGGTGGAGAACGGCCATCCCAGTCCGTCGATAGCCTTCGCCGAAGCCTTGGCCGAGGAGTTACGGCACAAGTACCCCATCCAGTTCCCCGAACTTTTTTATCGCCTGCATCCTGATAGCTTAAAGCATTGGGCCCTGTTGTATCTTGAACCGGCCCAGTTACAGGAAATTATCCGCAAGCTGGAAGAGCATCGCGAGGTTCTCGCCTCATTGGCAGCTGAGCCTTCCCTGTTGCGCTTTTTCCAGATAGTCAACGAAGAGCTCACAGGCGCTATGATCAATGAGCTCTTCACGGGTTTTCTGGGTGAAGATCAGGAGCAGGAAAAGCTCCCTGATCTTGGTCTGCTCAATGCCACACTTAGTCGCCTTTATGACTCCCTGGAAGGGGCTAAACCTTATGCTTCCCCCTTCTCGACCTTCTTTCCCAAAGAGCTGGAGGACCTCAGTTCCGCCGGGTATTTTTTTACGGAGAACGATAAATACCTACTGGTTCTGGTGACGCCGGAGGAAGAAAGCTACACCGGTTCCAGCCGAGCGGTCAAGGTTTTGCGCCGGGTGGTGGCGCAGGTGAAGGAGCGCTTCCCAGAGGTCAAGGCCGGGGTGACCGGCCCTTTGGCACTGGAAGCTGATGAGATGACCAGTGCCTTAAGCGATATCAGCTTGGCGACCTGGCTCTCCCTGGTGGGTCAGATGGTCTTGCTGGTAATTTTTCTCCGCAGCTTAAAAAGGACGCTGTTAGAGTGTGTCGTCTTGTTAATTGGCCTTTGTTGGACCTTCGGCCTGGTCACCTTGGCCATTGGCCATCTCAATCTCTTGTCCATAGTGTTTGCGCCGTTGATGTTGGGTCTGACTATTGATTACGGCATCCACTGGTTTTGCCGTTTGGAGGAGGAGCAGACCCAGGGCGGACGAAGCAACGCCGAGAATCTGACCTGCACTTTAAGAAGGGCCACCCCGGGTATCATTTATGCCGCCTTGGCTGCCGCCGTCTCTTTTTTTCCCTTGGTGTTCACCGGTTTCAAAGGCTTGGCAGAGCTGGGACTGATTCTTACCCTCGGGGTTTTAATCATGCTGGCGGCCACCCTGGTGCTGCTCCCCTGTCTGGTCATTGTTACGGAGCGCTGCACAATCCTGGAGATCGAGAAGGAGTGCGTTGGTCAACCCCGCCCCTTTCTGGCTCTGCGGTGGCGTCGACCCGGGTGGTTGGTGCTCTTGGGGGTAAGCTTAATGGCCCTGGGTGGTGTCAGTCTCTGGCAGGTCCCCTTTGATCTAAATCCCCTGCACTTGCAGAATCAAAAAACCGAGTCAGTGGAGTGGGAGTTGAAGCTTCTCCAGGACTCTCGCTATTCCACCTCCTACGGGGCCTTGAAAGCCGCAAGCCTTCAAGAGCTTCAGGAAAAATCCGCTGCTCTGAAAAAGCTCCCCACCGTCTCCCATGTGGAGTCCATCTTGTCTTTTCTGCCGGCTGACACCGCAGCCAAGATGCCGCTCCGGCAAGAATTGGCCGAGATTTTGGGCGACATTGACTTTCCAGCGGCCTTCCCCGGCTCCTGTACTCCCCAGGAATTGGCCAATATCTTGGGACGGATGCACTTCAAACTGGAACAGGCAGAAGCGGCTGACTGGCGACCGGAAGATAAAAGCACCCTGGATCAGGTCAAGGAGGCCAACCGCCTGTTGACCCAAATTGTTACCCTATTGAATTCTCCGAACCGACAGGAAGTGGGCGGGCGGTTGGCCGCCTTTGGGCAGAAATTTTTTCTTGATTTGAAAGATAAATGGGAATTTCTGAAGAATAATGTCACTTCGCCGGCCCCCCGCATAGAAGATTTGCCCGAAGATGTCCGGAAGCGTTTCGTCAGTCAGTTGGGAAACTACCTTATCCGGGTGTTCCCGGCACAGGACATCTGGGACCCTACCCCGCTGGCGAGGTTTGTTCAAGACATGCGCAGTGTGGACGCCAAGGTGGTAGGAGACCCGGTGCTCCTGCACGTCTTCACCCTGGCCTTCCGCAATGCCTGTTTGTGGGCGGCCGGTATGGCTCTGGCGGCCATTACTATCCTGCTTTTTCTGCTCTTCCGCAGCGTCAAAATGACCTTATTGGCCCTGCTCCCCTTGGCCCTCGGGACAGGTTGGACCATTAACCTGATGTGGCTTCTGAATATCCCCTTCAATCAGGCCAACGTCCTTTTTCTGCCTCTTATTCTGGGGGAAGCCATTGAATTCGGCATCATTATCGTGGTGCGTTGGATGCAGGAGGAATCGGCTCGAGCTATCACTTTGCCGGCCAGCACCGCCAAGGGTGTGATTTTATCCGCCCTAACCACCACCGTGGGCTTCGGCAGCTTGATGGTGTCAGGCCATCGGGGCACCTTCAGCCTGGGGCTGTTGGCCACTGTGGGCAGTCTCAGTGTACTTTTGGCTTCCGTGAGCGTTCTTCCTGCTTTCCTGCGCCTCCTGGAAGGCCGGCAGCGCAGCCCGCTATTGGCCCCCTACCACATCTTTGAGTTCCGACGTTGGCTGTCAAAGTTCGTAGGAAAAGAACAGACATGATCAGACGCTACGCTCTCTTTGTCATGGTTCTATTGGTTGGCTGTCTCTGGCGCTCTTATGCCCTAGCCTCTGGTCCCACTTCATTTGTCAAGGGCATCATGGATCGCGTACTTGCCATCCAAAACGATCCCGCTTTGGCCGGCGCCGCCCATGAGCAGGCCCGTGCCCAGGCCATCCGTGAGATTATTCAAAAAAGCTTTGACTTTCCCCATATGGCCAAGAGCTCCCTGGGGTCCGCTTATGGCCGCCTCAGCTCCGGGCAGCGCCCGGAATTTACCAAAGTTTTCAGTTACCTCTTCCAGGATTCCTATACCCGTCTGGTGTTGAATTTTCTCAAAAAAGAGACGGTAAATTATCATCAGGAAATCCGGCAGGGGAGCCAAGCCAGGGTGAATACCACCTTGATCCGCACCAATGAAACCATCCCAGTGGATTACCTTCTCCACCAAAACTCACATGGCTGGCTATTATATGACGTCATCGTGGACGGTGTGAGCATTCTTAATAACTATAAGAGCCAGTTTGCCAAGACTATTCAGAGTAAATCCTTTGAGTTTCTTCTGGAGCGGTTAAAAAGCCAATATCGGGCGATGCAATAGTAGTTCCCTAAACTTATTGGAACAAAGCGCACTCCGAAGAGAAGATTGCAATCATCTTCGACCAGAAGTTGGCGAAATTACTCTGCCTTGGAGAAAATTTTAAAATCAGTTTAAAGTTTTGCCCTCGGTCAACCGACCTAGCAGTTAAAAGGAGGGTAATCATGGGATGGATTTCGCTGCCTGTTATTGGCGGGACGGCTTTCTTCCTGGGTGGCCTGTTGTGGGTGTTATGGCGGTTGGCTCGGATGGAGTCAGGATCACCGGCGCTAGCATGGTTTGGCCAGTATGCTGAGGAGATACCGAACCAAACTCTGTTAAAAGAATGAGCGATGAGATTGGTGAAGATTGAAACGGGTTCATTTTATCCCGAAGAATTGATCTTCGCCGATTATGGCTGGTCAATTTTCCCACCTTACCCGCAAAAAGAACAGCCCTGGTAACGGGGAGTTCTTCTCTCGGACTTAGAGGCCTAAGCCACTGAGAAAACGGTGTCAGTCCAATTCTGTCCGAATAGTCTAATGGTAGTGAAAACAGTTTTATTTCAAAATCCAGAGCGAGCTTACGGCTCCCGGTTGAATAATCACTGAATCATTAAATGCCATGCCCCACTCTTCTGACCTCCAGGCTCTGGCCGGCCTCCTCCAGATCCCCCAGCGTGTGGTGGTCCTCACCGGGGCCGGCGTTTCCCACGAAAGCGGCATTCCCACCTTTCGGGGATCTGGGGGCCTGTGGCGCCATTACCGCCCCGAAGATTTGGCCACCCCCCAGGCCTTTGCCCGGGAGCCGGAACTGGTCTGGGAATGGTATCACTGGCGGCGCACCCTCATCGCCCAGGCGCGGCCCAATCCGGCGCACCATGCCTTGGTCGCCCTGGAAGCCAGGAGTCCTGATTTCACCCTGCTGACACAGAACGTTGACGGCCTGCATGCCTTGGCCGGTTCCCGCCGCCTCATCGAAATCCATGGCAGCATCTGGGAAGTGCGCTGCACCGTTTGCCAGGCCGTCACTGTGGAGCGGCGTCTGGATCTACCTCCCCTGCCCCGCTGCCCTTCCTGTGGCGGCCTGCTGCGCCCCAACGTCGTCTGGTTCGGCGAAGCCCTGGACGCCGAGCGTCTGGTTGCTGCCAGCGAGGCGGCACAACACGCCCAGGTCATGCTGGTGGTGGGTACCTCCGCCGTAGTGCAGCCCGCCGCCTCTTTTGCCCTCTGGGCCAAACGCGCCGGCGCCTGCCTAGCGGAATTCAACCTGGAGCCCACCCCCTTGACGCGACACTGCGACTTTGCTTTCCACGGCCAAGCCGGGGAACTCTTACCCGCTTTTCTTGCCAGTCTGGCCTCCCGGCTTTGAAATCTTCATGGCTAACTTTAGCCATCCTGTCTACGAAATTTTATAATGCCTAGGCCTATAAAGGCATCTTCCAAAAACGACACTAACTTTCCCTGAACTTTTTAAGGGTGGAGAAAAATAAGAGTGGCTCTTCCATGGAGTGATAGGAAAGCGTCTCTGGGTAAAGGCTCTTCTCCGGCCCTCCCGCCGCGGGTAGTAATTCACACTACAAAACTAGTGGTTCAGTTGTTTTTACCAGGGAAATGAGGTAAAAAAACCATATGGGGTTGAAATCTTTTCTGGTTACTATTTATCGACTTCCGTCTGATATGTTCAAGCGCGTTTGGCTTCTTCTAAGTATCCTGGTATTTATTTGGGGATGCGCTCCCATTTCTCAGGCGCTGGTGCGTCAGAGTGAGCCGGACGTTCGATTTAGGGCCCTGAAGGAGAATCCCGGTCTCTATCAGGGCAAGACAGTGATCCTGGGCGGGGAGGTAGTCTCCGTCACGCTCAAGGACGGCAACAGTGTTTTGCTGGTGGCACAAAAGGCGCTGGACTCCCGCCAACGGCCGGTGGATGACGCCCGCGAGGACGGTTTTTTCCAGGTAGTCAGCCTCTGTTGGCTGGACCCGGATGCTTATATCCCCCGGCGCAAGGTAACGGTTGCAGGAGTGGTTTTGGGAGACCGGAAAGGCTTGCTTACTTTGCAGGCTCAAGAGATTTATCTATGGGAAGACCCCCGCCAGCTGGACGACTTCCTTAGGGAATGGTTCGAGCCGGAATTGCATGACTGGTTTACTCGGCCCTATTTCGACCCCTGGAAAGCAAGCTGGTGATTCTTGGCCCGTGCCCATCCAAAAACTCTGGTCTTGGCCCGTAGGGGCAAGTCCGGGTTGGAAGACAAAAGGGTCATGTCCCGGATACTTTTTGCAGTGCACGGCACCGGCCATGGGCATGCGGTGCGGGCTCTGACCATTGCCCGGCACTTTCGGCAGCACGACTTTTGGTTCATCAGCCACGGCACGGGCGCGGCGATTTTGGGCCGGGAGTTCCCAGTGGTGGAGCTCGCCAGTTTGGTCACGGTGGTGCACCAGCAGCGGGTGCGGCCGGTCGCCACACTACGGAGCAATGTCAAAGCTGCCGTCGGCTGGCGGCGCCTGGTGGGACGATATATAAAGGTTGTGGAGCAGATACGTCCTGACGCCGTTCTAGCGGACTATGAACTTTTTCTGCCGCTGGCCTGCCGCCGTCTGGGACTACCCTGCCTAAATATAGACCATCAGCATGTGATTACCGCCTGCCGGCATCCCTCGGTGCCCCGCAGCCAGCGCCTGAGTTACCTGACCACCTATCTGATCATCAGGTGCCTGTATAGTTTTGCCTCCCAATACCTGGTGACCTCTTTTTTCCGGCCGCCGGTAAAAAAGGGACTCATGAATCTGAAGCTGGCCTCACCTCTGCTTCGGGCCGGTGTGTTGGCCCGGCAACCCAGGCCGGGGGAGCATGTGGTGGCCTACCAAGGCTATTCGACCTTTCAGCGGTTTTTCCCCTTCCTGAGCAGCATCCCCCGGCCGGTTTATGTCTATGGCTTTAATCTGGACAAACAGGAGGGCAATTTGATTTTCAAGCCGACCTCGGAAGACGGGTTTTTAGATGATCTGGCCTCCTGTGCTTACGTGGTATGCGGCGGCAGCCACTCGCTCATTTCTGAAGCCCTGTATTACGGCAAGCCGGTGTTTGCCTTTCCCATCAAAGACGCCTTTGAGCAGTTTATCAACGCCTTTTACCTGGAACATCTGGGTTACGGGTCTTATTGTCTTGATTTTAAGCCGTCGCCGGGGTTGGTGGCGGCTTTTGAGTCCAAGCTGCCGGATTTTCGGCGTTGTCTCGAGGAACAGTCGTTCAACGGCAACCCAGAGATTTTCGCGGCGTTGGAAAGTTTTATTGCCAGCGGCAGCCTTTAGGGCCTGAAGGAGGGCTGGGTATGAAAAATCAGGAGTTGGCCAGGATCTTCGGGGAGATTGCTGAATACCTGGAGATGGAGGGGGTTAGGTTCAAGCCCTATGCTTACCAGAAGGCCGCCCTGACCCTGGCTGCCTTGCAGGAAGATGTGGGGGAGGTGTACCGCCGAAGCGGCCTCAAGGGTCTGAGGGCCATCCCCGGGGTGGGAGAGAGCATCGCAAGCAAGATCGAAGAATATCTTACCAGCGGCAAGATCGCCTACTATGAGGAGTTCAAACGGAAGTTGCCCATCGATTTGGACGCCATCATTCGGGTGGAGGGTATGGGTCCTAAGAAGGCGAAGGTGCTTTACGAGAAGCTGGGGGTTACCACCCTGGAGGAGCTGGAGGAAGCTGCCCGGAGCCATAAGATCGCTCCCCTTTTCGGTTTCGGCGACAAGACGGAAGAGAACATCCTGGAGGCAATCGAATTTTTGAAGAGAAGCACCGGCAGGTTTCTCCTGGGCGAAATTTTACCCATAGCTCAAGGGGTGCTGGCCAAATTGGAGGCGTTGCCGGAGGTGACCACGGTCAGCACGGCCGGGTCTTTACGGCGCATGAAGGAGACCATCGGCGACGTGGATTTTCTGGCCATCTCGGCAGAACCGGCCAAAGTCATGGACTTTTTTGTCTCCCTGCCAGGAGTGGTGAAGGTGTGGGGCAAGGGAGGGACCAAGGCTTCGGTGCGCCTGCAACAAGGTTTGGACATGGACCTCAGGGTTATTCCGGCTCAGAGTTACGGCGCGGCGCTGCAATATTTCACCGGCTCCAAGGAGCACAATATCGCCTTGCGCAAGATTGCCCTCGACCAGGGTCTGAAGCTCAGCGAATACGGGCTCTTTAAAGGATCCGAGGCCGTGGCCGCCACCTCTGAGGAGGAGGTTTACCACGCCCTGGGGCTGCCCTATATTCCGCCGGAGCTGAGGGAAGACCGGGGAGAAATCGCCGCCGCTCGTGCCGGTCGGTTGCCGGCCCTGATCGGCTACCAGGACATCAGAGGTGATTTGCACGTGCACTCTGATTGGGACGGCGGGGCTAATTCCCTGGCAGAGATTGCGGCCGCCGGCCAGCGTTTGGGTTATGAATATATCGGCATCGCCGACCACACCAAATTCCTGAAGATTGAGCGGGGTCTGGATGAAGAAGCGCTCCTGGCCCGCAACCTGGAAATTGACCGCCTGAACCGAAGCTTTGAAAAAGCCGGGCTCTCCTTCCGCTTGCTCAAAGGCTGCGAAGCCAACATCATGGCCGACGGCGCCATCGACATTGTTGATGAGGTGCTGGCCCAACTGGACTTTGTCATCGCCGGCATCCACTCACACTTTAAGATGAACCGGGAGCAGATGACCGCCCGGTTGGTTACGGCCATGCAGAATCCTCATGTGGACATCATTTCGCACCCTACCGGAAGAATCATCAAGCGGCGTGATGAATACGCCATTGATTTGGAGACGATCCTTACGGTAGCCAGGGATACGGGCACGGTGCTGGAAATCAATTCCTATCCGGAGCGGCTGGACTTAAACGACCTGAACATTCGCCGGGCCAAAGAGATGGGCATCAGGATGGTCATCAGCACGGACGCTCACCAGATCGACCAGCTCAACCTGATGATTTATGGGTTGGGCCAAGCCCGGCGGGGCTGGGCGGAGAAGGCCGATATCATCAACGCTTGGTCGGTGACGGACTTGTTGCAGAGCCTGAAGAAACCAGCCGCCGGCCAGCTGTGAGGTTTAGGTAGTGCTCATTCGGAAACTTTCAACTTTTTTGAGCAGAGTTTATGAAGCGGCACATTTATTTGCGTTTGAAGACGGTGGCAGAGGCGCGGGAGCTTTTTTTCTCCCGGTTCGATCTGGACACCATGTTGGCCCCCGAAGAGATTGCCACCGTGGCGGCCAGAGGCCGGGTGACTGCGACTCCGGTTTGGGCCCGGTGGTCGTCGCCGACAATGCATCAGGCCGCCATGGACGGCTTTGCGGTGGCGGCGGCGAGTACCTTTGGAGCCACTCCTGAGCATCCCCGCTATCTGGCCGTGGGTCAGGAGGCCTATCCCATCAATACCGGCCATCCCTTGCCGCCCGGCACGGATGCGGTGATCATGGTGGAGCAAGTGCCGGCTCCGGAGGCAGACCCTATTACAGTGGAGGCAGCGGTCTTTCCTTGGCAAAACGTACGGCGCATGGGGGAGGACCTGGTGGCCGGTGAGATGGTGTTGGCCGAGAAGGTGGAAATAACTCCTTGGGCTCAGGGGGCGTTGTTGGCCGCCGGGGTGACGCGGGTGCTGGTGCGCCGGCGGCCGCGGGTGGCCATCATTCCCACCGGCTCGGAACTGACGCCGGTCTTTGAAGCGGCTCAGGGAATCCCCCCCGATTGCCTGCCTGAGTTCAACTCGGTGATTTTGGCTGGACTGGTGGAAGAAGCGGGTGGGGAGGCGGTGGTGAAAGCCATCGTACCCGATGAGGCGGACGCCTTGAGCAAAGCCATTCGGGAGGCCTTGGCTGACTGCGACCTGGTGATCATCAACGCCGGCTCGTCGGCTGGCACGGAGGACTACACCTACCAGGCGGTGTCCAGGGTGGGGGAGGTGCTGGTGCATGGGGTGTCCATGATGCCTGGCAAACCTACCCTGCTGGGCATTGCGGCGGGCAAGCCGGTGATCGGCAATCCTGGCTACCCGGTGTCGGCGGTGTTGTCTTTTGAACAATTTGTAGCACCCTTGATAGCCGGTCTGGTGGGCAAGAACCGCCCCCCCCGCCCTACCCTGCCGGTGTATCCGGCGCAGAACCTCCCTTCCAAGCCGGGCTTGACAGAATTTATCCGGGTGACTTTAGGCCGGGTGGGGGAGCGCGTCATCGCCACCCCCTTGCCCCGGGGGGCTGGTGTCATCACCTCTTTGGTGAAGGCGGACGGGCTGCTTTTGGTACCAGCCCGCAGCGAAGGCCTGGAGGAGGACCGGCCGGTGGCGGCGGAGTTGCTGGTACCTTTTGAAGATATCGAAGGCACCTTGGTGATTTTGGGGAGCCACGACAATACCCTGGACCTGTTGGCCACTATGTTCAGGCGGCGGAATTCCCGTTTGCGCCTCTCTTCGGGGCACATCGGCAGCCAGGGAGGGCTGATGGCGCTGCGCCAGGGGCGGTGTCATTTGGCGGGCAGCCATCTATATGATCCGGAGAGCAACAGCTACAATGTCCCATACATCCGGAAGTATCTGGCCGACATGCCTTTGAAGCTTATAAATCTGGCCTGGCGTGAGCAGGGTTTGATGGTCAGGCCGGGGAATCCCCAACAGATTAGTGGCATCAAGGACCTGGTGCGCCCGGAGGTGCGCTTCATCAATCGCCAGCGCGGGGCCGGCACCCGGTTGCTGTTGGATTATCTTTTAAAGGAAAAACAACTTGATCCCGTTCAGGTGAGGGGCTACCAGCGGGAGGAGTACACTCACATGGCGGTGGCCGTGAATGTGTATTCCGGCACCGCGGACGTAGGATTGGGAATTCTGGCGGCGGCCAAGGCCCTGGGGCTGGATTTCATCCCCCTGAGGCCGGAGCGCTATGACCTGGTGGTGCCGGACGGCACCTTTAGAGATTATCGTTTTCAGACCTTGCTGGAGGTTATGAGGTCCAAGGAGTTTCGGGCGGCCGTGGCCGCTTTGGGCGGCTATGACCTGAAGGATTGTGGGGAGGTGGTGTGGGAGCAATAGATGCGATGGCGACTCTTATTCCTGGGAACCTGCGCACTACGGCAATGGGTATCCTCCCCCACGACGAGGTGGAACCGGCCTTAAAGCTGGCCCTGTTGCTGGACATTCCCTTTTGGCCGCAACTGCCCCGTCTGAGTTTTTATGAAGACATGTATGTTCAGGCGGCGGAGCACTTTCCGGGTATCCAGCTTTTCCCGGAGGAAAAAACCTTGCGCTTTGATACCACGGCTTTCTATGAGGAGTTGCCCCAACTGCTGGCATATTGGGATGATCTGGATTATTTTGACATTTCTCCGTCTTATTCGGCGGTGTACCATAAGTTTCTTAACCTGGATCTGAGCGGCTATATTGCAGTGCGCGGGCAGATGGAAGGGCCGGTGAGTTTCGGGATGAAGATTTTAGATGAAAGTGACCGGCCCATCATCTTTAATGATGAGGTGCGGCCGCTGATGATGGATTTCATGGCCCGGCGGGTGGAGGCACAATTGGTGCGTCTCAAGGGCAAGCACCCCAATGCTTTCATGTTTGTCGATGAACCCGGTTTGCAATTTGTCTTCAGTTCCATGTCCGGCTACACCGACCTAAAGGCCAAAGAAGACCTGGATCGGTTCTTCGCGCAGATTCAGCGACCCCGGGGCATTCATCTCTGCGGCAATCCGGACTGGGAGTTTCTTCTCCACCGGGATCTGGACATCTTGTCCATGGACACCTTTACCAACGGCGAGATCATCCGTTGTTACGCCGGGGCCATCAAGCGTTTTCTGGCCCGGGGGGCCGTTCTTTCCTGGGGCATTATTCCCACTTGGTATGAGGCTTTCGGGGAGGCCAATCTGGATCAGTTGACCGCCTATCTGGAAGACCTCTGGGAAACGCTGGTGCAGGGGGGGATTGACCGGGAGCAACTCCTGGCTCAGAGCCTCCTGGGTCCGGCCCGTTGTTGTCTGGTAAACCCGGACCGCACCCAGACGGTGACCCTGGCCTACGCTTGGCTCAGGGAAATGTCCCAGCGCCTGCGGGAGAAGTACAAGTTGCAATGAGCAGTGCTCAGTAATCGGTGAGCAGTGGATAGTGTGGGAAAAGGTTTTTTTTGACGACCTTTTTGACCTGGGTTTTGGGAGAATTTTTAGCTAGCATACAGCTCATATTCACTACTTACGGCTCATACCTCACGGCTTACGGCTTACGCTCATGAATTCCTGGCGAACACCGGCCATTGTGCTTAAGGTACAGGATTATGGGGAGGCAGACCGCTTAGTGACCTTCCTTACGCCGGCGCGCGGCCGGTTGACGGGAATGGCCAAACATGCCAGGAAAAGTCGCCGGCGCTTCGCTCATTGTTTGGAGCCGCTAAGCCGGGTGGAGTTCTTTTTGTCGGGGCGGAATGCAGGCAATCTTGAGTTTATCGAGAAGGGTGAATCAGTGGAGGTTTTTCAAGAGGTACGTCGGAACCTCCCCCGTTTGGGGGCGGCGGCCCTGCTGGCGGAACTGGCGGGAGAACTGGCAGCCCCTCCGGACGCCACCGTGCAGATCTTTGCCACGGTGGAACTGGCGCTGCGACGGTTAGAAGGAGGAGACCCCCCGGGTTCGCTGTTGCCGGCTTTCTTGCTGCACCTGTTGAAGTTGGGGGGTTATGGGCTGCATCTGGACAACTGCCTGAATTGTGGACAGGTCCCCACCGAGGGGCTGTATTTCAGTGTGCCCCGAGGTGTGATCCTGTGCGCGCCATGTTCCCAAGGCGCCTTAGGCCCCTTGTTGCCGCTTACATTAGGCGAGTGGAAGCTCTTACAACAGGCGGCCAGTTGGCCGGCGAACAAACTGAGCGTGCTGCGTTTCCCGGGTCAGCAGCGGGATAAGAGCTTGCGTCTTGTGAAGTTGTTCCTCAGGCATCATTTGGGGCACGACTTGAAGTCCTGGGCTTTTTGGGAAAAAGTAGCCGCAACCAGGGAATAGAGGTTGTAGGGTGGCGGTTGGCATGGGTCATGGACAAATTTAAGCGATCGCTGGCCCGCGAGCTATTACGCTGGTATCTGAAGAACTTTCCGTTAAGGGACGGCAAAGGTTTTTGTTATCAAAAATTTAACGAGGCCCTGGCGCCAGCAGAGCGCCATGTCATTATGCCGGTCGCTCATGGATTTTCTTTGCGGCTTGATCTCTGGGAGCCAGCTCAGAGGAAGATTTATTTTTATGGGTCCTATGATGAACGCCATGAGATCAAATTGGTGCAAAGAGTACTGGAAAGAGGAGAGGTTTTCTGGGATGTCGGCGCAAATATCGGCTATTTTTCCCTGGCGGCGGCGGCAGCCCTTAAGAACACCGGGCAGGTGGCGGCCTTCGAACCGGGGGAGGCGGCCTATCGCAGTCTGCTGGTTAACATCGCCCTCAACCCTTTTGGCAACATCAGACCCTACCAGGTGGCGGCGTCGGATCTGGAGGGAGAAGGATTCTTGTACCTGGGGGGGGAATATGCGGACGGCGGCGCCACTTTGTATATTCAGGAGGGGAGGGTCCGGCGCCGCCAGTCCTGTCGGATGGTAAAGCTGGACTGTTTCAGTCAGGAGGTCGGGCTGGCTGGGCCGGACTTTATCAAGATGGACATAGAGGGAGCGGAACCGGCGGCGCTCCGGGGGTCAACAGAGATTTTGGCGTTACACCGGCCGCTGCTCCTGGTGGAGATGAAGGAGGCTACCTTGCAGGCAGCTGGCAGCGACAAAAACGAGGTCCAGGAGCTTCTTGGTAGTTTCGGCTATCGCCCGGCTTTTCTACACAAGGGGAAATGGCTAACCACTGATGAGGTACAAACAGTAAGAAGCCGGAATATCTTCTGGTTCAACCCCTTATGGCAGAAACACCGCCGCAAAGCCGGACTGATTCCGGTTGTGGGAGTTGAAAAGTGAAAAGTTCAAAGCTATTTATTTAGCTGTTTACAGGTTGGCGAGCTCAGATCGGCAACCAGGAGGAGGTGTAAGGATGAGATTGACCGGAAAGAGAATAGCCATTTTGGTGGAGAACCTCTACCAGGATTTGGAGGTTTGGTACCCTCTCTTGCGCTTTAAAGAGGAGGGCGCGGAGGTGGTGGTGATAGGCTCAGGAAGTGCCGCCAGCTACACCGGCAAGTTCGGCTATCCGGTAGTGGTGGATAAAGAGGCCTCGGAGGTGACGGCGGCTGAGTTTGACGCGGTGGTGATACCAGGCGGCTACGCCCCGGACATCATGCGGCGCTATTCCGCCATGGTGTCTTTGGTGCGTGAGGCTCACCTAAATGGGAAAGTGGTGGCCGCCATCTGCCACGGGGGCTGGATGCTGGCTTCTGCCAAAATCTTACCTGGCAAAACGGTGACAGCCTTCTTTGCTATCCGAGATGACCTCGAGCACGCCGGAGCAAAGTTTGTGGATGTGGAGGTGGCCGTGGACGGTAATCTTATTACCTCCCGTCAGCCCGAGGATTTGCCGGCCTTTTGCCGGGCCATAATTGTGGCTTTACAGAGAGGTAAGGGTTAAATAAGGATATAATTCATGTTGCCCAGAAAACCTTAATTATTGGGACAGGTTATGGGACAGATGGCCGACCGGCCAGTGGTTGGCATGAATAAATCAAGTCTAATATATTAATAATAACATATAGTTATAATAATGAATAGGATTGGTGCGGTATTTGCAGGGTTTTTTGATTACTATAATGATTTTACTACATTTTTTGTGACATCTGAAGACATTTGTCTTATCTGTGACGGACAAAATCTTCCTCCCAGGTTAGGAAAGAGGGTAACGACCAAAAAAGATAATGGTATTTTCAGAGGCCATGGAAGGACGAAGCAATTCCTGGTTGAGGCATCAGGGTCAAAGAGGGCCGGGGCAGGAAAAAGACGACCTGCATCGCGCCCTGGTGGCCGGATTGATGCTGGACGTCCTTCTGGAGAGCCCACCGGGTCAGGCTAATCCTCGAGTTAGAAGGGCCGAGGTCAAGGCCCGGCTCAAGAGCGCCATGGTGGCGCAACTGGCAGGACATATGCCTCTCGAGACTTTCCGCCGGCTAACGAGGAACCTGGATATCTGGTTTGACCGCTATTATCCTCTGGTTGCTGGCAGCGATCTGGGTGCCACCAGGCAGCTTTATCTAGCCGAGGAACAATCCCCCTATACCTGTCAGTCGCCGAGACAGTTGCGGGAGACCGTGGGAAGGGGCTTGATAAAGGAGCATCTGGATGGGCTTCAGGAGTTGCTCCCCCGCCGTCGTCACCGCAAGTTGGACCAGGGAAAGCTGGTGGATTTTCTACAGGAGACACGAGGTGAGTGGTTTCGATTAGGTGATTTTGAAAACTACTTCGGGATGGACCGGAAAACCGCTTGGGAATATGTGCAGAAGTTGATCCAAGCGGAGCTGCTAGTGCACAATCAGGGGCGGTCCGCGGCAGTGCGTTACCGGCTGGCAGATCGATTTATCGTTTCAGGTCAAGGATCTGGTAATTCTGGCAAAAGGTGCTAACCAACCTCACTTCGCTCTTCAGATTTTCCAACCTGCTTTTCTTCCTTCACGTTTGATGCCTTTGGCTTCTTCCTGCCTGGGTGGAAATTTGTAAATCAGTTGACCCGTAATGATTCCTTACTCTCTTTTGGTGCGGTTTTAGAGTTGGAGGAAAAGGTAAGACTTTGTCATTGACCACAAGGGTGAACTTGTGATAGTTTGGACAAGTTAGAATACTTGGAGGCCTTTCCTATCATGATCCATGATATTTATCACGAAACTTTACCACGGGGCGAGTTGGAGGCTTTACAGCTTAAGCGGTTGCAATCGTTGGTGGAGCGGGTTTATCACTTGGTGCCCTTTTATCGCCGTCGTATGGATGAGGTTGGGGTGAAGCCCGAGCACATTCAGACGCTGGGCGATTTGGAGCATCTGCCCTTTACCACCAAACAGGACCTCCGGGACAATTATCCCTTCGGCATGTTTGCCGTGCCGATGGATCATATTGTCCGGTTACATGCCTCTTCCGGGACTACCGGGAAACCCACGCCGGTGGCCTATACTCAGCGCGACCTGGATACCTGGTCGGAGTTGATGGCGCGCACCCTGGCTGCCGGAGGGGTGCACCGGGGTGATATTGTACACATCGCCTATGGATATGGTCTATTTACGGGGGGTTTGGGCTTTCACTATGGGGTGGAGCGCCTGGGTGCGACGGTAATTCCAGTGTCCGGCGGTCAGACCCGCCGACAGATCATGCTGATTAAGGATTTCGGGCCCACAGTGATCTGCTGTACACCTTCTTTCGCCCTTTACCTGGCCGAAGTGGGTGAAGAACTGGGGCTCAAATTTGCCGACACCCGTCTCAGGGTTGGTTTTTTCGGTGCGGAGCCCTGGACGGAAACCATACGCCAGGAAATTGAAAGTCGCCTGCACTTGGAAGCCCTGGATATTTACGGCTTGTCGGAAGTCATCGGGCCAGGTGTGGGTATTGAGTGTCTAGAGATGAAACACGGGCTGCATCTATTTGAGGATCACTTTTTACCTGAAATCATTGATCCGGTGAGCCTGGAGAAGTTGCCGCCGGGCGACACCGGGGAACTGGTGCTCACCACCCTCACCAAGGAAGCCTTTCCGCTCCTGCGCTATCGCACCCGGGATGTCACGGCCATCGACTATACCCCCTGCCGGTGCGGCCGCACCTTGGCCCGCATTCAGCGTCTCAAGGGACGGAGCGACGACATGCTTATCATCCGGGGAGTGAACGTCTTCCCCTCCCAGATCGAAGCGGTGCTCTTGGATATCCCCGGCGTAGCCCCCCATTATCAATTGATTGTTGAACGGGAAGGCCACTTGGACACCCTTGAGGTTATGGTGGAAGTGGATGAGTCTCTCTTCTCGGACGAGGTCAAGGGGCTGCAGATTCTGGCCCAAAAGATTGAGCGCCAGATTAAGGACTTCCTCACGGTGTCGGTGAAAGTGCGTCTGGTGGAACCGCGGAGCATTCCTCGCAGCGAGGGTAAGGCGCAACGGGTGATTGATAAGCGTAAGATCGGCTAGCAGCGATAAGCAAGTGGCCGGTAGAGGATAAAATGTAGGGTAAAAGAGAGGTAATTTATGAAAGTTGAGCAGATTTCAGTATTCCTGGAAAATAAAGCAGGGCGGCTGGCCGAGGTTACGCGGGTCCTGGGCGAGGCCGGCATCAATATTCGGGCCTTGTCCCTGGCGGACACCACGGATTTCGGGATTCTGCGCCTCATTGTGGACCAGTTTGATACGGCGCGGCAAGTCCTGAAGGAGAGAGGCTTTACCGTCGGCAAAACGGAGGTGGTGGCCATTGAGGTGCCGGATCGCCCGGGGGGGTTGGCCTCCGTGCTTCAGGTCCTGAGCGAAGCCGGCATCAACGTAGAGTATATGTACGCCTTTGTTCAGCATAGCGGCAAGAATGCCGTCATCATCTTCCGCTTTGACAATCTGGAGGAGGCGATTGCTCTGCTCCAAAAAGCCGGCGTGCACATTTACAAGGGAGAAGAGGTTTATAAATTATAGAAGGATGAAGTAGACATTCATTATTGGAGGAGGAGGTCATGAAGGCGAAGATTGTCAGTCGGCTGTTTCTGTCGGTGGTGGCGCTAAGTTTATTGATTTTCGCTGGCGCCAGTGCCTCGGCTAAAGAACCTCTGGTCATTGGCGGCGTATTCTCGGTCACCGGCACCCACTCTTATTTGGGTGACCCGGAGAAGAAGACCCTGGAAATGATGGTAGCAGAGAGCAACGCCAAAGGGGGTCTGAAAGGCCAGCCGTTGAAGGTGGTCATTTATGATGACGAAGGGGACCCTACCAAGGCCCGCCTGCAGGCGGAAAAACTTATTCAGAAGGACAAAGCATTGGCCATCATCGGTCCCAGTCTGACCCCCACTTCCATGGCCATACTGCCAGTCACAAGCAAGGCCAAGGTGCCTTTGATCTCCTGTGCGGCGGGCATCGGCATCACCTCCCCGGCCCATGAGCGGCAGTGGGTCTTCAAGACCGCCCAAACCGATCAGATGGCTGTCAGCCGGATTTATCAGTATTTACAAAAAACCGGGATCAATAAAGTCGCCATCCTGACGGTGGCCACCGGGTTTGGCATCTCTGGGAAAGAGCAGCTCAATGCGCTGGCGCCGAAGTACGGCATCCAGTTAGTGGCCCAGGAGGTCTTTGGGGAGAAAGACACGGATATGACGCCGCAGCTCACCAAGATTAGGGGCACTGCGGCTCAAGCGGTGATCTGCTGGGGCACCGGGCCTGCTCCGGCTTTGGTGGCCAAGAACATGAAACAATTGGGCCTGACCATCCCGCTGGTCCAGAGTCATGGGGCGGCCTCTAAGAAATTCATTGAACTGGCCGGGGAAGCAGGCGACGGCATCATCATGCCGGCCGGCAAGCTGGTGATTTACAAACTGCTTACTGACACTGATCCCCAGAAGGCCGTTTGTCAGGAATATGATAAAAAATACCAAGCCAAATACAGTGCGCCGGCCTCCAGCTTCGGCGGTTATGCCTATGATGCCTGGCGGATGCTGACCCAAGCGGTGGAGAAGGTTGGCAAGGACCGGGCCAAAATCAGGGGGGCCTTGGAAGGCACCAAGAATTTTGTGGGAGTCAGCGGCATCTTCAACATGAGCCCGGATGACCACAACGGCCTTAGCCCCGAAGCCTTTGTGATGGTAAAGATTGAGAAGGGTGAGTTCAAGCTGCTGGACTAAGCATGAGCCGATTATCATAACCTTCGCCGGCCGGGGCGGCTGCCGTCACCTTCAGCCGCGCCCGGCCATGAGTAATCCAAGCTCACTTAGCAGGTTATTGAAAAGGTGCTGTCAGGCCCTAAAACCCCTTCCCCAACCCCAAATTGGGATATTGGCTGCGCCAAAGGGTAAAAAAATGGCTTATTCTCCCACCCGAAAAAAGGCAGGAGAATTTTTCAACAGCCTGTAGGGAAGGACTGCGCGATCTTTGAATGTGCTCGCCGACCTGCTGCAATATCTCTTCTCCGGTTTGACCAACGGCGCTATTTTTGCCCTCATTGCCTTAGGTTTTGGGATCATCTACAATGCCACCACTATCATCAACTTTGCTCAGGGTGAGATGGTGATGTTGGGGGCCCTCTCGGCTATAAGCTTTTATCATCTGAAGCCCTCTCTGCCCTTGGCCTTTGTGGGTGGAGTCGCAACAGTCATCGTCGTCGGCCTGGTTTTTGAGCGCTTGGCTTTGCGGCCGGTGCGAGAGCCCACTCCCCTGACGCTCATCATTATCACCGTGGGGGGGGCAGTACTCATCAAAGGGTTGGCCATGCTCTATTGGGGCAAGGAGGCTTACAGCCTGCCCTCTTTTAGCGGGGAGGCGCCCTTGTACCTGGGGACGGCCACTATTCTGCCGCAGAATCTTTGGGTTCTGGGCCTGACGGCCTTATTGGTGGCCGTTTTGGAGGCCTTCTTTCGCTTGACTTTGGTGGGCAAAGCCATGCGAGCCTGCGCTTATAATGCCCGGGCGGCGCGGTTGGTGGGCATTCCTCCCGGCCGCATGGTACAGCTCTCCTTTGGACTGAGCGCCGCCCTGGGGGCGGCAGGAGGCATTCTCATTGTACCTCTGACCATGGGCATGTATGACATGGGCACCATGCTCGGCCTCAAGGGTTTTTCCGCCGCCATTTTAGGAGGACTGGGCAGCAGTCTGGGGGGAGTACTTGGGGGTCTGTTACTGGGGGTGGCGGAATCTTTGGCCTGTGGCTTGATTTCGTCAGGTTACCGGGATGCAGTGGCTTTCTTTATTTTGCTGGTGGTGCTGTTTCTCCGGCCGCAGGGGCTTCTGGGAGGACGAGAATAAATGCTGACGGGCTTGCTTAACCGCTGGCTTCTCTTGGCCCTGACATGTTTGGCCGCGTTGGTAACCATTGACAATGATTATTATTTATCGCTGCTTAATTTTATCGGCATTCACACCCTTCTGGTGGTGGGGTTGAATCTGCTTATGGGCTATGCGGGCCAGATTTCCTTGGGTCATGCCGCCTTTTACGGTTTGGGGGCTTATACTTCCGGCATCCTTACCACCACCTATGGCGTCAACCCCTGGCTGGCCCTACTATTGGGGTTGGCGGTAGGCAGTCTAACCGCCTTTGTGATCGGTATCCCGGCCTTGAAGCTCAGAGGCTATTATCTGGCGATGGCTACTTTGGGCTTCGGCATCATTGTCTATATTGTGCTCAACGAAGCCCAGAGCTGGACCGGCGGCCCATCCGGGTTGTCCGGTATCCCCTCTTTCTCCCTGGCCGGCCTGGCTCTCGACACTCCCCGGCGGCTCTTTGCTCTGATATGGCTCATGGTGGGGCTGATTCTAGCTCTCAGCGCCAATCTGGTGGACTCACGCCTCGGCCGGGCCTTAAGGGCCTTACATGACAGCGAAAATGCGGCCGCCTCCCTGGGGGTCAACACCGGTCGCCTGAAGCTAATCATCTTTGTCTGGAGCGCCCTTTACGCCGCTTTGGCCGGCAGCCTCTATGCCCACACCCTGAACTTCATCGCACCGGGTTCTTTTGGGTTTATGTTTTCCATTAAACTGGTCACCATGGTGGTGGTGGGTGGTATGGCCAGCATTTGGGGCTCTCTTTTGGGGGCCGCCGTCCTGACGATCCTGCCGGAGCTTCTGGTCGTCTTCCATGACCTGGAAGTAGTTATCTTCGGGGCTATTCTAATGGTGGTGATGATCTTCATGCCCCGGGGGCTGGTGCGCGGTATCCTGGACATCTGGGAACAGCAAAAGCGTTGGCGGCAAGGAAGGCTAAGCACTGGTGGCAGAAGTGCTTCTTGACCTGCAGGGGGTGAGCTTGGCCTTTGGGGGTTTGCGGGCGTTGGAAGGGGTGAGTTTTCAGGTGCCAGGTGGGATCATAAAAGCGGTCATCGGTCCCAACGGGGCCGGCAAAACCACTCTGTTCCATCTGATCACTGGTTTTCTTACCCCTCAGCAGGGGCGTATTTTTTTCCGCGGGGAAGAGATTCAGGGAAAACCACCTCATGTAATAGCGTCCCGGGGTATCGCCCGCACCTTTCAGTTAGTGGAACTTTTCGACCACATGACAGTGCTGGAAAATGTCATGGTGGGTAGACACCGCCTGAGCCGGGCAGGGCTGTTGGCCAGCGCCCTGCGTCTTCCCTGGACCCGCCGGGAAGAGACTGAGATTATGCAGAAAGCCTGGGGGGCATTGGAATTTGTCGGCTTGGCGGATTGGGCCAGGCAGCCGGCCGCCGTGCTGCCCCTGGGTCTGAAACGCTTGCTTGAAATCGCCCGGGCACTGGCCTCAGAACCTGAGTTGCTCCTCTTGGATGAACCGGCTTCCGGGCTGGACGTTCATGAAACCGAACGGTTGGGAGAAATGATCTTGGCCCTCAAGGACCAGGGTCTCACCATTATTCTGGTGGAACATGACATGAGTCTTACCATGGAGGTGGCCCAGGAAATTGCGGTCCTCAACTACGGCAAGCTCATCGCCGAAGGGCCCCCCCGGGCCATCCAGAGGCATCCGGAGGTGATTGCCGCCTATTTAGGAAGCGACTGGCAGTAATTCATGTTGAAGATCCGCAATCTTTATGCCTATTATGGTGCAGTTACTGCTTTGAGCGGGGTCACCTGCCACGTTAATGAGGGGGAGATCGTAACCCTCATTGGTGCCAATGGGGCCGGCAAGACCACTCTACTCAACGCCGTCTGCGGCTTGGTGCGGCATGAGGGGGAGGTGACCTTTGGGGGGCGGTCTTTGACCGGGATACTCCCCGAAAACTTGGTGGGCCTGGGTATTGCCATGGTGCCGGAAGGCCGCCAGCTTTTTACGCCCATGACGGTGGCGGAGAATCTGGAACTGGGGGCGTACCGGCGGTATCGGCGGAATGCCAAAGCGGCGATTGCGGAGGACCTGGATCTGGTCTATCAACTTTTTCCCAAGCTTAAGGAGCGGCGGCAACAAATAGCAGGTACCTTAAGCGGTGGCGAACAACAGATGCTGGCCATCGGCCGCAGCCTCATGGCCAGTCCCCGGCTGTTACTTCTGGATGAACCCTCCTTGGGTTTGGCCCCTATTGTGGTGGAGGACATCCTGGCCACACTCACAAGGTTACGGCGGGAAGGGGTAACCATCCTGCTGGTGGAGCAGAATGCCCGAGAAGCCTTGAAGGTGGCAGACCGGGCCTATGTCATGGAGACGGGTCGGATTATTTTGAGTGGCCCCGCCCAAGCTCTACTTAAAGACCGCCAAGTCACCCGAGCTTATCTGGGGCGGGATTACAAGGAGTTTACCGAAGGGAGGTAAGGGTCTTGCGTCAGCCCCAAGTCGAGGCCCTGGAGCCGGCAGAGCTGGAACTGCTGCAACTGGAGCGGCTGCAAAGTGTGCTCAACCGGGCCTACCGGCAAGTGAAGTTCTACCGTCGCCAATTTGACCGCCTGGGACTACGGCCGGAGGACATCCGGGAGCTGGCCGATTTGAGACGCCTGCCCTTCACCACCCGGGAAGACCTGTCGGAAAATTACCCTTACGGCCTTTTTGCCGTGCCGCTGCGAGATATCGTGCGCATTGTTTCCTCCCCCGGAACTACGGACAAACCCCTGGTGGTGGGTTACACCAGTCAGGATGTAAAGCTTTGGCTGGAGCTCCTGGCCCGGCTCTATACCGCCGCCGGGGTGACGCGGGAGGACATCGTGCAGCTTATCTTGCCGCCTGGTTTGGCCAACTGGCGGCGCGACCTGCAGGCCGGGGCGGAGTATCTGGGGGCCTCGGTGATTCCGGCGGCCACTCTCAACTTTGCCAAAGAACTCATGGTGCTCAGGGATTACAAGACCTCGGTACTCATCACCACCCCGCCACTGGCCCGCCACCTTCTGACCGTTATGATGCGATTGGAGATCACACCAGCCGATCTCAGCCTCAAGAAGGCCCTGCTGGTGGCGGCGCCCTTGCCTTCCGGTATGCGCCGGGAGATGGAGGAGGGCTTGCAGGTCAAAGTTTCCAGCGCCTATGGCATCACGGAGGTCATGGGGCCGGGGCTGGCTTTTGGTTGCGAGGGGGACGAGGGCTTTCATTTTTCGGCTGATCACTTTTATCCTGAAATCATCGACCCGGTAACGGGCGAGCCCCTTCCCCCCGGCGCCTCAGGAGAACTGGTGATCACAACTTTAAGCACGGTGGCTTTCCCCCTGCTGCGGTTTCGGAGCGGCGATCGGACCTCTCTCCACCACGCCCCTTGTTCTTGCGGCCGCACTTTGGTTAGGTTAGGTGAGATCAGTGGCCGGGTAGACGACATTTTTTCCGTCGGAGGGATCAAGGTGCACCCGGACCAAATCGGTCGACTACTCAAAGATATTCTGGGCGGTCTGGTGCCCCGCTATCGTTGGAGAGTGGTGGTGGAAGAAGGTCTGGAGAGCTTGGATTTGGAAATCCAAATGGAGGAGCATTTTTTTTCTGATGAAATTAAAACCCTGGAGAGTTTCTGCCGGGTGACACGTAGGCATCTGCAGGACCATCTGGGGATCAACGCCAGAATCACCCTGAAAGAATGAGAACTTAGGAAAGGATAAAACCTAAAACCTTAAGGAGGGCAGGTTATGAGACATTGGCGGGGCGCAGTGGTGTTGGCAGGAGTGTTGGCTTTATTGGCCAGCGGCATGGCTTGGGGGGCGGGGACCATCAAGATCGGCTCGGTGCTTAGGTTGTCCATCGGGGCGGAACACGGCATCCCGGCCAAGCGCGGGGTGCAGATGGCGGTGGATGAGGTCAATGCCGCAGGGGGCATCAAAGGGCAGAAGGTGGAGGTCATTTTTGAAGATGAAAAGGATTCTCCCACGGCTTCGGTGAACGCCGTGCAGAAACTGATCAACGTGGATAAAGTCATCGGCTTGGTCGGCCCCATGACTTCCGGGGGCACCCTGGCTGCCTGGCGTAACGCCGAAGAGGCCAAGGTGGTCTATATCACCCCCACTGCCACCTCGCCGAAAATTAGCGGCATCGGGGCCTACCTTTACCGGGGCTGTTCCCGCATCGACGCCCAGTCCAAGGCCCTGACCGATTATGTGGCCAAGAACTATAAGCCTAAGACGGTGGCCATTCTGTTTTCGAATGAACCCTATGGCAAAGGCTGCGCCGAGGTCTTCGGCAATGATTTCGGGAAGCTGGGCATCAAGGTAGTGGCCAAAGAGTCCTTCTTAAGAGGCTCCCGGGACTTCAAGGCGCAGCTGACTACTATCAAGGGCACAAAACCGGATATCCTCTTTATTCCCGGCTACACCCCGGAGACTGCGCCGGCGGCGGCTCAAGCCCGGCAGTTGGGCCTGAACCAGCGGATCATCGGCGTTTATGGCGACATGGACGAGGAATATGCCAAGCTGGCCGGCAAGGCCGCCGAGGGCCATCTGATTGCCGGGGAATATGACGAAAACTATGACACCCCGAAGAACAAGAAATTCCGGGAAAATTACAAAGCCCAAGCCAAGAAGGCCAATGAGCCGGAGAACATCATGTTCGCCTCTCTGACCTACGATGCCACTTCCATGCTTTTGGAAGGCATGAAGAAGAATGGCCCGACCAGTGAAGGCATCAAAAAGTTCCTGGATGAGATGAAGGATTTTGACGGGGTTACCGGGAAGCTGTCCTTTGACCAGAAGCATGATGTAGTGCGCCGCGGCGTGGCCGGCGGGGTCTATCTCTTTGAAATCAAAAACGGCAAATATGTGCAGGTGAAGTAAGGACTGGCCCCTTCAGGGGGCAGAAGGAGCGATCAAGGCCGGAATGGCCCGCTAATATTTCAGGGACGGCTGTTACGAAGGAATAAATCAGGAGATAGCAGGGTCAGTCCGTGAAGTGGTGCCTTCCGGCCTCGCTGGTAGAGAAATGAATAACTCCTGGACTTCGCAGCGATTACTTTTCCACCAGAAAGACCTTATGGTTGACCAGGCTAAGGCTGTGGATGGCGGCCTTGATGATTTTCTGCTCGCCGAAGATACTGACCAGTCTGAGGTTCTCCCCATCCGGTTCGATGAGGTCCACATCCGCCAGGAGAAGTTCTTCTTGGCCGTCCTTAAGAATATACGCGGCAGCTTCACACATGGCTTAATAACTCCTTTAGACGTTGGCTAACGATTTTTTCCACCAGGTGCGGCAGGGGTTCGGGCACTAGGCCGACGATCTCCACAGGCTCCTGGGTCAGAGGCAAAAGAATTTTAGGGGCCCGGGCGGCGGCGATGGCCTCGGCCATCCGCGGTGTAAGCTCACCCATCATGGAGTGTGCCAAAACAATGGACAGCGGCCCTAGAATGACGTCGGCGGTGGCTACGGTGCGCAGGATAGCATTTTCCCCGCTGGCCCCGCGGTTGGCCCGGGCCTTCATCATTTGGGCGGTGGCTACGGCATTGGTGCCCAGGGCGATGATCTCATGCTCTTCCTGGTACACCTCTTTTAGGCGCTTGATGAGGGCGGCGCCGATGCCGCCGCCTTGGCCGTCGATGACGCAGATACGCACGCTGGTTGTCCTTTGGGCTCAAACTGTGGCCGTGGCGTCATGGCCGACGGTCAAAGGAATAAGCACAAAATGCAGGGCACCGCACCCCGTGTCCCTATAAATAATGCGCAGAAATTTATGTCGATATGTAAAACAACCTGAGGGTGTTTTTCTATAGTAAATCAGGTCAGGTTAAATTTTTCCCGCAGTTTCTGATAAACGAATTCGTGCACCATACCCTGGATGTTGCCGCCGTGCACCGCGGCTTCTTTGAGGATGCTGGAGCTTAAGAAAACCCAGCGCAGGCCCGTCATCAGAAAGACTGTTTCAATGGCTGGCTCCAGGCGCCGGTTCATCATAGCCATTTGAAACTCATATTCAAAGTCGGTAACGGCCCGCAGCCCGCGGAGAATCACTCGGGCGTTCCGACTCCGGACATAATCTACCAGAAGGCCGCTGAAAGAATCAATAGTCACCCGGGTGGTATGGGCGAGGGAGACGCGAATCATCTCCAACCGCTCTTCAACGTCGAATAATAACTTTTTTGCCGGATTTTTGGCAACGGCGATGATGATATGGTCAAAAATCTTCAGACCCCGCTCCACAAGATCGAGGTGGCCGTTGGTGATGGGGTCAAAGGAACCGGGATATATGGCAATGTTGGCCATCAGGGTGATGACTCCTGTGAATCAGTTTTTCCATGACCGGTGTAAAAAGAGACCTGGGTATCGCCATAGCGTCTGGTATCAGAGAGGTGCAAGGAAATGGTTGTCTCCGGCAAGGTTTCTCGGGGACTGTGCTCTGCCACCACCCAGGCCGGAGTAGCAACTATTGCCGAAACTCCAAGTAAGTTTAGAGTCTTGGCGGCCAACCTCAGTTCATAGGGTGGATCCAGAAAGATCAGGTTAAATAACTCCCCCTGAGCTTCGAGTTTTCTGACGGCTGACTGCACCGGCATAGGCATTATCGTCACCCTCTGCTGCACTCCCAAGGTCTTGACATTACGCTGCAACACCAAAAGAGAGGCGGAATTTTCCTCTACCAGGACCGCCTCCGCAGCTCCCCGGCTTAGGGCTTCCAGGGCCAGGGTGCCGGCACCGGCGAACAGATCCAAGACTCGGGCGCCAGAGACGATGTTTCCCAGGATGTTAAAGATGGCCTGTCTGACTTTGGCGCTGGTGGGACGCATGCGCCCTCGCACGGCAGCCAGGCGCCGGCCGCAAAGTAGTCCGCCGGTGATACGCAATTATTTCAGATATTTCTGAATGAGAATCTCGGCTATTTGCACAGCGTTGGTAGCCGCCCCTTTCCGAATATTATCGGCCACCACCCATAGGTTTAAGCCGTGGGGGATAGTAAAGTCCTCCCGGATGCGTCCCACCAGGGTGAGGTCTTGCCCGGCGGCGGCCAGTGGCATGGGATATTCATTTTTCCCAGGGTCATCCACCAGTTTGACACCGGGGGCAGCGGCCAGGAGGCGCCGGGCTTCAGTCGTCGTCAGTTTTTTCTCTGTCTCAATGTTAATAGCCTCTGAGTGGCCGTAGAAGACCGGCACCCGGACAGTGGTGGCAGTAACCTCGATGGTCTCATCCCCCATAATCTTCTTGGTTTCGTTGACCATTTTCATTTCTTCTTTGGTGTAGCCGTTGTCCATGAACACATCGATATGGGGTAAAACATTAAAGGCAATGCGATGGGGATAGACCTTGGTCTCCACCTCTTGGCTGTTGAAGAGGGCCCGCACCTGGGCCGCCAACTCCTCTACTGCCTTTTGACCGGTGCCGGAGACGGCCTGGTAAGTGGAGACCACGACGCGTTTAATCCGGGCCGCATCGTGAAGCGGTTTGAGGACGACCACCATCTGGATAGTGGAGCAGTTGGGATTGGCAATGATCCCTTTTCGGGTATAACCAGCCACATCCTGAGCATTGACCTCGGGCACCACCAGGGGGACCTCCGGGTCCATGCGCCAAGCGCTGGAGTTGTCCACCACCACGGCCCCGGCCTGAGCCGCCAGAGGGGCAAATTCTTGGCTGACGCTGCCGCCGGCGGAGAATAAGGCGAGGTCAATACCTTGAAAAGAATCAGGGGTCAGCACCTCCACTGGAATTTCCCGGCCCTGGAAAGTGACGGTGCGGCCGATAGACCTTTCTGAAGCCAGGGGTTTGAGCTCCGCCACTGGGAATCGGCGTTCCTCCAAGCAGGCGACCATCTGTTGGCCCACGGCTCCTGTTGCTCCGGCAACTGCAACTTTATAGAACCGCCCCATAGCTGATCTTCTCCTTTAAAGAAAAACGAAAGTTACTATTGTGGGCTCGCCAAGGAAATCTGAGACCATCTGTAAGCCCTATCAAAGGCTCATAGTTCATGGCTTACTCTCAAAAGCGGCCACGGCGTACTGGGCCACCAGGTCTCCCACCTGGCTGGTGGTATAGCCCATGCGGCCGGCAGCCATGCTCTTGAGGTGTTTGGCGCACACGGCTTTGATACCCTCTTCCACCGCCGCCGCGGCTTTGGTTTCTCCCAGGTGTTCCAGAAGCATCTGGGCGGCGGCAATGGCCGCCAAGGGGTTGGCCTTTTGGGTGCCGGTGTATTTAGGGGCCGAGCCGCCGATGGGTTCGAACATGGAAACTCCCTCAGGATTGAGGTTGCCGCCCGCGGCCAGACCCAGGCCTCCCTGAACTATAGCGCCCAGGTCGGTAATGATGTCACCGAACATATTGTCCGTCACCAGGACATCGAACCACTCAGGGTTCTTTACCATCCACATACAGGTGGCGTCCACATGGGCATAATCGGTGGTCACCTCAGGGTATTGAGGGGCCATGGCCTCGAAGGCCCGGAACCATAGGTCGGAAGCATAGGTCAGCACATTGGTTTTGGCGACCAGGGTGAGTTTTTTCTTGTGGTTGCGCTTGCGGGCCAGTTCAAAGGCGAATTTCAGACAGCGGTCCACCCCCCGGCGGGTATTGATGGATTCCTGAATGGCCACTTCATCCGGGGTGTTATAACGCAGAAAACCACCGGCCCCGGCATACAGGCCCTCAGTATTTTCCCGCACGACTACAAAATTGATATCTTCTGGACCCTTGTTCTTGAGAGGGGTTTCCACTCCGGGATAGAGCACCACCGGCCGGAGGTTGATATACTGGTCCAATTCAAAGCGCAGCCGGAGAAGGATACCCTTTTCCAGGATGCCGGGTTTGACCTCGGGGTGGCCGATGGCCCCCAAATAAATGGCAGCAAACTGCTTTAATTCGCCCACCACCGAGTCAGGCAAGGTTTCCCCGGTACGCCGGTAGCGCTCCCCCCCCAGATCGTAGTACACAAATTCATATTTCAAATCGGCTGGTGCGGCCACTGCCTGAAGGACCTTAACGCCTTCGGCCACCACTTCCGGGCCGATGCCATCACCCGGCAGAACTGCGATACGATAGGTCATGCTGATTTTGCCTCCAACGACTTTTTCAGATGGGCCATCAAGCCGCCATCAGCCAGGAGTTTCTGCATAAAGGGGGGGATGGGTTGGCACTGGTAGCGTTTGCCGGTCGTCAGGACGTGGATTTCGCCGCTGTCCACATTGACCATGATGTCATCGCCATTTTTAAGTTCGGCGGCCGCCTCAGGCGATTCCCAGATGGGCAGTCCCATGTTAAAGGCATTACGATAGAAAATGCGGGCAAAACTGTGGGCGATCACCCCGGCGACCTTGGCCGCCTTGATGGCGATGGGCGCATGTTCCCGGGAGGAACCACACCCGAAATTCCTACCGGCGACGATAAAATCCCCAGGCTGAACCTTATGGACAAAGTCCGGATCGGCGTCCTCCATAGCATGCCTGGCCAGTTCCTGGGGGTCTATGGTGTTCAGATACCGGGCCGGGATTATCTCATCAGTATTGATATCATCCCCGAATTTGTGCACCCTGCCTGTCAACTGCATGGTTCTCTTCCTGAAGTCAA
>DYLF01000003.1:74979-80435 GCA_020722205.1 Desulfobacca acetoxidans
CAGACGTGACCATTAAGTGGGCAGGCTGTTTTGGCCAGCCGCCATGCCCGTTTTAATGGTTGACCATCATATTTCAGGCATATTAATTGCATAGGGTTATAGGGGGGCAATTATTGTTTCTTAGAGATTGTGAGCTCAGAAATTTATGACCGGTTATTTGTTGACCCGGTGAGGAAAGTGATTTGTTTCCAGGCGTTTTCATGAAGCGGTCACTGATGGTGAAATTTTTTTCCTTAGTTTTTTTGCTGCTACCCTGGTTGGTGGCAGTAAGTTCTTCGCCCTTGTCTACTTGTCTTTCCTTGCCTGGGGGCCAAAAGACAGGCCATGGCCTGGCGTCCGGCTATTCTGTCGCCGAAAAGGTGGGCTGGCCTGTGTCGGATGAGACTTGCAAGCCTGTGGAGCAGGCCTTTTCGTCCTGGCAGTCAGGTTTTCGTCCGCAAACTTCGCGTCCGGGGCGGTATCCTGCAAACTTTCGCCGCCCCGAACATCTTGCGCCCTTGGTTAGAAAATACGCCAAGCTTTATAGGGTAGAGGAGAAACTGGTCTGGGCGGTCATGCGCCAGGAATCAGGGTTTAATGCCTCTGCCGTTTCTCCCAAGGGCGCCATGGGGTTGATGCAGCTCATGCCGGAGACGGCTGTGCTTATGGGGGTGACGGATCCCTTCAATCTCGAACAAAATATCGCCGGGGGCATCAGATTTTTGAGAAAATGTTTGAACCGGTTTAACGAAGATGTGGTGCTGGCGTTGGCGGCCTATAACGCCGGTCCGGAAAGCGTCGATAAATATAATGGCTGCCCGCCTTATTCTGAAACCCAAAAATATGTGGCTTCTATTATGGCGGCCTATGCGGGCCAGCCCTGGGAGGGAACTGGCAAGAGGCTGAAGGGTCGCACTACTGCCCAGGGTGTCAATATCACCCCAGCTCCCCAAAAATCAGGGTTGGACTGGAAGATAAAACCCCCGCAAGTGAAAATTAAGTCTCCGCAATGGAAGATCTCCGGCCCTCGGTTTAAGACCGCGCCGAGAGTAATGAGGGGTTGGCGGAAGAAGCCGTCCGTAGAAGAGCTGACCGCACAAAACAAAAGGGAGAAGTTCTTGGCCGATTCTTGTCGTTACACCCGGAGCAGGCAATAGTTAGCCGAAAATTAATGGGAATATCTATAATTAAATGATAATATCGACATGGACAGATTCCGAAGAAACAGCAAGCCGAAGGAGTTTTTTATGAAGACCATCAGTTGGCGGCGATACCTTGGTTTAGTAGTCATCATAGTGCTGGCCGTTTTCTTTTTAGGCGGCTGCGCCACCATGGAAGAGAAGCGTGACAAATTTATGGCCAAGGGGAAGGAGGCCTTTGCCAAAGGGGATTATGTGGCGGCCAAACTTCATTTTCGCAATGCCATCCAGATTGATCCCAAAATGGCGGAAGCCTATCTGTGGCTGGGGAAGGCAGATCTCCGGACGGAGAATCCCCGGGGGGCTTTCGGCAACCTGAGCAAAGCGGTGGAATTGAATCCTGATCTGCTTGAGGCCCAGATAATTTTGGCGCAAATATACCTGGCGGCCAAACGACCGGAGGAGGCCCAGGAAAAGATCAAGTTGGTGCTGGACAAAGACCCCAAGAACACCGAAGCCTTGCTGGTGGCGGCTTCTTTGGCGGCCGCCCAGAAGAAACCGGAGGAGGCTTTGAAGACCTTGGCCGAGGTTCGCAGTCTTGATCCCGGCAAGGTTCCGGCTTATCTGATGACGGCGCTCATTCTCAGTCAGCAGAAAGACCTTCAGGGAGCTGAGGCTGTCTTGCAAGAGGGTATCAATCGAAACCCCCAGGCGACAGATTTGTATATCGCGCGGGCCCGTTTGGCGGAAAGTCAAAAAGATTTCGAGACGGCGGAGGGCATTTTGCAACAAGCACAGACCGCTGCCCCCGATGAAGACAAGCTGCAGGACGAATTTGTGCGGCTTTATGGTTTAAGCTCGCAATGGGGGAAGGTGGAGCAGAACCTGCGTCAGAGGCTGGTCAAAAACCCGGCCAAAGAAGAAAATGCCATCAAGTTGGCCCAATTCCTGACGAGCCGGGGCCAATCCGTGGAAGCGGAAAAGGTGCTTCAGGAGTTTACTCAAAAAAACCCCGATAATGTCAAGGCTCGCTTTGCCCTGGTGGATTTTTACCTGGCCAACAACAAGGTGGGTCGCAGCGACAAAATTCTCCAGGACATAATTGCCAAAAATCCCACCGGCCCCACTCTTCTTCAGGCCAAGAATAAGCTGGCTTCGATTCGCTTGGCCCAAGGCCATCGGGAGGAGGCCGGCAAACTGGCTGATGAGGTTCTCAAAGAAAACCCCAAGGACATCAACGCCCTGCGCATCAAAGGAATCGTAGCGTTAGCCGCCAAGGATGGTCAAACGGCCGTCAACAATTTCCGGGTTTTGAGTCAGGACCAGCCCCAGAACGCGGAGCCTTTGCTGTTATTGGCCCGGGCTCACCTTCTCAATAAGGAACCGGAACTGGCCAAAGAAAACGTCAAAAAAGCCATCGCCCTCAAGCCGGATTTTATGGAGGCCCGGCGGTTTCTTTACGAGCTTTATCTGCAGAATAAAGATCTAGACGGGGCCATCCAGACGGTGAAAGAGTATCTCCGGCTCAATGATAAGGACCTGGTCAACTGGAGTTATCTGGGCGATTTCTATGTGATGAAAGGGGATAACAAACAGGCTCGGGCCGCCTTTCAGAAAATGATCGAGGTTGATTCCAAAAACCCCTTGGGATATTTCAAGCAGGCGTTGTTGAGTAAAAAGCTCAATCAGTCGGCGGAGGCGGTCAAATATTTGGAGACAGCCCTGAAGCAGCAGCCCAATTTTCTAGAAGGGTTACAGCTACTGGTAGCGATCTACCAGGAACAGAAACAGCCGGACAAGGGATTGCAGGTAGTGCGGCAGCTATTGGCGCGCAGTCCCAAGAACCCTTATCTGTACCAGGCCCTGGGAGAACTGTTATTAATACGAAACCAGCCGCAGGAGGCTTTGGCGGCGATACAAGAATCTCTTAATCTAAACCCTGGCCGCCCGCAGGCCTTGAACTTACTGATTCTGGCCATCAGCCGGCAACCTGACAAGGCAGAGGCCATCCAGCGATTGGCGGAGAAGGCGGCTGACTCCAGATCTCCTTTGTACTATTCGCTGGCGCTGGCCATGATTTATGAACAGGGGAAAGAAATAGACAAAGCCATAGCCATTTACGAAGATTTGCTGCAGCGCGGTTTTCTCGCCATTAAAGTATTGGCCCGCAATAATCTGGCCTACTTGCTGGCTGAACATCAACCTACCCCTGAGAATCTGGACAAGGCTTATAATCTGGCCAGTGAGAATCTGGAGGACAACCCGGAAGACCCGCGTCTGCTGGACACCATGGGGTGGATTTTGTGCAAGCAGAACAACTTTGCCAGAGGGAAAGTATTTCTGGAAAAGGCCCTGGAGAAGGCCCCTGACCAACCGACCTTACGTTACCACTTAGGCTACTGTGCCGCCAGATTGGGAGAAACAGCAGAGGCCAGAGAATCACTGGAGAAAGCTCTGGCAGCCAAAGGCAGCTTTCCGGAGCGGACGGAGGCCGAGAAGCTTTTGGGGAGTCTGCCAGCGGCAGCCAAGCAATAATTCAGGTGGGGGTAATAGGTTAGGGTCTGGGGTGGAGAGGTTCAAAGTATTTGAGTGTAGGAGTTGAAGGGAGAGAATTGTTATCATCCAGTCCTAGGTGGGGAAAGAGGATTTTTTTCATATACATCACGATACGCTGGGCCGCTTGGCCGTCCCCGTAGGGGTTTTTTGCCTGGGCCATGGCCTGGTAGCTCAAAGGATCTTCCAGAAGTTTCTGGATCTCCCGGACGATTTTTCCCCGGTGGGGGCCCACCAGCTTGACGGTGCCGGCCCAGACTCCTTCGGGGCGTTCGGTGACCTCCCGCATAACCAGCACCGGCTTGCCCAAGGCCGGGGCTTCTTCCTGAATGCCGCCGGAGTCGGTCAAGACCAGATAGCTGCGGCTTAAAAGATAGACAAAAGGGGCGTAATCCAGGGGAGGCAGCAAGGAAATGCGGCTGCCGGCGGCTGTGTCGTGGGTGCAGAGAGTTTGCCTGTCGGCAGTGGCAGCGCAGGCAGGCGTCAGAATGGAATAGACCGGCTGCTGAACATTGGGATTAAGGTGCACCGGATAGACAATATGGACGCCGGGAAAGGTTTCCACCACCTCCCGCAAGGCCCGGCAGATCTCCTCGAATCCGGGGCCGAAGTTCTCCCGCCGGTGGCCGGTGACCAGAATCAGGCGCCGGCTATCCAGAGCCAACTTCTGCTCCCGGCGAAGGTATTCTTCCCAGTGGTGCTGAGCTTGGTTCACTCGGGCGGCGATTATCTGGAGCGCATCGATCACCGTATTACCGGTGACCCAGATGTTTTCCGGTGGCACCCCCTCGGCCAGGAGGTTGTCCCGGGCCCAGGGGGTGGGGGCAAAATGATAATCAGTGAGAGCACCCGTCAGTTTGCGGTTCAACTCCTCCGGATAGGGCTGATATTTGTCCCGGGTGCGCAGCCCCGCTTCGACATGTCCCACCGGTATCCTTTCATAAAAGGCGGCCAAGGCCGCCACGAAGGTGGTGGTGGTGTCCCCATGCACCAACACCAGGTCCGGCTGTTCCTGTTGTAAAACCTCCTTGAGACCCAAAAGGGCGCGACTGGTGACGTCAAAGAGGTCCTGGTTGGGGGTCATGATATTCAGATCGTAATTAGGCTGAATCTGAAAGATATCCAACACCTGATCCAGCATCTGGCGGTGCTGGGCGGTGACCGCCACCTTGACTCGGAAAAGTTCCCCCTCTTCTTGCAAGCGCAAGATCACCGGGGCCATTTTGATGGCCTCAGGGCGGGTGCCGAAGATGAGGAGGATTTTTTTAACCATGCCAGGCTATTCTGTCTATATTTTGTCAAACCAAAAGCAGGCATTATTGGAAATTGGGTAAACTTCATACAGTTTAAGCGCCTCTGATTGAGTAGCCTCAACCCAATTTTTTCTGGCCTTGGGAATATAATATCTTTCCTCTCGTAATTGCCAGCCGCTGTGGAACAATTTAGAGATGGCTTCAGGATTATAGACCCGTTGGAAATCATTCTGAGAAAACGAAGCTGCAAAAGGGAAGGTTATGAGCAGGGAACCGCCAGGCTTCAAGACTCGGTGAAACGCTGCCAAGGCGACTTGATCCCCTGTTTCAGCCATTGTGTCGCCATAATAACCGAGCCCTATGTGCTCTAAAGTCGAAAGGCAAGAAACAACATCAACACGGGGGATATCATACCCAAAATCGGGGGTAGTGATATCGGTTGTCATAAATGTGAGGTTGTGATGGCGAAAGGGATAGGGCCGAATATCCACCGCAAGCACCTTATATCCTCGGCTAGCAAGCCGCCAAGGCA
>DYLF01000003.1:80535-83126 GCA_020722205.1 Desulfobacca acetoxidans
TTAAAAGCTTTCGCATAAGATGTCTGGCCAACATGTCGATCTTGTTGTTGCGAGCCTTATCTCTTGCCATGTTATTTCCTCCATGTGGATAACTGGAGCCGCACCGCGGAAGACATCCCCGGAGCGAAGCGAGCGGTGCCGGCAATCAAGTCCCATTTTTCCCGGAACCAGGCAACAGTGTTTTTCAAGCCTTCCTCAAATGGGGTGTTGGGCTGGTAGCCGATAAGACCTTTGGCTCTCTCCACCGAGGCCAAGAGGCGCGGTTTGGTATCCCACTTGCGGCGCTCGCTGAACAGAATCCCCGCCTGGTTGCCGGTCTGCTCATTAATCATGCGGGCCAAATCTACAATTTTGGTTTCCCGGCCTGAGGCCAGGTTAAACTCCTGGCCGACGGCCGCCTCAAAAAAGCCGGCCCGAAGAAGTCCATCCACGATATCGCCCACGTAAGTGAAATCGCGAGTCTCTTCACCGGTTCCAGTAATGGGCAGGGGTCGTCCCTGCATGGCCCAGAAAATGAAGTTGGGGATCACGTTGCGATATTGACCAGGGATTTCGCCGGGACCGTATGAGTTAAAAAACCTGGTTTTCACCACCGGCAGGCCATAGTGATGTTCAAAGAAATTGCTGTAAAGCTCGCCCAGCATCTTGGTAATCTGATAAGGTGAGCTTAAGTGCAAGGACATAAATTCCTCGGTGAGGGGCAGGGGGGCATTGCTGCCATAGATGGAACAGCCGGAGGAAGCATAGACCACCCGTTTCACCCCTGCCAGTTGGGAGTATTGCAAGATCTTCAAGGTACCCAGGCCGTTCACCAGGAGGTCGGTTTCCGGGTGATCGATGGAATTTTGGTTGGCAAACAGGGCGGCCAGGTGAAAGACGATTTCCGGTCCTTCAAAGAAGACGCGCTTGAGTTCCACTTCATCCAGGATGCTGCCTTCCACAAACAGGACGTTGGGCAGGGCCGGAATATTCCAGCGGGCCGCGGAGGACAGATCGTCCAGGATGATGACCATCCTGGCCTCAAGCTCCCCCAGGGCCCGCACCAGATTGCTGCCGATGGCGCCGGCACCGCCGGTGACCAGAATGATTTTGTCTTGATAGAATTCTTGATAGTCCTGCTTTGTCATGGAATAACCCCTTTTCAAGATTTGTTGGTTATTATTACAAAGAAATAATTATTTACCTCGGCCAAAAAGAACGATACGGATGGTTTTCAAGAGAATGGCTATATCCAGGAATATCCCCATGTTCTTGATATAATAGAGATCATATTGCAGTTTTTCCTTCAAATCCTCATCAGAAGAGCCGGCATGGGGAAACATTACCTGGGCCCAGCCGGTAATGCCTGGCCGGACAACTAAGCGGGTACTGTAATACGGCAGTTTTTCCCGGTATCCGCAGGTGACCATGGCACCAAGAGGGTCGCTGGCGCGCCGTCCGGGAACCAAGATCGGCACCTGCTCCTGGGCGGCCTCTGCAAAGACATCCCATTCGGCCCGCGGGCCGATAAGGCTCATCTCGCCTTTGATGATATTAATGAGTTGCGGCAATTCATCCAGGCGAAATTTTCTCAGAAACCGGCCGACCCTGGTGATACGCGGGTCGTTGTCAGTTGTCCAGGTGGGATCGCCATGGCCTGCGTCCTTGAACATGGTGCGGAACTTGAAAATTTGAAAAGGCTTGCCTCCTCGCCCCAAGCGGTGCTGGCGAAAGAAAACCGGGCCGGGTGTGTCTAGTTTGATGGCCAAGGCGAAGATAAAAAAAAACGGCCAGGTTAACAGGAGACCGGCAATGGCCGAGGCCAGATCCAGTAATCTCTTAATATGGCGATAAAAAATGGGATTCTTCCCGTGACTGCTAATGGCAAACCATTCTCCCGAGATGTGATCGAGGGGTACTTTCCCGGAGAGAAATTCATACAGACTGGGCATATCAGTGACCTGACAGCCGGCAAAGCTCAGAGAGGTCAAAGTGGTTACCAATTTGTGGGGTCTTCCACTGGTGATGGCCACCACTACCAGGCCGATTTTGTAGGCCACAATAATTTCCGTCAGACTCTGGGTATCACCCAGTACTTTGGTATCACTGATGATCCTGCCAATTTTACGTGGATCATCGTCCACAAAGCCGGCCACCGCCAAGCCGCTGTTAGGGCGTTGCCGGATTACTTCGAGAATTGCAGTGCCGGCCCGGCCGGCCCCGACTATTAACACCCGTCGGCGCAGACGCTGTGGAAGAGCGACAGCGGAAAAAGAATAGCGCCAGAGGACCAGTAGCCAGACAAAAAAGAGCCCCTGCCATTCAATAAACTTGCGCGCCAGGAAATGCCCCCAGAGGTAATAGAAAAGGAGGGCCACTAGTAGGGTGCCACAGAGGGCTGACAGGATGACGCGACTAAAATTCTCCCGGGCCCGAAAATCCAAGTATTGATCATAGAGATCGGCGATATATAGTACTGTTATATAGGTAACCCCCAGCAGAAGCAGAAGAAACTTGTCGTACTCCCAAAAGAACCAGGATGCCCCCCCCACCAAGGGCTGCAACCATAATCCCAACATGACGGAGATGGCAAACACCACGAGGTCTCCTGC
>DYLF01000004.1 GCA_020722205.1 Desulfobacca acetoxidans
CGTCTTCGGAAAAATCCGCTATCTGAGTTATAAAGGCTGTAAAGCGAAGTTTGACATTGCAGCCTATATTGAAAAGTTCACTTAAATCTGAGTCGATCTTGCTCTCCGGCCGGCAAGAAGTCTGGTTGTCGAAAAGGACTTGAATTAAACCAAGGCGCTTACCACTCCAAGCATGGTGCCCCCGCCCGGACTCGAACCGGGGACACAGGGATTAGGAATCCCTTGCTCTGTCCATTTCTGAGCTACGGGGGCTTTGGGCTCGTTGCTTTTACGGGCAGGCGCACCCAGCCTGCCTCAAAGTCTGCCCGTTTGACCAGAATTTAACGTCATCGCTTCACCAGCCAGCATGATCTCATCGGCCAGCTGCCTAAGACCTTGGGTTACTTCGAAATCCTTTCCCATCGGCGATTATTATACGGATTTCGTTAAAACCTGCAACCACGTCGGGAAACTCTGCTTTGCCAAAAGGTTCTTTGATTTCCATTTTCAACGGATACCGAGAGTTTTTGGCTCTGCGAGATGGGTAATGGTGTTCTAAGAGCTACCGCACGCTTCGAAGGTTCGAAGGCGTCAGATTCTGATGGTCTTGACGGTTAGTTAACGGCAAAAACCACAACATTTTGCAATGTGGCGCCTCAAAAGAGCAGTGCCAGGCTGTCGGCCACCAGCATGCCTTGACGAGTGGGCCTCACCCAACCTTCCTCCACTCTAACCAGACCTGCCTTCTCAAGCCGCCACAGATTCTTTTCCCCCTCAGGTTGCCCGCCGAGCATCTCAAGCTTTACCCCCTCTCTGGTGCGGAACCCCAAAAACAGGGTCTCCAGCCGCAACTGCCCCTCGGTCAAGGTCTCACTCCCAGCCACCGGAGCTCGGCCGGTTTTGAGAGCCTCGCAATAGCGCGCCACCGAGCGAAAGTTCCACCATCGCTTATTCCCCAAAAAGGAGTGTGCCCCCGGTCCCAGACCCAGGTAAGGGGTTTGCTGCCAGTATTTCTTGTTATGACGGGCGTACCAGCAGTTTCCCCGGGCAAAATTGGATACTTCGTAATGCAGATAACCATGCTTCTCTAGGAATCGGGAAGTTAGCAGGAAAAAATGGCCCTCCCAGTCTGTGGGCAGAGGGGTGAACCGCCCGGCAGACATGAGGTGGCCCAGCGGGGTTCCCTTCTCTACGCTCAATTGGTAGCAAGACAAGTGTTCCGGCTCAAATTCTAAGGCCTGCTTAAGGTGCTCCACCCAGGCCTTTTGGCTCTGGCCGGGCAGGCCATACATCAGGTCAACACTCAGGTTGGCAAAGGCCACACGACTTAACTCCAAGGCTCTCCGGCTGCCACTGGCTTGATGACGTCGCCCCAAAAAGGATAGTTCGTGATCGGCAAAGGACTGCACACCCAGACTGAGGCGGTTTATGCCCAGGTCCCGCCACCCGGCCAATTGCCCGGGGGTGACGTCGTCCGGATTGGCCTCCAGGGTGATTTCCGGCTGGGGGTGCTCAACCAACAGAGGCCTTAACACCTCGAGCAAGACCGCCAATTGTTTGACCGTCAGTATGCTGGGAGTACCGCCCCCCAAATAGAGAGTGTCGAACCGCCCAAACCTCTCCTCGTAGAGTCGCGCCTCTTGTGAAACGGCCCGCAGCCAGTTCGGAATCAGGTGGAGAGCAGTGATCGAGTAAAAACTGCAATAAGCGCACTTGCGGCGGCAAAAGGGCACATGCACATAAAGTCCGGGGAATCTCCCTTCACTCTTAATGCTTTCGCTTGGAAACCCTGAACCCCCCATTCCTTGGCCTACAATTTTAAGCGGTTAACTACAATTTTTAAACTTCTTCAGTTTTTGGGCCGAAAAGAAAGGCAAGGGAAAATATTATCTTTTCGCATCACCAGCGCCACGGACTGGCCATTTTTACCCCCAGGGTCACAGGAAGTGTCCTGGCCGGGGAAAATGCCTTGCGGGAGGATTTTCTCCTCCCCCAGGCAATGATCTGTATCCTTGGGGTAATGGCGTGGCCCTGGAAATTTCTCCCATCGCCGCTAACTCCCGCTGGTTCTCCACTCACTGGGGGGTCACTGGGGTTTTTCGGCATAATTTCGCCTATAGTTTTCTCTCTCCGCAGACTATTACCAAACAACTAACTGCCCTCAACGGTCTGGTAAGCCGGGCCTATTTTCTCCTGGGGATCGCCTCCCAGGTCAAAGAAGACTTTTCCCAGCAGACCGTTGCCAGTTCCGATCCCGAAGTGGCAAAAATCATTTACCACGATTATGAGGCTTGGCAGGAAAACTCGTCAGCGTCTGACATTCAACTCAAAATTTACCAATTGGCCAATCCCCAGGTCAACACCGGTGACTCCCTTCAGGCAGAGGAGACCTCGGCCATCAATACGGGCGCCAATGCCTTTACCTTGACGGTCGGCGGCACTGGTTATGACTTGATGGTGACCATCAACCTTGGCGACACCAACGACACCGCTTTAAACAAGGTGGCTCAAGTCATCAATAATGCTCAAGCTGGAGTGACAGCCACACTGGTGCACTCCGATGATCAGGTCCACCTCAGCCTTCAGGGCCCCTCCGGGGTCGGAGGTGCCTTCTTTCTGGCTGATACTGCAGGCAATGCCGTCAGTGCCAGCGGGGCGAATACTATCATCCAAAGCGCCGCGAATGCCCAATTCCTGGTCAATGGCGCCCTGCATACCCAGGACTCCAACACCCTTTCCCTGCTTTCAGGTCAACTTGAGGTTTGCTTGCAGGGCACCGGCCAAGCCACCATAACGCTTGGCCAGGGTGCCAAGCTGGACATGCTGACCCCGCTGGTGAGCGCCATGAACAATTTCAGTTCATATATCGAAGCCAATGAGTATTTGAACCCCGCTCTGAAAGAGGAATGGACGCACTTGGTAGAGCACTATGCCGTCACTCTGAGTACTTTAGGACTGGAAGCCCGCCCAGACGGCCAGTTCGGTCTGAACACCCGCCATCTTCAAGAGGCGATGGAAAATGAGCCCTCGGCCGTCATTGAAGCCGTAAGCGGTGAGAGGGGGCTGGCCGCCGACCTCACCGGTTTCATGGCTCACATCCTTACGGCGCCCGGCGCCGCCCTGCTCACCCAGGTGGAGAACGACGCCGTTCCTTATCTCGCCACCAACAGCCTCAGCCCATGGTTTCAGGTAGCTCCTTCCAGTTTCTCTCAGGTGGTGTAGAAAAATAGGTTGATTAAGGCCTGTTTTTCAGGAAAAGTTTGAGCTGATCCATTCCTTCCCGTGGAGTAATGGTCCCCTGAAATCGGAAGGGTACCCGCAAGCCCCCCAGGAGTGACGCCAGGTGCAAGCCACCCCGGAGCTGATAAGAAATGGCGATATCCGGCTGGAGCAGGACCGGCCAGAGTCCGATTATCTCCACCACTTTAACCAGCACCGGCACCTGAATTACTGACTGGCCGAAGGCCGGCAAGACCATCGCGGTATCGTTACCGCCATTCGCCACCTTTCGGCCTGCCAGGGTGAGTTCGAAATCATACCCCAACAGCCGCAGTTCCCGTGGATTAGGGTTCTCTAAAAGAACAATAAAGCTGAGAGGCCAACCGGTTGCCGTGGGTTTACTCGCGCTGACCCCTTTCAAAGTAGCTTGCGGCGGCTGCAGCTCCCCCCGAGCTAACTCCCTCACTCCGCAACCCAAAAGGAGGCTCAGTATTAGTAAGCCCAGAGCAAAACGAGTCAGTAAACCATGGGTCATAGGCTAGGCATGATAACCGGTCAGGTGTGAGTTGGTCAAAACCGGGGTTGCCATATGTTCTCTTGCGAAGCAAAGGATATAAGCAATTACTTAAAAGGGGCTGCGGGATAACACCGCAACCCCCTGAGCTTTCCTGGTAGGCACGAGGAGATTTGAACTCCTGACCCCCACCGCGTCAAGGTGGTGCTCTCCCCCTGAGCTACGTGCCTATTTCTTTTTCATATAACCTGACAGGGTGGCCCCGTCAATAACTTATTGAAGCCTTGACAATCTTAGATGAAATTGTTAGAAATAGCAGATATTTTCCCACCGGGAGGAAAGTCGGGATGACTTTTCAGGAACTGCTCATGACTCTCGAGCGCTTTTTTGCTGACCGAGGGTGCATCATCGTCCAACCCTATGACGTTGAAGTTGGGGCTGGCACTTTCAGTCCTCACACTCTGCTCCGGGCTCTGGGGCCGGAACCTTGGAACGTCGCTTATGTCGAGCCTTCCAGGCGCCCCACCGACGGCCGCTACGGCGAAAATCCCAACCGCCTGCAACATTACTATCAATATCAGGTGATTATGAAGCCTTCACCCAAAAACATCCAGGAAATCTATTTGGATAGTCTGCGGGCTTTAGGGATCGATCCATTGGATCATGATATTCGTTTCGTGGAAGATGACTGGGAATCCCCCACCTTGGGAGCTTGGGGCCTGGGTTGGGAAGTTTGGCTGGATGGCATGGAAATCACCCAGTTCACTTATTTTCAACAGTGTGGCGGCATCGACCTGGACCCCGTCTGTGTAGAGCTCACCTATGGGCCGGAGCGCATCGCCATGTATCTGCAAGGCGTAGAAAATGTCTTTGACCTGGAATGGACCAAGGGCATCAAATACGGCGACGTCCACCATCGCGGCGAGGTGGAGCATTCCATTTACAATTTTGAGCAGTCTGACGTTGACATGCTATTTCGCCTCTTTGAGATGTATGAGAAGGAAAGCCAGCGTATCATTGAGCAAGGGTTGGTGCTGCCGGCCTACGACTACTGCCTCAAATGCTCCCACACCTTTAATCTCTTAAACGCCCGGGGAGCCATCAGCGTAGCTGAACGCAGCAGCCTTATCGGCCGGGTCCGCAATCTAGCCCGCCTATGTTGCGAAGCCTATCTGAAACAGCGGGAAGAAATGGGTTTCCCGCTCTTAAAAAGCCAGCGTGGTTAATACTGTGAGGAAGACCATGGGGAGTGAGTTTCTGTTGGAGATCGGCACTGAGGAGATTCCGGCCCGGTTTATTCCACCGGTGTTGGAGGAAATGGCCGATGCGTTTCGGAAAAAATTGCAGATCGAACGCCTTAGCGTGGGGGAGATCGTTACCTGGGGCACCCCCAGACGCCTGACACTGATGGCCAAGGACGTGGCCGATTGGCAGGAAGAGGTTACTCAGGAGATCATGGGGCCACCCAAGGCGGTGGCCTTTGACGCGGCCGGAAAAGCTATGGCGGCCGCAGCGGGTTTTGCCCGCGCCCAGGGAGTAACGGTGAGCGACCTCATCGAAGTGGAAACCCCTAAGGGGGTTTACTTGGCAGTGCACAAACGCCTCACCGGGCGGCCGGCCGCTGACTGCCTCCAAGACCTGCTGCCGGAATTTATCCTGGGTCTGAGTTTCCCCAAGTCCATGCGCTGGGGCTCACAAAAAACCACCTTTGCCCGCCCCATCCATTGGGTGCTGGCCCGCCTAAAGGGAGAAGTCATACCCTTCGCCTGCAGTGATGTGGTCAGCGGCGGGGTCACCTATGGACATCGCTTCATGGCGCCAGAACCCCAGGAGGTGCGCGATGCCGCCACTTACGTCGCCGCTTTGCGCCGGGCCTACGTTATTGTTGATCCCCGCGAGCGTCAGATGCTCCTGGAGCAGGAATTGCAAAAAGCCGCGGCCCAAGTGGGCGGCGAAGTCATCCCGAACCCAGGTCTCCTTCAGGAAAACACCTTCCTGGTGGAATACCCCTCGGTGGTTTGTGGTCATTTTGACGAAAAATTTCTGGCCCTGCCTGATGAGGTGCTCATCACCGCCATGCGGGAACACCAGCGCTACTTCTCCCTGAGAGGCAAAGACGGCCGGCTTCTACCCCATTTTTTGGCGGTGAACAACACCCTGGCCAGAAACCCGGACCTGGTGCGTCAAGGTCACGAACGGGTGCTCCGGGCCCGCCTCAGCGACGCCATGTTTTTCTTCCAGGAGGATTCCAAGGTCCCCCTGGACAAAAGGGTCGAAGAACTGAAAGGGGTGGTCTTCCACTCTTTATTGGGCACTTCCTATGAAAAAATGGAACGTTTCCGGACCCTGGCCTCCTATCTCCATGAAAACCTGGAGCCGGAAGAGCAGAGGGCGTTTGCTGCGGTTAAGGGCGACTACGTCCATCGGGCCGCCACCTTGTGCAAAGCTGACCTGGTCACCGAGATGGTGGGTGAGTTCCCTAGCCTCCAAGGGGTGATGGGCCGGGTGTACGCCGGCCTTTTAGGTGAACCTTCTGAAGTAGCTCTGGCCATCGACACCCATTATCGGCCGCGCCACGCCGGCGATGAACTACCCCCAGATCTGACCGGCACCCTGGTCGGGTTGGCCGACCGCCTGGACACTATCTGCGGCAGCTTCGGAGTCGGACTCATCCCCACCGGCGCCGCCGATCCTTATGGCCTGCGCCGCCATGCATTGGCTGTTATCCACATCCTGCTGGCCAAACGCCTCCATCTGGACCTACCCGCTGCCATCGCCATGAGTCTGGACTTGTTGAAGAAAAAGATCACCCGCCCTCGGGAAGAAACCGCTCAGGAGGTGCTGGAGTTCTTTCGAACCCGCTTGCAGCACCTGCTCCTGAGCGAGGGCTATGATGCTGAAACTGTGGCTGCGGTGCTGGCCACCGGCGGTCGGGATGTGGTGGAAACCGCAGACAAGGCCAAGGCCTTGGAAGAAGTTCGCAAAAGCCCCGACTTCCCGGCCTTGGCCATGGCCTTCAAACGGGTCATCAATATCTCCCAGGGGACCGAGCCGGGAGAGATCAATCCCTTGCTCTTTGAGCATCCTGAAGAGAAATTGCTTGCTGATGCGGCCCAGGTCATGGAATCCGAGGTGGCAGAGGCCCTGAAGCAGCGGGATTATCCGGCAGTAGGCCGCGCCCTGGCCAAACTCAAAGGCCCGGTGGACAGCTTCTTTGACCGGGTTCTGGTCATGGCTGAAGACCAACGCCTCCGCGCCAACCGCTTGGCCCTGCTGAAACGCATCAGCCAGACCTTTTTGCAAATGGCCGATTTCTCCAGGATCTCCACCTAAAGGACAGCCTCCTGTTTTGCTTTCTCGTATCTTAAAACAGACCCGCCTCATCTCTGGGGGTCCTACGGGAGGACTGATTTCTTAGTAAACCGGTAATGTTATTTGTGCGATAATAATCAAAGGAATCATCCTTGTTATGCGTCGTTGGTTTCGTCGGAAAAAGATAAAGAATATAGAAAAGGCCACCCTTAGGGAAGCTTCCGAAGTGGCCGGCCAGTCCACGGAGGCTTTGGAGAACCAGGAAGCCATAGAACTTCCAGAGATCACCGCTCCTGAAACGGCAACTCCGGAGGAAGCTGCTTCCCAACTTCTGAGCATGGCGACGGCCGATGGTGCTATCTCCCCAGAGGAAACGGGCGCAGCCACTGACATGGCACCAGAACCGTCTGAAGGGCTCTGGAATAAGGGCCTTCCCGCCGAGGATAACGGGACTGAATTTGCCGATGAACTTCCTCCCGACCTACCTGCCCAGAAAAAAGGCCTGTTTCGCCGCTTTCGGGAAAGACTCGGGCGCACTCGGGAGGCCCTCACGGAAGGACTGGACCGCCTCTTTGTCCGCCGGCGGGTGATAGATGAAGAACTGCTGGAAGAATTGGAGGAGGTGCTCATCACCGCCGATCTGGGGGTGGACACCACTCTGCGTCTCATCGAGGCCCTGCGGCTCAAGGTGAAGCGCCGAGAACTGAATGAGGTGGACCGTCTTAAGGCGGTTCTGAAGAAAGAGATGGTCAAAGGGCTGGCCGGTCCTCCACCTCAGGAGATGACGGCGCGGCCCTGGGTGGTGCTGCTGGTGGGGGTTAACGGGGTGGGCAAAACCACCACCATCGCCAAACTGGCTCATCGGGACCGGTTAGCAGGCCGTCAGCCCCTCTTGGTGGCGGCTGATACCTTCCGGGCGGCGGCGGTGGAACAGTTGGAAATCTGGGGCCAGCGGGTGGGGGCCGAAGTGATCAAGCAAAAATCCGGCGCCGACCCCGCCGCGGTGGTCTTTGACGGCCTGACCGCTGCTCTGGCCCGGCAGGCGGACATCGTGTACATCGACACCGCGGGGCGGTTGCATACCCGGGTAAACCTGATGGCGGAATTGCAGAAAATCTGCCGCACCGCCGGGAAAAAGCTGGCCGGCGCTCCCCATGAAGTGCTGCTGGTCCTGGACGCCACCACCGGACAGAACGCCCTCAGCCAGGCCCGCCTCTTTCAGGAGGCAGTGGGGGTTAGCGGCCTTATTCTCACCAAGCTGGACGGCACCGCCAAGGGCGGTGTGGCCCTGGCGGTCAATCAAGAAATCGGGCTTCCCATCCGATATGTAGGCATCGGTGAGAAACTGGACGATCTCAAACCCTTCGATCCGGAAGCCTTTGTGGCGGCCATCCTGGGCTGAAGTGAGAGGTGAGCAGGTGAACGGATTACAGTGGCGCCCTTAACATTTTACCCCTGAACAGCATTCAAAGGAATAATGACTAAACTTAGAATTGCGTCAACAAACGCGACCATGGACCACCCCTTCGGGATTGCTTGTTATTGGCTTCCTCCCTTGCTGTGGATGATTCTCATGCTGGCCTTCTCAGGGGACCTGGGTTCCGGCCAGCGGACCCTGGCAATTGTTAGCTGGCTCCTTTCCTGGGCTTCTTTTCTCACTCCCCGGGACATTGTTAATATTCACCATGTCCTTCGCAAGCTGATCGGTCATGTGGGAAACTATGGCATCCTCTATATCCTCTGGTTCCGGGCGCTGCGAGGCCACCTGGCCTGGACCCGCTGGCGGGCCTTGGCTCTGGCGGCGGTTCTGTGCCTTTTGGTGGCCGTCCTGGATGAGGGCCATCAGACCTTCTTCAGAAGCCGCATGGGAAGTATGTTGGATGTGGCTATCGACATGCTGGGAGTATTTCTGGCCGCCCTTCTCACTTTGCTGGGAGCAAGGCCGGCCACGGTCATCAGTTCTGCCCCGACTGAATGAAGTTTAAAAGTTGTAGGAAAGACATGTCCATCTGTTGGACAACGATTTCCCCGCCAGGGACATTAACAATATATTAATTATCGCTCGGTTCTTAAAACGGGCGAGGATTGGAAAAATATAATCAAAGCCATGAAAAAAAATTTGGGCGTCTGGTGCCGAGCTGCTCTATGCCTTTTCTTCCTATTACTGGCCGCTACGCCCAGTTTGTCTGCCGATGAGGCGGGCGGACCTTTTTCCCAGGTGGTGGAGCATGAACTGGCCAACGGTCTGAAAGTGTTGCTCCTGAAAGAATCTCGCGCCCCTCTCATCAGCCACCAGATTTGGTATAAAGTGGGCTCACGCCATGAGGAGCTGGGCAAGACCGGCCTCTCCCACCTGACTGAGCATCTGATGTTCAAAGGCACCGCCACTTATGGCCCCAAGGTTTTTTCCCGCATCGTCCAGCGGGCCGGTGGGACTGACAATGCCTTTACCAGCCGGGATTACACCGCCTATTTCCAGAATGGCCCCAAGACGGAACTGAAACGCTGGCTGGCAATGGAGGCAGACCGCATGAGGAGCCTCCAGGTCAGTGAAGAGGCCTTCAAAACAGAACAGCAAGTGGTCTTGGAAGAGAGGCGCCTGCGGACCGAAGATGATCCGGTGAGCTTTCTTCTGGAAGAGGTCCGGGCCGCGGCTTTTAAGGCTCATCCTTACCAGTGGCCGGTGATCGGCTGGCAACACGATATCGAATCTTTGCGCTTGGCGGATTTTCAAAATTACTATCAGTGCTACTATCAGCCCAATAACGCCACCCTGGTGGTGGTGGGAGATCTGGACCAAAAGGAGGCTCTAAAGCTCATCGAAGACGCGTTCGGAGCCATTCCCCGCGGCCCGGAACCACCTCCGGTCACCGCCCAGGAGCCGCCCCAATGCGGCGAGCGCCGGGTGGTGGTGCACCGGGAGGCGGAACTGCCTTACCTGGTAATGGCTTACCATGTTCCCAACTGGCAGCATGCGGACTGTTTTGCCCTGGAGCTCCTTGCCACCGTCCTCTCCCATGGCCGCAGCTCCCGTCTCTACCACAAGCTGGTGTACCAGGACCGTTTGGCCTTGGAGGCGGGGGCTGATTATGATCTGGACACGGCCAACCCCTCCCTTTTTCTCCTCTATGGCCAACCCCTCCCCGGCAAGACACCGTTGCAACTGGAAAAGGCCCTGGAGGCAGAGGTCAAGCGTCTTCAGACCGAGCCGCTGGGGAACCAAGAACTCAGAAAGGCCAAAAACCAATTAACCGCCGGCTTTTATATGTCCTTGGATTCGCTGTTCTATCGAGGCATGTTGTTAGGCAAGCTGGCCACTACGGCCCGCTGGACCTTGGTGCGGGATTATATACCGAAAATCGAGGAGGTCACTCCAGATGACGTCCAGCGCGTGGCCCGCCGCTATCTGGTGGCCGACCACCGCACCGTGGGAGTGCTTTCCCCACTGAAAAGCGATAAACATAAAGATACCCGCTTTAAACCCGGAGAGCAGATTCAATGAGGACGCAACACCTACGGCGGATTTCTGCTTGGTTTATCATTTTTTTCTTGCTATGGTCGGCTCCACCTCCCGTCTTTGCTGATCAGACTCTGGGGGTGCGCCACGAACTGCCCAATGGTCTGGTGTGGCTGTTTTCCCAACAGAATAGTCTCCCCCTGGTGACCGTCAACCTGCTGATTAAGGGCGGGGTTTTGCGTGACCCCCCCGGCAAGGCCGGCTTGGCTAATCTCACCGCCCTCCTCTTGACCAAGGGCACAAAAACGAAAAGCGCCACTCAAATTGCCCAGGAACTTGACTTTTTGGGAGCCAAGCTCAGTTCCCACGGCGAAGACGATTATAACCTCCTCAGCCTGACCGTTTTGAAAAAAGACCTGGCGGCGGGCTTGCAACTGTTTGAAGACATCCTGAAACACCCCGCCCTGGCCCCTGAGGAAATTAAACGCATGGTCGCGCAATTGAAAGCCTCTTTCCAAAGCGATGCCGACGATCCGGCCATTGTGGCCTCCCGGGCCTTTTTTCGGCGCCTGTATGGCGATCATCCTTACGGGCATCCCACCAAAGGCACGGTTGATGGCTTGACCGCCATTACCCGTCATGACCTGGTGGACTTCCATGCTCGTTATTACCGGCCGAACAATGCCATTCTGAGCATCGTTGGCGATCTGACCTTGGAGGAAGCCCAGGAGTGGGTGGGGAAGATTTTCGGGTCTTGGGAGGCCTTACCCGTCCCGGATATCCAGGTGCCAGCCCCGCCGCCCCTTAACAAAAAAGAATGTCAGATAATCAATAAGAATATCTCCCAGGCCCACATCATCTGGGGACATCTGGGCATGGCGCGCCGGAACCAGGATTTTTACGCCTTCCAGGTGATGAATTACCTCCTGGGGGGCGGCGGCTTTGCCTCGCGCCTGATGGACAATATCCGGGAGAATCGGGGCCTGGTTTACAATGTGGTGAGCAGCTTCAACCCTGGACTGGAGACAGGGGCTTTCGCCGTTTCTCTCGAGACCAAAAATGACAAGGCCAAGGAGGCGGTGGCTGAGGTGCTCCACGAAATTCACCGGCTCCGGAGCACACCGGTCACTGCCGAGGAACTCCAGGATGCCAAGTCTTATCTCATCGGCAGTTTTCCCAGGAAAATGGACTCCCTGGGGAAAAGGGCCTGGCTGTTGAACTATGTGGAACTTTATGGCCTGGGTTTGGATTATCCTTCCCGATACCCCGAACTGATCAGCCGCCTAACCCCGACAGATATTCAACAGGTGGCCCAAAAATACCTGCACCCGGAGGCCTACCTCCTGGTGGTGGTGGGCAAGCGTGAACAATTGCCGCCTCTTTCTGAGAAAAACATCCAAAAGGAGGGAATTGCAAGTGAACCATAGTGCATTATTTAGCTAACAACTGGCGTAAGCTTCCAACCTTGGAGGGCGTGGGTTATGATATATTAGATAAAGGTCTCATCATTGGAAGCTTTCGCCAAGGATTGATGCTTCCTCTCTTTATTATTTGGAGCGTGAGTTAAATTAACTCTTCATCCTCACCCTCTTTACCTCAAGGAAGAGGTATTAGGGAATTATTATGAAGTATATCATCGACATATATTTAGCACGGCATTTTTCAGCCTAAACAAAATCACGGAAATTTGACTTTTTACTCAAACATCAACTTTGAACTTTCTGCAGCAAGGGAGAAATAAAGATGTGTCAAAAGATCAGCTCTAAAGTTAAACCACCCGTCGGCGCACTGTTCTTGCTGCTGCTGGCCTTCCTGATCGATCTGGCTCTGCCCCCGAGCGCCCCGGCGGCTCTGGCGCCGGAAACCTTCGCCGAGATCGCCCAAAAGGATTCCCCGGCCGTGGTCAATATCAGCACAGAAAAGGTCATCAAAGGGCGGCGGCAGCATACCCGGGAGTTCTTTGGTCCCGGTCCTTCACCTTTTGGCCCGCACGACCCCTTTCGGGATTTCTTCGAGAAGTTTTTCGGCGACATGCCCCGGGATTTTAAACAGCGCTCGCTGGGATCAGGAATCATTATCGATCCCAAGGGGCTCATCGTCACCAATAACCACGTCATTGAAGGCGCCGACAAGATCAAGGTGAAGCTCGCCGGCGGCAAGGAGTACAACGCCAGCGTTAAAGGCCGCGACCCCAAAACGGACTTGGCCTTGCTGGAAATTAAAGCCCCGGAACCATTGCCCTACCTGTCTCTGGGCAACTCTGACGCCGTCCGGGTGGGAGACTGGGTGGTGGCAGTGGGCAACCCCTTCGGTTTAGGGCACACAGTAACCCAGGGGATTATCAGCGCCAAAGGCCGGGTCATCGGGGCCGGCCCTTATGACAATTTCATCCAGACCGACGCCGCCATCAACCCGGGCAACAGCGGCGGGCCCCTCCTCAACCTCAAAGGAGAGGTTATCGGCATCAACACCGCCATTGTGGCCACCGGGCAGGGCATCGGTTTTGCCATCCCCAGCAACCTGGCTAAAGATATTATTCCCCAGCTTCAGGAAAAGGGGAAGGTGACCCGGGGCATGTTGGGAGTACAGGTGCAGACCGTGACCCCTGAACTGGCTAAATCGTTCAAACTTGCCGAACCCAAGGGAGCTCTGGTGGCCGAAGTCAATCCCGGCACCCCCGCTGACAAAGCCGGCATCCAGCGGGGCGATATCATCGTGGAGTTCAACGGGCAACCGATTAAAGAGATGAATGAGCTGCCCCGCCTGGTTGCCAACACTCCTCCTGGTTCCAAAGTGACCCTGAAGATAATCCGGGATGGCAAGGAAAAATCCTTCAGCCTCACCCTCACCGAACTGAAAGATGAACGTCTCGGGAAGGAAATGACTGAATCGCCCGAAGAGAACAAGATCGGCTTAGCGGTGGAGGATATCACACCCAATCTGGCCCGGCGGTTCGGGTTGAGGGCGACCAAAGGAGCTCTGGTGGTGCAGGTGGCCCCAGGCAGCGCGGCGGCGGAGGCCGGTCTCCGCCCCGGAGATGTGGTCATGGACATCAATGGCCGGACAGTGAAAAACGCCGCTGACTTCCAGCGCCTGCTCGGCGCCCTGAAGAAGGGCGCCGTGGCCCGCCTTCTGGTCAAACGCCAAGGGCATAGCCTCTATTTCCCCGTGGAAATCCCAGAGTAAGAACTCCTGGCCTCTAATCGATAGGGACCATGGGCCCATAGTAGCCCATTGGCCCCTTTCTTCCTTAACGCTGGTTCGCTCCTCGCCTTCCCCTGCCGGCAGGCGGGGTTCAAGGGTTCTTGAATAGCACAGTCTTATCAGGGAAAACTGTTGATTGCCTCATTTCCCGCCCGGAAATTGCTGACTGATCTCAATCTCCTCTCAAAGCAACACTGCCAATCCCTTGTCTCGCAGATATTCCTTCACCTGCCGGATGCTGAAAATACGATAGTGAAAGACCGATGCCGCCAACAAAATCTTCGCTCCTCCTTTGGTAACGCCGTCATAAAAATGTTCCAACTTGCCAGCTCCGCCAGAGGCGATCACCGGCACCGATACCGCTTGGGCTATGGCTTTGGTAAATTCCAGGTCATAGCCCGCCTGCGTCCCGTCTCCGTCCATGCTGGTGGGTAAGATGAAGCCCGCTCCCCGCGCCTGACACTCCTTGGCCCACGCCACCGCATCCTGCCCCACGGGTTTCGTGCCCCCGGCAATCACCAGCTCGAACCCCGACGGCATAGCCTTATTCCTTTTGCCGTCAATCGCAATGGTCACTTTAGCTGCACCATATTGCTCGGCTGCTTGGTCGATAAGATCAGGATTCTTCACTGCCGCGCTGTTCATGGAAATCTTGTCTGCGCCGGCCTGAAGCACCAAATCAATATCCTCTAGGGTCGCAATGCCTCCCCCCACAGTAAGTGGGATATTGATCACCGCGGACACATTCTTGACCCAGGTCAGTCTGGTCTTGCGGTTTTCCAAGGTAGCGGCAATGTCTAACATGGCCAATTCATCAGCCCCTTCCTGTTCATAAAAGCGAGCGTTCTCCACCGGATCACCTGCATCCCGCAGATTAACAAAATTGATGCCTTTTACCACCCGGCCGTCTTTCATGTCTAAACATGGCATGATCTTAATGGTTTCCATAGCTTTTCTCCCTGATATCTTTCCTGAGTTGGTTTTGAAATCCATGTCTAGGTCAAGATCTGCCTGAAATTATTTCATGACATAATAGCGGAAGGCAAGAGCAATGTACGCCTTCCATTTTAGAAACTAAGGCGACCCTTGACTCTAGCACCGGCGGCGTAATTTCTTAAAGGTTCTAAAGATTCTGAGGATTACTGGAACGCGGCGCGGCGAAATAACAATTCGGCCAACAGCGCGCTGGCAAGCAAGAACAAAAGACCAGCCAGCACCGAAACAACTGGACCGCCAATTGCTGAGCGCCCCGTAACTCCTATCTGCAAGAGGTCCACCACATAAGTAAGAGGCGATAGCAGGGCCAGGGGCTGGAGCCAGGAGGGCAATTGGGATAATGGCATAAAGACCCCGCTGATAAACAGAACCGGGAAACGGACAAAGTTCATCAGAGTCATGGCCTCAAAGACTTCCCTGACTATCACCGCCGCGGTCAGGCCCAAGAGTGAGAAACAACTTGCTCCCAGAATGAGGCCCACCAAGAAAATAACCGGATCAACCAGCGTCATTCCCAAGGCGAACTTCAAACCCAGGGTTAACACCAGCGCGGTGGCCAAGCCGTAGGCCGAGGCACTGGCCGCCTTGCCCAAGATTATGGTGCGCATGGATAAGGGGGCCAACAACAGCCTCTGAAAGGTGCCGGCCCGCTTCTCAAAGGTGACCACAATGGCGGCCATGGAGGTACTGCCGAAGAGCAAAGTCATGGCGATGATGCCCGGTGCGATGGCCAAGTAGGTGGTCGGGTCTTTGACGTATAGAGAAAGAAGCAACACCGCTGGGAACAACAGGCCCCAGGTGACTAACGGCGGCTTGCCGTAATAGCTTTCAATGTCTTTTCGGCTGATGGCATAAGCCCGTCGGAATTGCCTCATGGCCGTGCCTCCTCCTTTGTGGTGCACTCCGTTAGCAGGCTCATGAAGGCGTCTTCCAGGCTGGCGGTCATGGTGCTGATTTCCGAGAGGCGCACGCCGGCAGCTTCAGCAAAGGATACCAATTGCTGCAAGGCCGCGTGGGCCTCAGTAACCTCCAGGCGCCAGACCCCATTCTGGAAGGAGGCCTGGAGAACCGCTGGACAGGCTTTCAGTAGAGGCGCCACTTCGATTTGCGGCGAGAAAGTTACGGCCAACAGGTTGAGGCGCTGCACCCGCTGCCGGATTTCCGCCGGCGTGCCCAAAGCCGCCACCCGCCCCTGGATGAGGATGAGCACTCGCTGGCTCAAGACCTCCGCCTCCTGAAGATTATGGGTTGTCAGAAATACCGTTGCCCCTCGGCGGTTGATGCTCCGGATGAGCTCCCGCAAGGCCCGGGCGCTGGGTACATCCAGTCCTGAAGTGGGTTCGTCCAAGAAGACCACCTCCGGCTCATGGACCAGGGCCGCTGCAATGGTCAGTCGCCGCTTCAGCCCGCGGGAGAGAGCCCCAAAGGGAGTGTCCGCCCGACCAGTCAATGCGAAAAACTCCAAAAGCTCTGTGGCCTTGGCGCTTCGCATCCCACGCCGCAAGCCATACAGTTCTCCCAGATATTCCAGGTTTCGACGGCAGGTTAGTTCCGGGTAAAGATTGGACTCGTCGGGCACCACTCCAATCCGTTCTTTGACAAAAACCGGCTCCCGGGCCACATCCGCTCCACAAATACTCACCTCCCCGGCGTCCCGGGGAAGCAGCCCCCCTAAAATCCTGATGGTGGTGGTCTTACCGGCGCCGTTGGGGCCCAGATAGGCAAAAATCTCCCCCCGCTGCACCGAGAAACTTACCTCGCGGAGCGCCCGCAGGGAACCAAAACTCTTGCTCAGATTAGAAACGGAAATGATCGGGACTGATCTCATCATGCCCCTGTTAGGTTAGACGGATAGGACAACAAGTCTTCCCCTTTTCAGAAGCCTGAAACGTCTGAGAAGGGGTGCAGGGTGATCGGAAACCTCAACGTGGCATTTCTTGTTCTGCTTCGGCAAGTAATCCCCGCTCCGCCCTTCAACTCTTCCGATTTCTGACCGTCGGTGTTATGGCTACACATATTCTGTCCGCTGGGTGATATAAGCTGAAGGCTAACGACCCCTCGGGCACCGTAAGCATTTATCCCAGGGCCTCCTGCTAGCGGGCCAGCGTGTCCTGGTTGAGCTTGTAGTGCATGCAGAGAGCCTGCACTGCTCAACCTTCACCTGGCCAGCCGCCCTGAGTATCCATAAGGGCTGAGATACCGCCCCTGGAAGTGATTTGCGCCCTTTGTGGCTAGCGCCTCCACACACAGCGCGCCCTCTCTCAGCAATGTCCCCTTGGCGATCCTGGCCGGCAACGCCATGGCTTTGAACATCAGGGGCAACTCACGATTAGCTCCCATTTATTTAGCAATTAATAAATTTAACTAAAGATGCATGGATGTCAAGGAGGACCTAACTCTGTTCATGGTCTCGGCAAGATGTCGCCTGGTTCGAGTTCACTAATACAATTCAATTTTTATGTATTGTATTATTAAGTTAAAAGTAGCCTATATCTCATCTCACAAAAGAATCATCTCTGGCTCAGGAGAACTGTTTTGCTCTTTCCGGTCAGCGGAGTGGAAAGCCATCCGGCCGTCCCTTTTCTGGCGGCGCTAGTAGTCTCCTCGTTCACTTCCATGGGCGGCGTGTCCGGCGCTTTTTTGCTCCTGCCTTTTCAGGTGAGCGTGCTCGGCTTCACCAGTCCGGCGGTCAGTCCTACTAATTTGATATTCAATATTGTGGCCATTCCCAGCGGCGTCTATCGCTATCTGCGGGAGGGGCGCATGAACTGGCCTCTTACCTGGGTGGTGATCCTGGGAACTTTACCAGGCCTCCTGTTCGGCGCCCTGATCCGCGTCAAGTGGCTGCCCGACCCTAAAAACTTCAAGCTTTTCGTCGGCTGTGTGCTTCTCTATATCGGGGGCCGGCTCCTTTATGACCAGACCACGATCGCTCGGCGCAAGAAGGCCAGAATCCAGGAATTTGAAGCCCAAGTGCAGGAAAGGCTGAAGGCCGTCATGGCGGCCGCCGGGCAGACCAGCGGCCGCGGTCTCCCCCCCGGGGCCCGGGTCAAGACTGCCGCTTGGAGTTGGCGACGAGTATCTTATGAGTTTCTGGGAGAAACCTTTTCCTTTAGCGTCCCCACCCTGTTCACTTTGGCATTGGCCGTGGGTCTCATCGGCGGCACTTATGGCATCGGCGGCGGCGCCATCATCGCCCCCTTTGTGGCGGCCATCTTCGGTCTGCCCATCTATACCATCGCCGGCGCCGCCCTGATGGGTACTTTTATTACTTCCGTGGCGGGAGTGGCGATTTATTATGCTCTGGTACCCTTTTGTCCGGGCCAGGCAGTGGCCCCGGATCTGGCCCTGGGGGTGCTCTTCGGCCTCGGCGGGTTCTGCGGCATGTATTTGGGGGCCAGGTTGCAGAAGTTCATCCGGGCAAACTTCATCCGCATCGGCTTGGGTTTTGTCATTTCGGGACTGGCCCTGCGATATATTGTGGGGTTTTTCTTTTAAATTATGCTGCTTATCTGATCCAAAAACTACAGCAGTTTGTGGGCGAGCAAATACTCCATACACCTCTGGGCATAGGTGGTCATGGTGCTGATAATCCAGGTGAGATGGTTCTGAACTTCTTGGAGCAGTCCGGAATCCACCATGCCGATGAGGCCGGTCATGACTGCGTGGACTCGGACTATATCCTGGTCTTTCACCAAGGCGCCGCCAAAGGCCAGTTCCTGCTCCAGACCCCGCAGAAATTCCAGGAAGAGGCTTCGTCCCCCAGCCTTCTCCGGCTCTTGCAACTGCATGAGGTAATCCAGGAGGCGTGAGGCCAACAGCAATTCCGTCTTCAGACGATCGGCAAAATGGAAGACGTTGATGGCTTCCCGTGAGCTGGTCGGCACGAAATCAGGCATACATGGCTTACCGGGTAGTTTCCCGGGTGGAATTTTTAATTTATCATAAATTATGCTATGAAAGTTTCAAAGTTCAAGATGCAAATTTTATAATTCGACCACCGGCCGGTATGAGCCGGGCGAATTTTATTTGCAAAGACTGCGAGATGACATCTCAGACTTTTCTTTTTCACCTTTGCCCCTAAAAAGATGAACAGTGATTTTCATCCTCAGGGGGTCTGCCCACTTGATCCCTTGATCAAACGCTGGCTCAACCGAGCGGCCTTGTCTGCCGGCAGCAGGCCTAAAATCGCTCCGGCCTCCTTACCCTTTAGGCGCCTGAGGAGCTGCACCGCCACCTCCTCGTCCATCTTTTCCAAAAGCTTGCTGGCCCGCTCCGCCGGCATGGTTTCCAAAGTGGCGATCAGATGGCGGTTGTGTTCCCCTTTAATTCTTTTTTCCTCCTCCAAGAGCTCCAACATCCTGGTCTGCGTGGCCTGAAGCTCTTGTAGGCGCTCCTCCACTTCCTTTTTCAGAAGGCGCAACTGTTCTTCTTTGGCGGAAAGGGCTGCTTCCCGCCTCTGCAATGATTGGCGTTCCTTTTCAATCAGGGCCAAGACCCTCGGCCCTACCGAACTTGTGTCAGCATCGTAAGATACGGGGGTGGCTGCTTCGCTCACCTTGGGACCGCTGAAGGAGATGAGATGGGGGGGAGCCAGGAAGAGGCCAGATAAAGCGATCTTGGCCGCCAAACCCATGATCAGGCAGTAATTCAACGCCCGCCAGTGCGATTCCGAAATAGTATCGCTGAGATGCATAACTTACCCCCCTCTGACCGTGAGTCCTAAGCTGCTAACCCCTAAATGTGAATTAGCCCAGAACCTAAACTCCAGAACCCAAAACAGAAACCCTTATAAGCTGCGTATTAATTACTGAACTGGTTACTGAACAGAGGGCCACTAACCACTCCTCACTTCGCCCAGCGGGTCAGCGCTATGGCCTCGGTTTCCTTTTCCCACACTTTGGCCACCTCGCGTTTGTAGGCCAGGAACTTTTTCTCCCGCAATCTTTCGAGCAAGCGGCGTTCCTGATACAGGGTCTGCAAGATGCCTTGCCTCTGTTCCACTATTGCTTCTTCCTGGCGAATACGCTCCTGCCAGCCGGTTATCGCCAGCTTCAGATGGTCCAGATAATCTCTTAGAAGCTTAAAGTCTAAGGAACTCCACTCCCTGGCGCCGGCATCCTTTAACTCGGCTACCAATCGCTGCCAGCGGCCCTGGGTGTCTTGCAGGGACCGGCGGCTGCGCTCCAGTTGTCGCAAGGCCTGGGCCAGCAAAAGTATCGCCTGTTCCTCCCGCAATCTCCGCACCTTGAGGACAGTCTCCAAAGAGAAGCGGAAACGGCCCCCAGGACTCATGGCGAAAAAATGTCCTGCAATTCCTGAACGGCCTGCTCCAGAGAAACGGCCTCTTCAGTCGGCTGGCGCAAAAAACGTTCCACCTGCGCGATTTTGTCCAGCGCATAATCGATCTCAGGATTGGCCCCGCGCACATAAGCGTTGATATTCACCAGATCTTCAGCCCGGCGATAAGTTGCGGTGACCTTCACCAGGTTTTCCCGTCCCTGCATGTGCTCCGGAGTAGTTATCTGGGGCATGAGACGGCTGATACTGCCGAGCACATCAATGGCCGGATAATGCCCCCGGTCTGCCAGCTCCCGACTAAGGACGATATGCCCATCTAATATAGCTCGCACCGCATCGGCAATGGGCTCCAACAAATCATCCCCCTCCACCAGTACGGTGTAAACCCCGGTAATACTACCCTTCCCCTGACAGGTGCCAGCGCGCTCGAGCAAAACGGGAAGCTGGGCAAAGACCGAGGGCGTATATCCCCTGGCGGTAGGCGGTTCACCGATGGCCAACCCGATTTCCCGGGCTGCCATGGCAAAGCGGGTCAGAGAGTCCATCATAAGCAGCACTTCCAGTCCTTGGTCGCGAAAATATTCTGCAATGGCGGTGGCCAGATAAGCCCCCCGAAGACGCAGCAGCGAGGGGCTGTCGGAGGTGACGGCCACCACGCACGACCTAGCCAAGCCTTCTGGCCCCAGATCGCGTTCCAGAAATTCCTTGACCTCCCGACCCCTCTCGCCGATAAGGCCGATGACCGTGACGTCGGCGCGGGTGTAACGGGCCATCATCCCCATGAGGGTGCTTTTGCCTACTCCTGAACCGGCGAAGATGCCCACCCGCTGGCCCTTTCCCAAGGTGAGGACGCCGTTAATGGCCCGGATGCCGACATCCAGCGGTTCACTGATGGTGCCCCTGTTGCAAGGATTGATGGGGCTCGCATAAAGAGGATAATAAGACGAAGCCGCCAGCGGGCCTAGCCTGTCCAGTGGCCTGGCCAGACCGTCGATGACCCGCCCCAATAACGCTTCTCCCACCGGCACGTGGGCTACTTGTTCGGCGAGCACCACCCTGGTTTGTGGTTGAATGCCACGCACCTCACCTTGGGGCATAAGCAAAACCTCCCCCTGGCGGAAACCTACCACCTCCGCCATAATATAGGGATGAGGCGGCGGCATCTCCAGCGTGCAGGTCGAACCCACGGCACTTTGCGGTCCCCGGCTCCGGATAACCAAGCCGATCATTTCCTGCACCCGCCCGACCAAGGCTAAGGGGTCTACTTGTTTAAGCCTTGCCCCCAGGTGTTGCCAGTCAATCATTCTTCGGTTTCGGTCTTTGCGGTCATTCTCTGAATTAGCAGCAATATGGTTGGTGGTCCATTGTTGCGGCCTGAGAAGACCGCAGTGAAATGGCTCTATTTTCCTTTTAGGTTGCTAATCATGTCGTCAATGACTTTGGCGACCCGGCCCCAGCGGGTCTCCAAGGCGCCGTCGATGTCGCCGTGAATCGTCTCCAAACGAAACCCCCCTGGGGTCAAAGATCCGTCAACCGCCAAGGTGATGCCTGACGGCCATCCGGATAAATCAGCTTGCTGGATAATTTCATAATCGTGGGGGTGCACGCACAGTCTGACATTCTCCGTCTCGGCCAAGTGGCGAAACCCGCTTTCGATTATCTTGCAGATCCTTTGAGGCTGGGTGGCAAGTTCATGGCCCACCAGCTTCTCCCCTATGAGGAGAACGAGCTCCAGAAGATCAGCCTCCCGTTGCCGGAACAGTACTGTCTTCTCCTCCTCCAGGGCGGCGGCCAGGTTCCGCAACCGTTGGACCGCCTGCTCCAAGCTTCTTTCCCCTACTTCCCGCCCGTCTTTTTTACCTTGCAAAAAGCCCTGCTCATAAGCCAACTTTTCCACTTCCTGGGCCTTGACTTTGGCGGCTGCCAAGATCTCTTGGGCCTCGGCCGCGGCTTCCTTCTCAGTGAGGCGGCGGGGGCGCGGGGCGCTATATTCCAATGGCTGAAACCCAAAAGGCTTTATCGCCGGGCCAGGTCCGGTCTCCGAGTGGCCTGCTGAGGTATGAAAATCCTCAATTTCCCAAGCTTCAATCTTAAACGAAGACATCCTCGCTGCCTTTGCTGCTCAGCACAATCTGGCCTTCGCCTTCCAGGCGTTTGGCGATCTGGATGATCTTCTGTTGGGCGGCCTCCACATCGCGCAGTCGCACCGGCCCCATGATTTCCAGCTCCTCCTGAAGCATTTCGGCCGCTCGGGAGGACATGTTCTTGAAAAACTTGGTTTTTAGCTCCTCGGAGGCGGCTTTCAGTGCTAGCGCCAGGTCCTGGGTGTTGATTTCTTTCAGGAGAGTCATAATACCCCGTTCCTCAATATTCACCAGATCCTCAAAGGTAAACAGATAACGCCTGATTTCTTCGGCCAGTTCTTCATCATCATATTCTTCCAACCTCTTCAGAATATTGGCCTCATGGGTGCGTTCCATCTGGTTCAGGATCTCGGCGATGGATTGAGCCCCACCCACAGCGCGTCCACCCACCTCCTCCACCATGGAAATCTCTTCTCGGAGAGCGGCATCCACTTCTTCCAGAATGGCAGGAGAGACCTGGTCCAAGTTGGCAATCCGCCGCACTACCTCCAATTGCAAGTTCTCCGGAAACACCGCCAGGACCGCACCCGCCTGAGCTCGATCCAGGTGGGCCAATACCAAGGCTACGGTCTGGGGATGCTCATTGCGCAGAAAGGAAGCAACAGTGCGAGGGTCGAGTTTTTTGACTTTTTGAAAGAACTCCGGGGTCCTCTCCAGTTCCAACGTTTCCATCAGATTTTCCTGGCGTTGGCTGTCCAGAGCCCGGGAAATTGTATTTTTAAAAAACAAATCTCCTTTGACCACCAGGGCGTCAGGAGCTTCCATCATCTTAATGAACTCTTCAATAATGTCGGCCAGTTGTTTGGTCGGCACCAGATCCAGTTTCGAGATCTTTTGGCCGATGAGTTGAATCTCACTGTCGTCCAGGAGCTTCAACAGCTCAGCGGCGCGGCCTTCCCCCAGACTGAAGACCAGCAAGGCGGCCTTATCAATGCCGCTCAGTTTTTCTCCCTTGCCTAGCATACTTTTTTCCGTCTGATCTGATAGTCATCATTTATCTGGTGACCCCCCCATGCAGCCAGAGGCGCAGCACTTCCACCGCCCGCTCCGGGTAGGCGGCTATGAGCTGAGCCAGACGCTCCTGGTTCGATATGGCATCGGGCAGCGCCGCCGGTGGCTGAGGGGCCTTTAGCTGAGTTATCACTTTTTCCTGGACGGGCAGAGCTTCAGTTACCTCCTCACCGGGAGGTAAGGTGGCAAGCGGTGGAGCTTCCAGGAGGGGGGAGCGGGCCGACACCCGGCGCTTTCTCAGGATAAACATTAACACTCCCAGGATGAGGAGCACCAGCGCACCGATTTTCAGGGAAGATGTCAAACTCTCCTGCCAGCCGCCGGCTGGGGACGCCACTGTTACGCCTTCCGATACTGCCGAGGCCAGCGGCACGCAGGAAATTTCCAACTGATCACCCCGCTCTGCATCAAAACCCACGGCCTTTTTCGCCAGGTTGGCCAGTTGACGCATCTCCTCGGCGGGACGCACCGTAAAAGCGTTGTCCTTCCCTTTGTAAATGCCATCCACCACCACGGCCAAGGAGAGACGTTTGATCTTGCCCGGCTGGTCCACCACCTGGCGCACCTCCCGGTTGATCTCATAATTCTTCACTTCGCTCTGGCGTTCCGTGAAGCTGCCGCTGGGAGGAATCTGCGCTTGGGTGGGAGGAGTCAACGGTGGCGGGCCTTTGCCCGGCGCCGGCGCCGCTATGGTGCCCCGGTTGAGGTCCACCCGGCTTTCCGGGTTGCCGCCGGCCTCCCCCCGGTTGCTACGTTCCAAGGTCTTCTGTTCGCTGCGCACCAGCTCCCGGTTGGGAGTATAAGTTTCTTCATGGATATCTATCTTGCGAAAATCCAAATCGGCAAAGATTTTCACGGAGGATTTCCTTGGTCCTAAAACCTGGTCCAGCAATGATTGCACCTTTTGTTCTAGGTTCCCCTCCACCTGGCGTTGAAAGTTGGTTTGCAGGCTCGACAGCCCGGTGGAACCCAAGGCATCTTGAGGACGGCTCAGTATCTTGCCGTTTAGGTCCAGGATAGTTACCTGGCGGGGACTGAGGCCAGGGACAGCACTGGCCACCAAATTGGCAATGCCCTCGATCTGCACCGGGCTTAACATTCGCCCAGGCCGCAGCTTTACCGCCACCGAGGCGCTGGCCTTTTTCTGCTCTTCCACAAACAGTGACTCCTTGGGGGTAACGATATGAACCCGGGCCTCCGAAATCTCCGGCATCCCTACAATGGTCCGGGCCAGTTCCCCCTGCAAGGCCCTCTGATAATTGAGACGCTGAACAAAATCCGTCGCCCCCAGATTTTGCCGATCAAATAATTCAAACCCTACACCCCCACCCCGGGGGATGCCCTCGGAGGCCATTTGTAAACGCAGTTCATAAACCTCGGCCTTGGGTACCATGATGGTGGTGCCCCCGGCCTCAATCCGGTACGGGACTTTCTTGCTCTTGAGTTTGCTAATGATGGTGGCCCCATCTTCCTGGCTCAGGTTGGTAAACAAGACCGCGTAATCCGTTTGATTAGTGAGCAGAGTCAGAAAAAGCACGGCCAACAGGCCGGCACCGGCCAACGCCGTCCATAACAGACGCGGCATCAGGGGCAGAGCCAGGTAGCGTTGTTTGGCAGCCTGAAAATATTTTTTAACCCGGTCCATGAGGCCTTCCAATTAAAGTTTGCTGTTTTTGGATATCCTGAGTCGCTGATTGGCCGTATTTGCCTAAGGCACACTGCTCGCTATAACGGCATCCGGCTCAGCTCTTCATAAGCCTGAACCAACTTGTTGCGCACCTGCACCAACAACCGCAGGCTCATATTAGCCTTTTCCAACGCCAGCATGGCTTCATGCAGGTCCTCCTTCCCCATAAGCGACTGACCTGCAACCCTGTCCGCCTGCAGTTGCAGGGCATTGACTTCAGATAGCATATTTTTAAAGACGGAGTTGGTGCTGACTGCGGCGTCTGATGGCCTGAGCGCCTCCTCAGTCGGTGACCCCAACGATGTTGGAGTTAGCGCGGTGACATCCATGGCCAGCTCCTATCATAACTAAACTTGTCTCTGTTTAACGGCCGATGTCCAAGGCCTTCTGGGCCATGGTCTTGGCGCTGCGAATTACCGCCACATTAGCATCAAAGGCCCGGCTGGCCAGCGTCAGACTGACCATTTCCTGCACCGGATTGACATTGGGCAACTTCACCATGCCGTTGGCATCGGCGTCAGGGTGACCGGGGTCATACTCTTCTACAAAATTCTGTTGGTCATTGACCACTTCTGAGACTGCCACCTTTTGGGGAGTTTCCAGCAGGCTGGCAAAATCATCCATCGGCCTAGTTTCCAACACCACATGTTTCCGACGGTAGGGGCCCCCCTCAGGTGTCCGGGTGGTGTTGGCATTAGCTAGGTTCTCAGAAATGACATCGAGGCGCTGGCGCTGGGCCGCGAGGCCGGAAGCGCTGATCTCAAAGGCGTTAAAGATGTTCATGCTCATGCTCCTTTATTGCGGAATCTCTGGACAGGCAGGAATATGCAAGATGTCATCAATGCTCAGCGCGTTCCTCCTTCCATAGCGCTCCGCAATTGCTCCAGTTTTTTGTTCAGCATTTGGATGGAAGCCTGATAGGTGATCTGATTTTTTGACATCAGCACCATTTCCTGGTCCAGGTCCACTTCCCTCCCGGTGTCACGCACCATGCCCGACAGTGTGGGTTTGGGTCCCGAGATATGGCCGGGGTTGGTGACGGCCAGACCAATTTCCAGGTGTTTACCCAGATAGTCTTTCAGGACCATGGCAAAATCTAATTCCTTGCGGGTGTAACCGGGAGTATCAAGGTTGGCAACGTTGGCGGCAATAATTTCTTGCTGGCGGCTCGACAAAACAAGAGATTTTTCCAGCCATCGCATGGTTTCATCACTGACCGGGTCCCAAGGCATCATCTTCTCCCCTTATATAAACGACAGCCATGAGCAGCAAGCAGTAAGCAGGGTGGGTGGGGCGATAAGCCACCTTTCCTATTCTCAGGCTTCACTGGAGATGCACCTAACATGCTTCCCCCTGGGAAAAACTTACCCTCTTGTGAAGGTGCGGGCGTGTTGGCCGCGCAATTGCGGACAGCCCGGTTGCCCTGTTCATTACTGAATCTCTCTTTATTTACGGCTTACTGCCCCCTTCTTTCCGCTTAATAATAAAGCAATAATCAGGCCACTTGGGAGGTCTGGCCGGATTCCAGGACACCCAGGTGACGGTATTCGTGCAGTTTGTTGCGTAAGGTGCGGACACTGATGCCCAACAGCTTGGCGGCGTGGGTGCGGTTGCCGGAAGTTTCGTGCAGCGCCTGAAAGATCAGGTGCTGCTCCATTTCCCGCAAGGTTACCGGCTTGTCCCCAGTCAGAGGTGTCGGTCCCTCTGAAGTAACCGGCAGTTCTCCTGCTAATTCCTTGGCCCGCACGTAGTTGCCTTCGGCCAGCAATACCCCCCGGGCGATGGCGTTCTCCAATTGCCGGACGTTTCCCGGCCAGTCGGCTTTTTCCAGGAAATTCAAAGCCGCTGTGGTAAACCGCAAATTGCCTTTCTTGAAAAGCTGGGCATATCGCCGTAAAAAGAATTCTGCTAGCAGGGGAATGTCTTGACGCCTGGCTCGCAAGGGCGGCAGGGTCAAGGAGATTACTTGGAGGCGGTAGAACAGGTCCTCCCGAAAGGTTCCTTTGTGAATTAGCTCGCTCAGATTCTGGTTGGTGGTGGCTATGACGCGTACATTCAGGGAGACCGGCCGGTTTCCCCCTACGCGATCAATTTCATTTTCCTGAAGCACCCGCAGGAGTTTGGCCTGCAGATGAGGATGCATCTCGCTGACTTCATCCAACAGCAGGGTGCCGGTCTGGGCCAGTTCAAATTTGCCCAGCTTACGCATAATGGCTCCGGTAAAGGCCCCTTTTTCGTGGCCAAAGAGTTCGCTTTCCAACAAACCCTCCGGTAGAGCGGCACAGTTCACCGCCACAAAGGGGCCAGCCGCCCGGTCGCTTTTGGCATGGATATATCGAGCCAGGACCTCTTTGCCGGTGCCGGACTCCCCTTGGATCAAAACCGTCGCTCGGGTGCCGGCCACCGCTTCGGCCAAGCGCAGGATGTGCAACATGGCGGGATCCTGGGTGATGACCGGACGCAACGAGTGTTCCGCCGGGCCACCTGATTTTCCGGACAATGAGGGCTGGTGACCGTTGCCGGCGTAAGGCGCCACCAACTCGTGAAGTCTTTCCCAATCCAGAGGACCTGCCAGATAATCCTGGGCTCCTTGACGCATGGCCCTCTTGGCGCCTTCCACTGTGGGCTGGGCCGTGAGGAGACAAACCGGCAAAAAGGGAAATTCCTCTTTGATCTCGGTCAAAAGCTGGTTCTGATCCACACCCGGCACAGAATCAGCCAACAGCACCAGCAAATAGAATTTCTGGCGCAACTGCTCCTTAAGCCTGAAGACGGTACCTACTTGGGTGAGGTCCACCTGCAGTGTCTTGGCAAGGCGGGGGCGAACCTCCTCCCAAAATGGATGGGTATCCAACACCATAATGGCTTTATTGCTCATACCGACATCCTAATTTATCACTCAGGGGGATAGTTCGGCGGCCTGCTGCTTCAGTTCCAAATCCGTAAGACGAGTGCGGGCCAACAGTTGCCAGAACTGGTCACTGTCATTTGCCATCACCTGAAAAGCCTCTTTTGCTTCCTCCAAACGCTGGTCCTTTAGCCGCTTGAGACCCAGGCGGTCATAGGAAAAGGCCGCAGTGTCTGGTGAGACTGGTAAAGGCCCCTTGCCCTCATCGAGGTTGGCTTTGTTAGCCGTTTTATCGGGCTCTGAGACCTGGTGTGCCGCCGACGGCAAAAACGCTTCCCCTTGCGTCAGAAGCCCCTTCTCCTTTAATAATTTACTCACCAATAACCCGGCAGCTGGAGGCCTCAAACCAGCGGGGGTGAGGTCCCACAAGGCCAAAACTTCCTCCAGGAGAGATAACGGGTGCGGTCCGCGGTCCCCCACCTGCAAGACCACCGCCTGCCAACCCATCTCCACAGTGTGGCGCACTTCTGATTCCTCTGTCACCCCCAAAAGCTTTGACAAATTTTCCAAAAAATGCCGAAAGGCGCGTGTTTTCTCCCCCTCTGTTAATCCTCGGACCAATTCCAACCTCAAAGCGCCAAAACGGGCTTGGGCCCCTACCCGGGTGCCGGAATACAATACCGCGGTTAAAGTATAGACTTCCCAGGCCTTGTCCAGTTGGCCGGTTTTCTCGGCCAGCTTGGCCAGAGTCGTCAAGGCCCGGGAGCGGTCAGGGTGTTGGGGAAAAAGGTTGATAAATCTCAGGAGAAGCTCGCTGGCGCCTGATAAGTCATCCTTGCTCTCGAGGCTCCGGGCGCGTTGCAGCAGGGAGTCGGGAGCCTCAAATTTAACTGCTTGGGGTTGAGATGGCGTCAGGGTGAGGGTGAAGGGACGGGGCTGAACTGCAATAGAGCTCACCTCTCCGGTTCTGATCAGGTGTTGGCGCCGATGGGCCGGAGCTTCCTGACTACCAATCAGCACCAAGCAAAGGCCAAGAACCACCGGCACCAGCCGCCACTTTTGCTTTTTGGATTGCTGTTTTCGGATTTCCGGTGTCACCTTGGTCGCTTTTCTCCTGAGGCGAGGGATTTAAAGTATCGACTCCACTCAGGTCGCGGTTTCAACGCTCTTGCGTCCAGCGTTTGCGGTTCAATTCTTCCAGCAGATGGATGATTCTCTCATTCTGCTGAATCAGGGTGAGATTCGTCTTGACCACGTATTGGCTGGCCAAGGCGATCTTCTCCAACAACGGCTCCTGTCGATCGCCGTAAGTTACCCCGGATTGACTCAGTTTGGCCATGGCCTCAAAGAATTCATTATTCAGCACTAAAAAAGGCGTAGCCGACTGGCTGGTTTGAGCGTTGGCTGGCAGGACTAAAAAATCAGACCTCATCTCGCACATCAGCCAGACAAAACCCGCGGCTAACATGCTTAGAATGACAAGTTTATACTCAATCTTCATTTCAAATGTCCTTTATTCTATCTCTCCTCCTGGCGGGGCCAGCGCAGGCTTGAGTGCTTATATATAAGCAAATACAAATAGTTATATTAAACTAGTACTATTTGCGGGCCGCCATTATCCTGGTTGAGGGATAAAAAAACCGGATTGTTTTTTGCGCCTGCACCCTCCTGATAATCAATTCTTGTTATCCCTGCTCAAAATCCCGGCGGTCTGCTCGTCAGGTCGAAGTGGTGCATGTAGAGACCATATCCTGAGAGGGCTTGTTATTTGGAGAGAGCAAGAGTCATACCAGGGGGACGAAAGATAGGGATAGATGATAAATAGTGGTTTTCCATGGGTTACGGGGCTGACGGGAGGGCTTGGCGGCTGGCTGCTCCGTCAAAAAGCCTGGAAGGCTGTCATTGTTTTGACGGGGGGAGGGCCAAAGTATGGGTTTCAGTCTCGGCCGAGGTCAGAGAAATTTTCTGGGCATCAGAAACGGCGGTGGCTGAGGATGAATGTTTTGTTTCTTCATTTTTTCGATTAGGGTGGTGCGGTTAAGGTGCAAGAGACGAGCTGCCTGGCTTTTCACCCAATTGCAGCGGGCCAATGCCTTGAGGATGAGTTCCTTTTCAAACTCTTGCACCGCCAGGTTAAGGTCAAGGCCCTCTTCAGGGAGTTCTTGGGGCGCGGCAGCGAGAGGAGAAGAGGTTAGACCCTGAAAGCGCTCAGGGAGATCCTTTAGATCGATGACCTCCCTTTCAGTTAGAATGACTAACCGCTCCAGGAGGTTCTCCAGTTCCCGCACGTTGCCGGGCCAGGAGTATTTGAAGAGAGACTCCATGGCGGCGTTGCTCAGTCGCTTTAGGGGTTTCTTCCTTTTGCGGCTGAACTCCTGAAGAAAGTGTGACACCAGCAAAGGGATGTCAGAGGTGCGATCACGCAAGGGTGGTACCCGGATGGGGATGACGTTGAGCCGATAATACAGATCTTCCCGGAAAAGGTTCTTTGCTACTAGTTCTTCCAGAGCCTGGTTGGTGGCGGCAATGACCCGGAGATCCACCCGGATGGTTTTGACCCCGCCGATGCGTTCAAAGGTCCGATCCTGGAGAACCCGCAGGATCTTCACCTGTAAGCCGGGGCTCATGTCGGCGATTTCATCCAGGAAGATGGTGCCGCCGTTGGCCTGCTCAAACCGACCGATCCGCGTGCGCAAAGCGTGGGTAAAGGCCCCCCGTTCATGGCCGAAGAGCTCGCTTTCCAGGAGCTCTTCCGGGATGGCGGCACAGTTCACCGGAATCAAAGGCCCCTGGCGGCGCTGGCTGTTGTAATGGATAGCCCGGGCAATCAATTCTTTGCCGGTGCCGGATTCCCCGGTAATGAGCACCGTTGAATCAGTGTCTGCCACTTTTCTGATCAGATCAAAAACCTGGGTGATGGCCTCGCTGTTTCCGATCATGTTGGCAAAACCAAAGCGTTTCTGGAGCTGTTTCTTGAGCTGGATGTTTTCCTTCTCCAGTCGTTTGTGGTCCAGCGCCCTGGCCACCACCACGCGCAATTCTTCCAGTCTTACCGGCTTGGTCAGATAGTCATAAGCCCCCAGACGCATGGCCGTCACTGAATCTTTGATGGTGGCCTGCCCGGTGATGATGATGCAGGCGCAGTCAGGACGGTGATGGACCAAAAACTTCAAGACATCCATACCACTTAGACCCGGCATGACCATGTCGGTGAGCACCAGCTCAAAGGGCCGTTCCTGCACTTTTTGCAGACCGGCTTCACCGTCGGAGGCCACCTCCACCTCGAACCCTTCGGTCTTTAGGAGCCTCTGAAGGATTTGCCGATCATCCGGATCGTCTTCGATGATGAGAATGCTGGCGGCAGTTTTCTTGACCATATGCCATTACTTAACCAATATTTCCGCCTGTGTCAATAATATGACATGATAAATCCGGCATGGGTTGATTGTCACCCTTCAGTCTGCTCCTCCCCCAGTTGGCAGGGGAGGTGGTTACAGTGGCAAATGTCTCATGTGTGCTGGGACTTGCTTGCCTATTGCGTTAAAAAGGCCGGCAAATGCTGATGCGCCGGCAGTTCACCCGAAGATATGAATAAGGCAACAGCAAAAGAAAAATAAAAATCATAACGGAGGAAAAAATCATGCGTGAACTACTTCCCAGCACTCCGCCCCGGCCCACTCTGTCTGGCCCCTTAGGGAGCTATTTAATGGGGCGACTAGCCGAACTGGACGCCCGGGCCGACCGTTTGGCCCGCCAGGCCGAGGACAAAGGCGATCTTAAAACGGCTCTCACCGCCACCCGGCTGAGCGCCAGCATTTTGGCCCAGATGGCCAGATTGGCACCCAAATGCGCAGAGGCCCTCAAGAACTGGCAACCGCCCCTCCTGGTGGGTGCGACTACGGATTCGGCCACGCCGGCTGGATGGTCTCCAAAAGAACAACCTGGAGATGGTTGGGGTGCGTCTCCCAAGTCCGCCAACCCGCAAGCCGCCGGTCAAGAGAGCATAGCTGCACTGTAGACCATCTCCTCCCTGCAGGGCAAAGTTGTCCAAAGGAGGCAGGTCGGCTTCACCGACTCCGCCGTCAGGGTGGTCAATGCTGCGCGGTACCGCGGGACATAACTGCCGCCCTTTGGCAGGAACTCAACCCGGAGAAAATGACTTGAGTTGGGCAGGCTGAGGTTTAATGTCGGAAATCCATGCATTTGTTTTGCAATGCCCGTGAAGCGCTCTGAGTCACCATTTGACATGACAAACTATCCTGGCCTCCCTTATTAGAGGGGCTACGGGCGAAAGGGAAAGGATAATGATCAGTGGGTAAGGAAGTCGAGGAAAATTCTCGGCGGGGTTTTAAATTTCGTCCATACTCTCTGCTCCTTCTGGAGACAGGCTCTTGGCGGGGCTGCGTAGTTCCTGGTTAAGGACCAACATCTGGAACCGATGGATGAGAGATTGACTTCCCAAAAAATTGTTGCTAAGGTAAAAATAATTACCGAGAGGTTCCGTTTTGTGTTGCCTACCGTGTTTTTTGTCCTGGGAGCTTATGGCGTTTATGCGCTCTATGCCGTGGGCCTGGACCGCCAAGGCAGGCGGTTGCGCCTGACCAGCAAGTCAAGAAATTTCTGGTTGGCCAGGGGCCTAGCCTGGTTGGGGCTGGGGCTTCTTTTCTGGTTCCTGATCCAGTTGTCACCCCGGTATGCCGACCACCGGATTAAGCTTGCCGGCATTCTCGGCTCTAGTGTGATGGAGGAACCGGCGGCCGTTCGCGTCGAGCCGCAGCCGGTCTCTCAATCTTTGCCGCGCCTTAAGCCAAGCAAACAGCCGGCTTACGCCCTGTTGCACCCGGAAACGCCGCCGGTGCACTTGACGCCACCTCCCAAAACCATCCGACCCCGAGCCCGAGTTATTCACCGAGCGAAGATGAAGAGCGTTACCCTGGCCCCAGCCAAGAAAAACAAAGCAGTGAGTCAGGTCTCGAGAAAAGCCAAGGACAAGGGGACTGCCAAGAGTCGGAACAAAAGGAAGAAGGCCGGTTAGCCAGACCTCTCATTACACGCCTCTAGACAACCTGCTTATTAGCCGAGTGGTTATGTCAGCTAATCACTGTGTTGTAATGTGGATTATGACCCCGCTCTCCTTGTCTCTTAAACTCCTCATTCTCTTCCGCTCTGTCGCCGATAGCCGGGTGTAACCTTTGACTCAGTCACCCTCTCAGCACACCGGCAGCATTGCCCGCGCGGCCGGCGCCATGAGTGTCGCCGTCTTTGCCAGCCGTATTCTGGGGTTGGTGCGCGAGCAGGTGTTTGCCGGCCTGTTCGGGGCCGGTTACGCCATTGACGCCTTTGTGGTGGCCTACCGAATTCCCAACCTGCTCCGTGACCTGTTGGCGGAAGGGGCATTGAGCAGCGCTTTTGTCACGGTTTTTGCCCAGTCTGAACAGCGCTTCGGCCTAGCCCGCACTCTCAGGCTGGCCAATAACGTCATAGTTTGCTTTACTCTTCTGGTGGGCGGCATTGTGCTTCTCGGCATGATAAGCTCTTCCCGGCTGGTGGCCCTGATGGCCCCTGATTTCTCGTTGATTCCCGGCAAACACCAACTGAGCGCGTGTATGACCACCATCATGTTCCCCTTTCTGTTGGTGATCTCATTGGCCGCCCTCGCCATGGGCATCCTTAATAATCGGGGGAAATTTTTCATTCCGGCCTTAGCTTCAAGTTTCTATAACCTGGGGTCCATCGTTGTGGGAGTGTCTCTGAGTCTGGTGATGCCTCGGTTTGGGTTTCAGCCCATCGTCGGGATGGCGTGCGGCACGCTGGTCGGCGGGTTCCTGCAGCTGGCGGTCCAAGTCCCGCTGCTCTACCAGGTGGGTTTTCGCCCGGCGTGGGTTTTTGAGCCAGGCGACGAAGGTCTGCGCCAAATTCTGAAACTGATGTTGCCGGCTGTGGTGGGGATGTCGGCTTCCCAGATCAATATCTTTATCAACACCTTTTATGCCTCCAGTTGCGCCGAAGGCAGCGTTTCCTGGTTGAATTATGCTTATCGACTGGTCCATTTGCCTCAGGGGTTGTTTGGGGTGGCCCTGGCGGTGGCCACTTTACCCCTGGTTTCCAAACTGGCCGCCCAGGATAACCTGCCGGCCCTAAAAAAAGCGTGCGTTTCTTCCCTCTCTCTGGGTATGGCAGTTACTCTGCCCGCGGCCTGCGGATTGATCGTGTTGGCCGAGCCCATCTGCGCCGTCATCTTTCAACATGGCCGCTTTACCCCCTGGGATACGGAGCAGACTGCGGCTGCCTTGGTCTATTATAGTCTGGGGTTGGTAGCCTTCTCCGGGGTGAAGATTCTGGTGCCGGTGTTCTATGCCCTGAACGACACCCGGATACCGGTGGTGGGAAGTTTCTTGACGGTGGCCGCCAACCTGCTCTGCATCAACTTGACGCTGACCGCCTTACAACACCGGGCCATTGCTCTGTCCACCTCGCTGAGCATGATTATCAACTTCCTCTTCCTGGCCGTCATACTCTACCGCAAGGTTGAGGGTTATCCCGTCGGTCACCTGGCGGTCACCTTCACCAAGACGCTGGCCGCGTCCTTGTTGATGAGCCTGGCGGTCTCTTATGCGCATGCCACTCTCAGCGCTTGGCTGGGAGGCCGCCTCCTGCCCCAGATCATCACCCTGGCCGGGGCCATTCTGGTAGGCCTGGCCTGTTATTTCGGTGTTCTTTCTTTTCTCAAGGTGTCAGAACTTCAGGAGCTGGCCAAACAGCTCAGGGCAAAAATGGGGCGAGAGGCGCTGAGTTAAGGGTCAGAAGTCAGTTTTTAGGAAGTGCAAGCTCTGTAATCCTTAGCCTCTTTACACGTGCCGCTATCCTACAGCCGCTAGCCCATAGCCTCTTGCTCGGTTTATAAGAATTGACTTTTCTGATGTCATTGGATAAGCTAGCATAAGCGGTACTATCTGTTTTAGTTAATTATATCAGAGGGTTTGGGAACATGGAAGTTACCTGCCAGAAATGCCGCACCAAATACTTCCTGGACGAGTCCCGGATCAAGGGGACGCAGGCCAAGGTGCGATGCTCCCGCTGCCAGAATGTCTTTGTCGTGTCGTTGGACCTACCTGTTGAGGAAGCCTTGACCCCTGCCGCCTCAGAAGAAAAATCGGCAGTCCTGGGGGATGATGCCCCGGGGGCTGAGTCGGTCTCCGGCTCTTCGGGACAGTTGTTAAGTTGGCTGACTGGTGAAGAGAAAAGTGAAATGGAGGAGGCGCCGGGAGCCGTGGTTGAAAGCGCTGCGGCATTAGTCCAGGAACCCGTCAGCAGTCTCGCCCCACCCCGGACGCGCTGGTACCTTTGGGCCTTGGTGGGCATCATACCCCTCCTCTGTTTGGCTGGCCTAGGCGTGTGGTACTATAAGTACTATAAACTGCCTCCTGCCGTTCCGACTCAAGAGACTGCCCAGGCAAGTGCCGGCCAATCCCCTGGGGCGGCTTCGGCAATGGTTCCCGCAGTGGAATTCAAAGAGCTGCAGATCGAGACCCAGAGGGTTCGTTACCAGGGTCTGGTCAATAAAAGGGGCGGGCAGCTTCTGGTGGTTCAGGGTAAGGTTAAGAACAGCAATTCTCAGCCCCGTGGTCCTGTTGCACTCAAAATCGTTTTGGTCGACGCCCGCCATCAACCAGTGAGCCAGAGCCAGTTTTTCTGTGGGTCGGTTTTCACAGATGAAGAATTGCTGAACTCGTCGCCGGAAGAACTCAACCGCTGGCTGTCCACCCCTGGAGGCCGGAATGCAAAGCCGATTATCAGTCCTGGCGACTCCCAGGAGTTTACCGGCATCATGTTTGGTGTGCCGGCAAATCTGGGCGAGAAAGGTTATGGCTACTATCTTGCCGTGGTTCAAGGGCCGAGGGTGAGCCAGCCCTGATAATGCGCATGTTCAAACGGCTATTGGAAATATTTCGCAGAGAGCGCAGCATCCATCAGGCCAGCCTCCTCTTTGAGTTCGGCCCTCGGGACAAGGTCGCATTCACTTCAGTTTGGCACTACGTCCAGGATGAGGATCCACAGGCGGTTATTCTGGCCCTCTTCTTTTATGCCCGCATACTCTACGAATTGGCTGAACGCAACAAGGCCCAGGTAGCCAGAGAATTGATCTCCTATCTGGACCACGTGAGCCGACGCATCCTGAATGCTGGGGGAGGGCCGGGACGGTTGCGCTTGCACCTGGGCGACTTAATGGTGGTGACCGAACTAGACGCCGCAGCCGAACGGCGGTATCAAGTTGAGTTTTATAAATTGCCGGACGGCAGGTATCGTTTGGATTTTCAGGGCAGCCTGGGCAAGGAAAGTTTCTATCTGCCAGCCATTTTCCTGGTTTTTCTGAGTTCCTGTCTGGAGCGCTTGGGAGATGCGCCGATAAAGAAGCTGGCGCAGGGTATCAGCCGGCTGCATGGCTACTATCGTTATCGCCGGGATTTTTGGGAAGGTTCGGCCCTGACTGCCGGCCCGCTTTTTGCCCTGGGCACAGAAAAATTGGAGCCTGAGGAAGCTCCATCTGAGCCTTGCGAAGGCTAGCAAGGGCTTAATCGCCCACCGGAACACGCCCACCCATATCCGCCTCCTTATCTTGTTCCCGTTTCACTTCTTTTCCTTCTTTTGACGGTGCGGGATTAAGCAGCGATGGGACAGGGGGAATTTACGAATTAATATTATGCTTTAATATTAGGGTCAGGCTGGTTCCAGATCGTCCTCATCATCCTCATCGTCGTCGTCTTCCGGGAGGATGCGTAAGGAGCTGGACTTCAGGCGTTTTACGGGCCTGGCCGACTTTTCCTCCCGATAGCCATTGTGCTTTTTCACCAACTCCAGGTAGCGGAGGACATCGTATTCTACCGCTTCGTACTGACGTCTGACCTTGCCACCCCCCAGGTAGCTGTGCACCAGGAGCTTCTGAAAGGGGACAAAACCAACGTCAATTTCAGCGGCCAGGTCATGGCTCATAAAGTTGGGGGTACGGCCGTCAGGCAGCAATTCAGGAATGGGGTCGTTGGTAAATTCCTGGGCATGGTAGAGACCCAAAAGGTGGCCCAGTTCATGAATAATAAGGTTGCCCAGCCATCTGTCTTGCATAGTGGGGTCATGGGAGGCCTCACTTAACACCGTCTGTTGAAAGCTCGGAAAAGATAAGTGGCTGACGGACAGATGGAGATGACTAAAGGCCATCTTCCCCTGGCAGGCTTTGCGGAGGCGCGGTTGAAAGGGGGGCTCCACTCGGAAGGCTTCAAAGGTGCGGGCCAAGAATTCCTGCTGGGTGAGGACTTCCAGGCGCAAGCGTCTGGTCGGCGCCAGCGGCCCCGGCGCCTCCCGGCCGGTAATCTGCACGAGTTTGACGCCAAGATTGAAGTAGAACTTCTCCACTCGGGCCCACACTTGAGGCAGCCTCTTGAGAAAAGCGCCGAGCTCCGGCTGGGGAGAGATATAAAGCTCCACCTCCACCGTCTTGGGGGAGATATCCACCGCGCCCAAATCAGCCAGGGAGAAGAGAGCGGCTTCCTCCGGCGGCTTGAGTTCCAGGGCTGTGGCCAACGGCGTCAACAACAGCAAAAACACCAAGCCACAAGCGCTCCCGAAAAAAAGAAGCAATAATTTTTTCATAAGGCGCCTTGTTTTTTTAGAAATTTCGGTTAAATTTACAAATTTATAATTATCAAAAGGTTGGCTCGCAAAGGGCCTCTATGGCTGAATAGAGAAAAGGAGTAACCATCATGGCATATGCCTGCGAGATCTGCGGCAAACAGCCCCGGGTGGGCAATAACGTCAGTCACGCCAACAACCATACTAAGCGGCGCTGGAAGCCCAATCTGCGGCGGGTGCGGGTGGTGCAAGAGGGGAGCATCCGCTACCTGCGGGTCTGCACCCGCTGTCTGCGCTCCGGCTTGGTTGCCAAACCTGCCTGATTCAGTAAGCAGTATTCAGTGGCCATTGCTCAATTAACAATTAAGATAATGCCTTTTCGCGTCCGGCTGAAAGATTACTGTTTACAAAAAACTAGCCACCGCATCCTGTTCACTTACGCGGTGACCCGCCTGATAGAAATCACATCCTTGAGTCTCTTGATGGCTGCGAAGACCCGGTCCAGGTGTTGCTGGTCAGACACCTGAATGGTAAAGTCGGCGATGCCCCGCTGGTCGGCCGTGGTTTCCACCGAGGCTCGGGTGACGTTGACTTCCGCCATCTTTAAAGCGCTGGTGATATCGGCCAACAGTCCCGGTTTATCCACCGTAATCAAGCGAACCCGCACCGGATAGAGTTTGTGCTGTTGCCCGTCCCATTCCGCTGGGATCTGCCGGAAGGATTCGGTGCGGGAGAGGTGGGGACAATCAGTCCGGTGTATGCTGACTCCTTTACCCCGCGTGATATAGCCAATGATGGGATCGCCGGGGATGGGCTGGCAGCAGTTGGCCAGCCTGATCAATATACCGTCCAGATCCTTGATGCGGATGGGACCCTGATCTTTTTCCGGTCGGCTGGGGGGTTCGACGGGGGGCGTTTCCTCTTCCGGCGCCGGCACCCTGCCCCGCAGAATGCGTCCCACCACCTGGCCGGCGGACAACTTGCCATGGCCCACCGCCTCAAAGAGATCATCCGGCCGCAGCAGGGAAAATTCCTGGCAGGCCTTTTTCAGGTCTTCCCCTTCCTTTAGCATCTTCTGCAGGCTGGCGCCGCTCTTGCGCAATTCCCGTTCCAGGAGTTCCTTGCCCAAGGCAATGCTCTGCTCCCGCTCCGCAGCCTTGAGCCACTGCTTGATTTTGGTCCGTGCCTTGGAAGTCTTGACAAACTGGAGCCAGTCGCGGTTGGGGTGTTGATGAGGGGAGGTTATAATCTCCACGGTATCGCCGGTCTGGAGTTCATGCCGTAGAGGCACCAGGCGGCCGTTCACCTTGGCCCCGGTACAGGTATTGCCCACCTCCGAGTGAATGGCGTAAGCAAAATCCAAAGGGGTTGCTCCGCGAGGCAGCTCCTTTACCTCCCCCTGGGGGGTAAAGACATAGACTTCTTCAGGATACAGCTCCAGGCGCATGCCCTCCAGGAGCTCTTCCGGCGTTCTCAACTCCTTTTGGAGATCCACCATCTGGCGGAGCCAGGCAAAGCGCTGGGCATCCTCCTTCTTGAAGGGACACTTTTCTTTGTAACTCCAGTGGGCCGCAATGCCTTCTTCCGCCAGGTGGTGCATCTCATGGGTGCGGATCTGGACTTCCATGCGAGAACCCTCGGGGCCGATCACCGTGGTATGGATGGACTGATAGAGATTGGTCTTGGGCAGGCCGATGTAATCCTTCAGGCGGCCGGGCACCGGGCGGAAGTGGTGGTGGATGATGCCCAGAGCCTCATAGCATTCCCCCACCGTGTTCAGGATAATACGAAAGGCCAGGAGATCATAGAGTTCATCTAGGGTGATCTGCTGGGTTTGAAGCTTGCGGAAGATGCTGTAAAAATGTTTGCGGCGGCCGCTGACCTCCCCCTGGAGACCATGTTCTGCCAGCTTTTGGCGGAGCAGATCACAGACTTCCCGGATATATTTTTCCCGCTCCCCTTTTTTGCGCAACAGACTCTCCTGAATCTGCTGGTAAGCTTCCGGTTCGAGGTAATAGAAGGCCAGGTCTTCCAGCTCTGCTTTGAGACGGAACATGCCCAGTCTTCCGGCCAGAGGGGCATAAATATCCATGGTCTCCTGGGCGGTGCGCTTTTGCTGCTCGGGATTCATGTAGCCCAGGGTGCGCATGTTGTGCACCCGGTCGGCCAGCTTTACCAGGAGCACCCGGATGTCGTGGGCCATGGCCAGCACCATCTTGCGGATGTACTCGGCCTGTTGAGTGGTTTTATCTCCAAAGCTCAGCTGACCGATACGGGTGATGCCATTGACGATGTCGGTAACCTCTTCTCCGAAATATTCGTCCAGCTCATCCAGGGTGGTGTCGGTGTCTTCCACGGTATCGTGCAGGAGACCGCAGGAGACGGTGACGGGCCCCAGACCCATGCGGGCTAACAGGTAGGCGACCTCCAGAGGGTGAGAAAGGTAGGGTTCACCGGAAAGGCGCATCTGCCCTTCGTGGACCTTGGCGGAAAAGACATAGGCTTTCTTAATGAGGCTGGTATCCGCTTCCGGATGGTGCTTGAGAACTTCTTCTTCAATATCCTGAAGGCGGATGATTCTGGTCATTAGAGGTGAGCCGTGCTCCGTAAGCTATTGAAAATATCTTTAGTCTGCTGGGGTTTCATTAAGCGGATAATTCCCTTGCCATGGTTTCCAGCAGATATTCCACTATCTGATCGATTGGCAACAGGTTGGTTTTTCTGTCGCGGCGGTGGCGTACCTCCACCTGGCCGGTGGCCAGGGTCTTGGGCCCCACCACCACCCGCAAGGGGATACCCAAGAGGTCTGCGTCCTTGAATTTGACGCCTGGCCGTTCATCCCGGTCGTCCAGCAGCACCTCCAGGCCCGCCTCTTCCATTTTTTGGTGCAGCCGGTAAACTGTTTCCCGGGTAGGTTCATCAAACAGGCTGATAGGGATGAGGCTAACCTGGAAAGGAGCCAAGGCCATGGGCCAGATGATGCCGTCCTCGTCGTGCCCTTGTTCAATAGCCGCCGCCATGATACGGCTGACGCCAATGCCGTAGCAGCCCATATAGAGATAGCGCTCCTGGCCGTTGGCATCCAAAAAAGTGGCTTTCAGGGCTTGAGAGTATTTTAGCCCCAGCTTGAAGATATGGCCCACCTCAATGCCCCTGAGCAGGTTAATTGCCGCACCGCACCGGGGGCAAGGGTCTTGGGCCGTCACCTGGCGCAGGTCGGCCACCTGGTTGACGGACACATCCCGCGTAAGGTTCACTCCGACGAGATGATGCTGATCCTGATTGGCGCCGGTGATCATGGCAGCCATCCCAGCCACGGCGTAGTCGGCGTAAATGGGCAACCTTAAACCTATCGGCCCACTGAAGCCCACCTCGGCTCCGGTCAACTCCTTGACCCGCTCAGCGCTGGCCAACACCAAGTCCGTCACCCTGAGCAGGTTTTTCAACTTAACTTCGTTGACTTCGTGATCGCCGCGCAAAAGCACAGCCACCGGGCCTTCCTCAGTCTCGTAGATCAGGGTCTTGACGATTTCCTGGGGAGTGGCTCTGAAGAAGGCCGTCACTTCCTCCACGGTGCGCGTTCCGGGGGTGTGCACCAGCTCCCAGCGCTGCTTAGGGGCAGGGGCCGGGTTGCCTGCGGGCGGGAGGCACTCGGCTTTTTCCAGGTTGGCGGCATAGTCGCAGGCGGTGCAGGAGACCAGCACGTCCTCGCCGGTGTCAGTCAACACCATGAATTCGTGGGAAAAGCTACCGCCGATGGGGCCGGTGTCAGCCTCCACCACCTTGAAGTTGAGGCCGCAGCGCGTAAAGATGCGTTGGTAAGCTTGGTACATCTGACCATATCCCACTTCGGCGTCAGCCTCATCGGCGTGGAAACTGTAGGCGTCCTTCATGATGAATTCCCGCCCCCGGATCAGCCCGAAGCGGGGACGGATTTCATCCCGAAACTTAGTCTGAATCTGATAGAGGTTAAGGGGAAGTTGCCGGTAGGAATGCACCTCTTTGCGCACCAGATCGGTGATGACTTCTTCATGGGTGGGGCCGAAGCAGCCATCCCGGCCATGGCGGTCCTTGAAGCGCAGCAGTTCTTTGCCATAAACTTGCCAGCGGCCCGATTCCTGCCAGAGTTCGGCCGGCTGCACCGCCGGCAACAGCACTTCCTGGGCTCCGGCCCGGTTCATCTCCTGCCGCACGATATTTTCCACCTTGCGTAGCACCCTGAGACCCAAGGGCAGGTAATTGTAAATCCCGGCCGCCACCTTGCGCACCATGCCGGCCCGGAAGAGCAGGCGATGAGAGACGGCTTCAGCCTCCGCCGGGTTTTCCTTGAGGGTGGGAATGAGAAGTTTGGAAAATAGCATAGTTAATCCTCAAATGATATTTTATCACAATTTTTTGAGGGGCTTAAGGAAAAGATTAGTTAGTTTCCGGATAAGAGTCCTGCCCGGATTTAAGTGCGGCCATCAAGATGCTGGCATAAGGGAGACTTCCCCGGCAGGGCGCTGATGATCCCTTCCGGCGCCAATAGGGCCGGGACGTCAATAGCCAGACCTAAGAAAACCAGAAGAGCAGGATATTCTTTAAATAATTCAAATGCTTGTCTGGTATTACGATGTTACTCCCTGGGGCTACAGGATATCATAGCGGAAAAAGAGGCGTTTTATAGGGGCCAGGATTTTCCTCAGCATAATGACCACCCAACCCCGGCGTTTGAATGGAAAATACGGGTCCATGGCGGTCAGCCCCGAGAACCACCAGTCGCTGAAGGCGTAAGCCTCTTCGGCGATATCCAGTCCCTGGATAAGCACCTCGCTGACGTTCTCCCAAGGTTCATACTGTGATTGATCTCCCACCCAGTTGATTTCCGGCTTGCCGAAGGCCTCCACCGCCAGGGGTAGAAAACGGCCCACCTTGGGATTATCAGGGTCAAGGCCCATCTTTTTTGCCCCCACCCAGTCCACCGCCAAGAGGTTCTCCCCCCCGATAATGGTTTTGGTGAGCTTGGGTTGCGGGCAGGTGATGACCCCGAATTGGCCGTCGGCGCTTACGTAGGCGTCGATGAGGCCGAAGTGCACCGGGAAGTGTTTCAGAGTTTCGATGGTGGGCCAGTCGTATTCCCGTTTGGTGTGATATTCCTTGAGCTTGTTCTGCATGGGCAGGGTACCGTAGATATTCTTCAAGGTAAGGGTATAGTGGCAGAAGGTGTGGGTCTTGTTTTTGGCGAAGGAGATGCGGAAGTCCGCATCCCGCCAGGTAGGGCCGACAAAGTGCTGGCCTAACCGGCCGCCGTAGTCATAGGGCGCCATTTCTTCGGTGAGGTCCACCAGGCGATAGTTTTTATGGGTGGAGTAGCCCACGTGTTCAGCTACCTTCAGCACTTCCCGGTTCTCATAGTAATTGCCATAAGTGCTCTGCGACTCCACCACTGCGATATTGCTGAAACCCAGGGCCGCGATGCGGTCGATCAGGTGTTCCACCAGCTCTGGATCGGTGTAAGTGGAGATGTCTTTTTGGGAATGGGTGAACATGAAGTTGGGCTTGATGACTACGGCAAAAGTCTCCCGGGATTTGCCGGAATCCTGGCAACGCTTCTCCAGGAGGTCGAAGAAGCCGGTTTTTGCCAACACCTGATCCAGGAGGTCAAATTTATCGTCTCCCTTGAGGACCACCACAGTGGTGGGGCCGGTGCTCATGTGGGTTTTGGGGGCTTGGCGCAGGAGGGCGGTTTGTGCCGCGCAGAAGGCCCGCTTGGCCCTGATCAGAAGAAACAGGGTAAGCCAGAAGATGCCGCCGTCCACGAAAAATATGACCAGGTAAGAAAGATATCTGGCAGAGAAATAGTAGAGGCAGATGGCCGACATAGCGGAGGAAGCTTTAGAGATCAACAAGGGGATGACATAGCCCTGGTTTTTTCTGACGTTCATCTGAGCCTTGTAAGACAGGGCGGCGATAGTCATCATCATGGAAAAGGTCAGAGACAGCCAAAATTTTTCCACTGATAGAGGGGTTTCCGGAAGAGAAGGGGTGAGGAGCCGGGAGAAAAGGTTAATGAACTTGAGAACCAGACCCGGTGCCAGGAAAAAGATGAACCCGACGCTCAGATAAGTTAGGGCGCTGATGAGCAGAAACTGTCTAAAGAGCCTTTCTTCTCTGGTTAAACTGATCATGACGCATCCTTTCTTGGGTCCGGAAAGATTAAAGTTCAAACTATATAATTAGAGTGGCATGGTTCAGTGTTTAGGAGACCAGAAAATTTGATTTTTAACGAGATTATCAAAGTTTGGAGATAAGGGTTTAAAGTTGGGCCGGCAGGTATTGGTTTGACCTTAAAGCCTAAACATGGAGATACTAGGTGCCTGGGCTATAGGTCTGAAAGAAGACGAAACTCCCCCGGCCAAGTAGGTTATGTGCTGTAAACTATGAAGATTATGAGAGGGTATACGCCTCCAAAGGTTCTCCGGCCAGCAAGGCTGACAGGGCATATTGTCCCAGAATCTCCAGAGGCCAACAGGCGGCCACCAGATAAAACGGCGGGTAATGCGGGTCATAAGGGAAGGTCCACACGTTGCTTGAGACCGAGCCCAGAAACTCGCTGAGGTTTCCCACAATCCAGGCGGTGAGCACCAAGCCGGCGAAGAGGGGAAAGTCCATGCGGCTGGCCGACACCACACCGATTCCCAAGAGCACGGCATAGAAGAGCCAGAAAAGAGGGCCGACTCCCCCCCAATATTTTCCCAGAGTCAACGGGATTAATAGAAAGATAAGGAAGACGATGACAGGGGGGAACCAACGGGGGAAAATAACCTGCAGCTTCCTCAGCCTTCGGATGATGAGACGGGTGGCCAGGGTGAAAGCGGCCAAACCTCCCAACACCCAAGCCCACACCCCAAACAGGTAGAACCGGTTGAGGCCATGATAAATCCACAGTCCATAAGTTATGCCATTGGATTCTTTAATGTATTCCATAACAAAGATAGAGAGCAGGAGCGCCAGCAGGCGGTTGGTGGTGAGGAAGGAAGCCAGCCAGAAAGCCAGGGCAAAGCCGACGCTGAGGGAAAGCCAGAAAAGGAAGGAGATTTTTGGCAAATAACCCTCAAAGTGGGCGGCAAAGAAGGTGGCGAGGAGCAACAGTGACACAATCAAGTAATTCTGCCGTGGTCGGACGACGCTCTCAGGGGACATGCGAAAGTTCTTTCGATAAAAACATCCCTCAGGATTCCAGGTGTTCTGAAAGGACGGTGAGACCTTGCCGGTCCGGTAAGCGGGGCATGCCCCACTTCCTTAAATCATGGCAGTCAGATAATAGTACCATGTTAGTTACCTCCTCGGCGTATGTCAAGGAAAAGCGAGGTAGAATGAAGGGTTGAGAGGCAAGCTCGAGAGGAGAAGGGAGTCGGCGGTCCCCAGGGTTTTCCTCGGGTTTACCAAGTTTATGTACTGAGTAATAATACGCTGATGAGGGTGGCCGCGCCCAAGAGGAGGCCGATGATGCCGTTGAGGGTAAAGAAGGCGTGGTTCAAGCGGGAAAGGTCGTGGGGGGACAGGAGTCTATGTTCGCCCCAGAGGATGGCGCCCGCGGTCAGGGCGGCGCCATAGTAAAGCCATCCCAAGCCGGCCAGCCAGCCTGTCAGGAGGAAACCCAAAGCGGCTCCCAGGTGTAATATTTTAGCTACCTTTAGGGATTGTTGCCGGCCCCAGCGGCAGGGGATGGAATGGAGCCCGACTCGGCGGTCAAACTTCTCGTCCTGTAAGGCGTAGAGGATGTCGAAGCCAGCTACCCATAAGACCACGGCTACTCCCAGGAACAGGGGGGTAACGGCCATCTTGCCGGTTACGGCCAACCAACCGGCCATCGGGGCCAAGGCGAGAGCGGCTCCCAGAAAGAAGTGGGAGGTCCAGGTAAAGCGTTTGGTGAAGGAATAAAACAACACCACCGCTAAGGCCAGGGGGGAAAGGTACAGACAGAAGCGGTTGAGGTTGGACGTAGCCCAGACAAACATCAGGGCGCTGAGGGCGATAAAAAGGAGGGTGGACTTCCGGCTGATGAGTCCTCTGGGCAAAGCTCTATCCTGGGTGCGGGGGTTTAAGGCGTCCACGTCGGCGTCCACCAGGCGGTTAAATGCCATGGCGGCGCTCCTGGCTCCCACCATGGCCACCAGGATGAAGAAGGCCTGTCGCCAGCTGGGCAGCCCCCTGGCTCCCAGCAGCGCTCCCATGAAGGCAAAAGGAAGGGCGAACACCGTGTGTTCAATCTTGATCATCTCCAGGAAGATGCCAGCCTTCCGGAGAAATGCGACAAGGTAGCGGGTAATCATTTTTATCCCAGAGTACACAGATTAAAAAGAAAAAAATCAGCGGATTATTCTCTTTTTTCCCCCCAGCGGCGGGTAAGTTGGTGTTCCAAGCCTAGATGATCCAAAAGACGGCCGACAAAGTTCCTCGCTAGGTCGGTAAGATTCTGGGGTTGGTAATAACAGCCGGGCATGGCCGGAAAGATGGTGGCCCCGGCCTCTGCGGCCGCGGTTAGGTTGCGCAGATGTATCAGGTTCAGGGGAGTTTCCCGCACTACCAGGAGGAGCGCTCGCTTTTCCTTGAGGGTCACCTCCGCGGCCCGGTGCACTAGGTTGCGGGAGATGCCATGGGCGATGGCGCCCAACGTCCCCATGGTGCAGGGAATAATTATCATGGCCTGCAAGGGAAAGGAACCGCTGGCCGGCGGGGCGGTGAAATCGTATTCTGCATGGAGGATGGTGCGGGGACCGATGAGATCTGCCAGGGTCAGACCCAATTCCAGTTGCAGCACCTGCTGCCCGGCGGCGGAGCAGACGGCGTGCACTTCCAAGTCCGGCCGCTTCTTGAAATAGGCAAACAGTTCCCGGGCATAGATCATGCCGCTGGCGCCGGTGACGGCGATCAGGTAGCGCTTCAGAGGAGTTTCAGGCGAGGCCATAATTTGTTAATCCGTGAGCCGTAAGCTGTAGATGGAATAAATCTCAATCTAGTCCCAAACGTGGCCATAACTCATCCACTTTCTTGATTACTTCCGGGGTGTTGGCGATGACCGCCGGCCACTCCCGGCTGAAGCCTTCCTCCGGCCATTTGCGGGTGGCGTCGATACCCATCTTGGAGCCGTAGTGGGGCAGGGGCGAGGCGTGATCCAGGGCATCCACCGGCCCGTCCACGAAGACCACGTCGCGCCGTGGGTCAACATTGTTGCCCAAGCGCCACAGAACCTGCGAGAGGTCCTGCACGTCCACTTCCCGGTCAAAAATAAGGATGATTTTGGTGAACATCATCTGGCCAAGGCCCCAGAGGGCGTGCATGACTTTGCGGGCATGACCGGGGTAGCGCTTGTCGATGGAAACGAAGGCCAGATTATGGAATACTCCCTCCACTGGCAGGTTCAGATCAACGATCTCCGGCAGGGTCTTTCTGATCAAGGGAAGAAAGATGCGTTCCGTGGCTTTGGCCAGGAAGCAGTCTTCCATGGGCGGGCGGCCGACGATGGTGGCCGGGTAGATGGGATGCCGGCGGCGGGTGAGGGCGGTGACATGGAAGACCGGATAATCGTCCGCCAGGGAGTAATAGCCGGTATGGTCCCCGAAAGGGCCTTCCCGGCGCCGCTCCCCCGGCTCCACGTAGCCTTCCAGGACGAGCTGGGAAGAGGCCGGAACCTCCAGGGGGACGCTGAGACAGGGCACCATTTCCACCGGCTCCTGGCGCAAAAAGCCGGCGAACAGGATTTCATCCAGGTCTTCGGGCAAAGGTGCCGTGGCGGCATAGGTTACGGCTGGATCCGGGCCGATGGCCACCGCTACGGGCAGGCGTTGCCCCCGGCTTTCGGCCACCCGGAAATGTTGGGCTCCTCCCTTGTGCCTGTGCCAGTGCATGCCGGTGGTGGTCTGGTCATAGACTTGTAGGCGGTACATTCCCACGTTGCGAATCCCCGTGTCGGGATGCCGGGTGATGACCACCGGCAGGGTAATGAAAGGACCACCGTCCAGAGGCCAGCAGGTAAGCACCGGGAGGGTGGCAAGATTCACCTCCTCGCCCCGCAGCACCACCTCCTGACAGGGTGCCCGGCTTACCGTACGGGGAAAGATGTTGGCCAGCCTTCGGAGCTTGGGAATAAGTTTCAGTTTCTTGATCAGGGTATCGGGGGCTTCGGACTCCAGAAAGCTCAATATTTCGGCGGCAATCTCATCCAGGCTGTTCACCTCCAAGGCCAAGCACATGCGTTGTAGGGAGCCGAAGGCATTCATGAGGACTGGCATGTCATAGCCGGGGACGTTTTCGAATAACAGGGCCGGACCGCCTCGCTTGCATACCCGGTCGGTGATTTCGGTGATCTCCAGGACGGGACTCACCGGTTCAGAGATGCGTTTGAGTTCTCCGGCTTGCTCCAGAACCTCCACAAAGTGCTGCAAACTTTTATAGGCCATAGTCATCTCATGTGGTGGTTAATATTTTCCGCCACAAATTCCCTGGATTACAATGACTAAATAAATTATTTAACCCGGGCTAATCTGTGGCTGAACAAATTCCAAGGGCGGCAGTTCAGACAGCACCCCGAAGCCGTGAAGATAGCGGTAGAAATTTGCCAGCCCCTCTTTTTGGCGGGGACCCAAGCAGAAATTAAGCCGCCGAAAATAATGATAAAGTTCTGGCGAAGGCAGGTTCACTGAGGCAGCAGCGTGCCGGCAGATTTCTTCCAGGCCCGCCAACCCCCAATTTCGGGCTTGAATGAGAGTCTGGCATAGATAGCGCACTGCGGCGGGACGGCGGCGGCAGAAATCCCGCCGCACCGCCCAGAGCCCAAAAACAAACGGTAGCCCGGTCAGCTCATACCAGGCCCGCCCTAAATCCAGGAAGTAGGGATAGCGGTGGGTGACTTTAAGTCGGAGGGCCTCATCTCCGATGGCCAGGAGGCCGTAGTAGCCGTCTGGGAAGCCGTTGTGGATAACCCCTTGGTAGTACAGAGGCCTGGCCCCGAAGTGCTCGTAAAGAATGATTTTCACCAGCGCGGCGGCGGTGGCGGAGGCGGCGGAGAGCAGCACCGGCAGGCCACTCAAGCGCATAAACGGCACCCGGCTGAAAAACAGGACGCTGCCCGCATCACCCTCAGCGCTGATGGACAGGTCCGGGAGGAGCAGATAATCTCGGTGGTGGCGGGCATACTCCACTGAGGAGATGGCGCTGGCGTCCAGCCTGCCCTGATGCAGGGAGGCATTGAGCTCGGCCGGTGTGCCGGGAATCAGCTCAAAGCCGTTGGGGACATAGGCCTGTTCCAGAGCGTAGTAGATGGGAAGCACATTGATATAACGAATGCGTCCCAGGCGGAGTCTAAGGTACATGAGCGATCTCCTGGTGGCAGAAGGGAAAACTTCCCTCTGGTCCGGTGAGCCAGCGCATCCGACCGGCGGCTCCGGCAGTGAGCAGGTCCGGCCAGAAATTGCTGCCAGACCTGAGGGGGATGAAGAGCAAGGCTGCTTTTTTCCCCTGGGTGATACTGCCCAGCTCGGAGCCTCGTCCTAAAGCTTCAGCACCATTTAGGGTGGCCATGGTCAATAGTTCGGAGGGTGGAAAATGGGGATATGCCTTAAGCAGGGCCATTATCTCGCCAAATAGGTTAAGGTCGGCGTTGCCAGCCAGGGAGTCGGTGCCCAAGGCCAGCTTGACGCCGGCCTGCCATAAGGCCGGCAGATCAGGGAAGCCGGTTCCGGTATGGCGGTTGGAGCGGGGGCAGAGAACCAGCCAGACATCTCTGGCGGCCAAAAGCTCACGGTCTTCCGGAGTCAGCCACACACCATGCGCCGCCACCGTCCGCTTCTTTAAATAACCCAAATCATCCAGATAGGCCACGGGGGAAAGGCCGGGTGGCCTGAAATCATGCCGCCAGCGGCCGAGGCTCTCCAACAGTTGGCGGAAGAATCCCTCACCGTGCTGTAAAAACTTTACTTCCTCTTGCGATTCCGCCAAGTGCACCCCGGAGGGACGGCCATTACGGCGGTTCCAGTCCAGAATGCGGTCGAACAGGGCGGCCGACACCGAATATGGGGCATGGGCGGCAGCAGAAAGATTATTCCGGTCGCAGGCCGCCTCGGCCATGAAGGGAAAATCCTCCTCCAGCGGTCCGGTATTCAGCTGGTCAAACCCCAGGCACTCGAAGAAATAGTGAAACTCTAATCCGGAGTACACCAACGCCGACCAACTGAGTCCGGTATTGCTTACCTCCGCCACCAGACCGGTGCCGTAACGCTTTAGTTCCTCGATGCCCTGACGCACACCTTGCCTGATTTGTTCTGTGGTCAGCCCGGCCATTCCGGCCATGGCGGCCAGCAGCCATTCACCCAGACTGGCGGTGGGTCGGATTCGCCCGTGTAGCGCCGAGAACTCCAAGTGGGTATGAGCATTGACCAAGGCCGGCAGGATCGCCCCTTGGCCGTGATCAATCATTGTGCCAAAATACTGCCGACAAATTTTCCTGGCCTCGCCCACTGCCAGGATGGTGCCCTGGTGGATCACTACTGCTCCGTCTTTCAAAAGCGGCCCATCCACGGGCACCACCCAACGGGCGCAATGGATTGCAGGGTTTTTGGGTTCTCCTTTTGGGCTTTCGGGATTGTTTATTACCATTCGGATATTTTGGATTACCCGGGGTTACTGGATGGGAACCAGGTGCGCCAATCCGCGCCTAGATCCCCTCGGAGTCGGTATCGCTCCATGAGTTGGGGGCAGGGGCAGTCCCGGGGGGTTGCGGCCAGGGTCGGCAAGATCTTGAGAATCAAACCAGCGAAGGCTTCCTCCACCTGTCGCCCTGCGGCCATCTCCTCGGGATCAGCGAGTCCATCGAACAAGACTCCGGGTTGAAAAGGCCGCTTTTTTATGCCTTCGGCGAAGTTCACCACATAACAGAGGGCTGCATAGCACAACTCCAGTTCCCGGGCCAAAAAGACCTCCGGCACCAGGGTCTGGCCCACCAGGTCCCCTCCCAGCCGCCGGAACTTGCGGATCTCGGCGGGTGTCTCCAACCGGGGACCAGAGGTGGCTACATAAACCCCACGGCCATGCAGGGGGAAGGGGCCGCCCAGTAGGGACGAAAGCAAAGCCGCCCGGAGCTGGGGACAAAAAACCGGGTTATGCCGGATGAACCCCAAACCCTGCTGAGGGAAGAAAGTATAAGGGCCAACTTTCCCTTCATCCAGGATGTCATCCGGCACCACCAGATGGCCTGGATGCAGGGCCGAATTGACGGCCCCTGGGGCACACCAGGCCAAAATCTTCTCCACGCCCAAGGCTTTCAAGGCATATAGATTGGCCCGATCATTCACAAATGGGGCGCTCACCCGATAACCATCCTCCCCATGGCGGGATAACACCGAGAACACCAACCCTTGATGCTCAAACAGATGCACCGGATTGCTTTTCCCGAAGGGTGTATCATAGGTCTCTCCTCCCAGGCGCTTAACACCCAACTCCACAAAGTCCTTATGCGCCCCCACCCGGGCAATGATTGCGAGTTGAGGGGATTTTTTGAGGAAGTGGGCAGGGGCTTTTTGCCCCCGGCCCTCTCCCTCATTCATCCTGTAGACATGATCACGACGGCGGGGTTGGTAGCCGGCGGTGGTGATGAGGCGTTGGATTTCGGCTTCAGAGAGGCGGAAGGTGACGCCGGTGGCGGCCACCACGTTTTCTTCGATCATGGTGGAACCGAAGTCATTGGCTCCGAATTTCAGGGCCACCTGGGCGATTTTGGCGCCCTGGGTAACCCAGGAGACCTGTAAATTGGGGATATTGTCCAAGACCAGGCGGGAGACGGCCAAGGTCTTAAGGTAGTCCCAGGAGGTGGCGGGCCTGCCGCCCAGGACCGTGCCTCCGGGTTGATAGGTCCAGGGGATGAAGGCGGTGAAACCGTGAGTACGGTCTTGCAAGGACCGAAGTTTAAGGAGATGCTCCATTCTTTCAGCCCTGTTCTCTAGGTGGCCGAACATCATGGTGGCGGAGGTTTTAAGACCGAGATGGTGGGCGGCGGCCATGACCGCCAGCCATTGGTCGGCGGTGCACTTGTGGGGGGAGAGGGCCCGGCGCACTCGGTCCACCAGGATTTCGGCGCCGCCGCCGGGGATGGAGCCCAAGCCGGCGCCCATCAGGCGTTCCAGCACTCGGGTGATGTCAAGACTGTGCTTGTCGGCCAGGAAGACGATCTCCGGCGGGGAGAAGCCGTGCACATGCAGACCATAGCGGTGGCGGATGAAGCTCACCAGGTCCTCATAAAAATCCAGGTCCAGCTCCGGATTCAACCCGCCTTGCAGCAAGACGCCGGTGCCCCCCAAGGCCAGGGTTTCCTCCAGTTTCCGGCGGAGCTCGGCCCGGCTCAGAACATAGCCCCCTGCCGCCCCGGGCGGCCGGTAGAAGGCGCAGAAGCGGCAGCCGGAGACGCAAATATTGGTGTAATTGATATTGCGATCCACCACATAGGTGACTATCGGCTGCGGATGACGGCGGGTGCGCGCCAGGTCCGCCAGTCGTCCCAGAGTCAACAGGGGCAGCTCCCAGAGGGCCATGGCCTCCTCTGCCGCCAGCCGCCCACCAGACCATACTTTTTCTATGAGGTTGTCTTTTGAAATTTCCATGCCTATGATGCTCAACCCCAAAATACTCTAAATCCTATCGTCTGTCGCTCTTAGCCATCTGCCTATCGTCTGCTCTTAATTCGTTATACAACGTGTCCCGCTCCACCGGCTCGCAGCCAGCCTCCTGGATGAGGTGTAAGAGTTCCTGTCGGGTCAGACCCAGTGGGGTTTGGGCGCCGGCCATATGGGTGATGCGTTCTTCGATAACGGTGCCGTCGATGTCGTCGGCGCCGAAGGTCAGGGCCAACTGGGCCAGCTTGGGCCCGATCATGATCCAAAAGGATTTGATGTGCGGAAAGTTATCCAGAAGCAGGCGGGCCACCGCCAGATTTTTGAGGTCGTCGAAACCGGTGGTTTCAGAGAGATGAGAGAGTTGGGTGTTTTTAGGGTGAAAGGCCAGCGGGATGAAGGCAAGGAAGCCGGCGGTTTCATCCTGGGCGGCTCTGAGGCGCAGGAGGTGGTCCACCCGCTCGGCCAAGGTCTCTTCGTGGCCGTAGAGCATGGTGGCGTTGGTTTTGAGGCCCAGACGGTGGGCAGTTTGGGCCACCTGCAGCCACCCTTCGGGGGAAAGCTTGCGGGAACACAAACTTTGCCGAATGCGGGGACTGAAGACCTCGGCGCCGCCTCCCGGCAGCGACCCCAATCCCGCCTCTTTGAGGGCCTCAAGGGTATCTTTGAGGGACAGACCGGCGATGTCCGCCAGATGGGCGATTTCCACTGCGGTAAAGGCCTGCAGGTGTACGCCGGGGCGTAGGGCTTTGATGCCCCGTATCATCTCCACGTAATAGGAGAACGGTAACTCCGGATGCAGTCCCCCGACAATGTGAATTTCAGTGATGGGTTCAGAAAGCCGTTCTTTGATCCTGGCATAAATTTCTTCCAGAGTCATGGCGTAACCCTGGGGGTCGCCGGGGGGTTTGCCGAAGGCGCAAAACTTGCAGCCGTTGATACAGACATTGGAATAATTCAGGTGCTGGTTGTAGATGTAATAGGCTCGTCGACCATGTAGCCGGCGGCGCACCAGGTCCGCCAAATAACCCACCCCCAGCAGGTCAGTGCTACGGTACAGGGTCAGACCGTCCTCTCGACTCAAACGTTCCTTGGACATCACCTTATCATAAATAGGCAGCAGCTCCGGGTCGCGAAAATAGCCAGGGGATTGCATCCTCAACTCCTCTCTGTGACCAACCGGTCAAATGACCATCTGGTCATATGTAAAAGTTTAAAAAAAAACCATGCAAAGGCAATGCAAATGGTTTATTAGCCGTTTATTTCTAGTTTCTTTCAATTTTTTTCAACCTTAATGAAACTTTAAAATCAAAAGATTGAGACATTGAATTTCAAGCTTTCCCCAAGCCGGTGCGGAGAAGAGCCATCAATTCCTGCACGCACTGCTGAAGGTTGCCAGGGGGGGATTGGTGCAGAGCCAGGGTGACGTCGAAGGCTGGAACGCACACTGCCTGGAGGAAGCGATCCAGAAGGGCGTCCAGCAAGAAAATGGCGGCTGGTTCCGGCAGGTCTTCCCGGAGTTCACCCCGGGCCAATCCCTGGCGCACCAGGGAGCGCAGGTAATCGGCGGCAAACTGGCGGACTGCCTGAAGCAGTTCCACTCGCTGGGGCACGTGTTCATCGAAGAGAATCTTCAGATACAGGCCGTAAATGCGGGGATGACGCCGGATAAAGTCCACTCCGGCCAGCAGCGACCTCTCCAGGCGGATAAAAAAATTTTCCTCTCGGGTATCATCTTTAACCCGGAGCAGGGTTTTTCGGACCAGACCAATGGCGAACTGGAAGATGTAAAGAAATATGCCCCTCTTGTCCCGAAAGTATTGGTACAGAGAACCCTTGGAGATGCTGGAGTGAGCCACCAGGGTGTTAAGACTGGCTTGCTGGTAACCTTTGTCGGCAAACTCCGCCAGGGCCGCGTCAATGATCCTCTTCTGTTTGGCCAGTGGGAGGTTATGAAAAGTGGGGAGGACGGTGTCAGACATGGGACGTAAGCCGGGAGCTGGGTGCTGTGAAACGGCGGGGACTTTTAGTGGAGCCGCGTACTATCAGGTTAGCTGCCATGGAAATGAAAAAAATGACCAGGTAGTCATATGACTATCTGGTCATATCATCCCGGTTGGCAAATGTCAAGTTTGTTTAAAAAAAGACGGCGGAGAAAATTTTCCCAAAGGCATTCATTGCCAGAATGTGCCTACTAGGTCAGGCTGCGGAGCAAAAGTTCCCCGACCCAAGGCGGGGAGTGGTCATTTCGGGCAATTTTTGAAGGTCATGAACCAATCCAGGACCTTGGTGCCTGGGGCAGGGGTTTCGACACGCTCCTTGGCAATACCGCAAGAGCCGGGTGGAGGCACGATGACGTCTTCACCCGGCTGCCAGTTGGCTGGTGTCGCCACCTTGTGCTGGTCGGCCAATTGCAGGGCCACCAGGATTCTTTTAATCTCCTCGATATTGCGGCCGGTACTCATGGGGTAATAGAGTATTGCCCTGATGACAGCATCAGGGTCGATGATGAAGACGGCGCGCACGGCCTGGGTAGTGCTGGCGGCGGGCTGGAGCATGCCAAAAGCCTTGGCTACTTCCATAGTGAGATCACTGATTACGGGAAAATTGACCTCGACATTTCGCATGTCTTTATAGACGATCTTTTCCTTAATGGTTCTCAACCAGGCGATGTGGCTGTAGGTGCTGTCGATGGAAAGGCCGACAAGTTTACAGTTGAGCTTCTCAAACTCGGGTTGCATGCAGGCAAAGGTCATGAACTCGGTGGTGCACACTGGAGTAAAATCGGCCGGATGGGAGAAAAAAACCACCCACTTGCCCTTGAAGTCGTCCGGGAAATTAATGGGCCCTTGGGTAGTCTCAGCCTTGAACGAGGGGGCCTTTTCACCGATCAAAGGGATTTTACATTGCTGTTCCATGTTTTTGATTCCTCCTTGGGATATTTTTTAAATTCGGTCAGCGCTACCGATTTGTTATCAGGCCCGTAAAAAGGCCACCAAGTCTTTTTTCTCCTGGTCATTCGGTTTTAAACCCTGAATCAGGTTGAAGAACTCTACAGTATCTTCGAAGGTCAAGAGGCGTCCGTTATGGAGGTCAGATTGAATTGCTGCTGGGGGAAGGGAGTGACCAACAGACGCAACCCCTCCAGTTGTTTGGGATTAAGGATGCCGTTAAACAGCTCATAGTAATTCATCAGGGTGACTAACTTGCCCTTGCTCACGTCGCCCAGGTCGGGACGGGTGGGGTGGGGCAGAGGCAGGAAGCCAGCGGGCCAGACACCCTTTTCCTTAATTTCCTCGGGGGACATGGCAGCCAGCTTGTCCCAGGTTATGCCGGCGGGCAGCTTCACCCGTATATCTCCTGGATGGGCTTGCCGCGGCTCATGGTGACACCTTTGGCCGGCTGATTGGCGAGGTTGTAGCGCATTGTGAGCAAGTCCATTTGCCGCTTCATCACCTGGGGTTTTTCTTTTTTCATCCGTGCCAGGGTGGTAGCGAAATCTTCCTTGCTCACCACCGGCGCATAGCTGGAAGGCGGCGCGTTGGTCTTTTGCTGCTTTCCCCTGGCTACCGCCGCGCTGCTGAACAGGAGAAGGATTAAAGCGGCTAGGGGAAACATGACCAGAGAGTTGGACCAGAAGTTTCTCATCGGTCAATCTCCTTTCGGTATGGGGAATGACGAGCCTTTCCACCGAAAGTGGTTCAGCAACCGGACCTTTTTTGGTGGTTTGTTTGTTGTTAAGTGCCGATAGGATTAAGGCTGAGGGGCAGAGAATTATTTACCGCCGGTGAGTTCCTCGATCTCTTCCTGGCCGTGGGCCATTTCCTCCACCTGCTCCTGGTCCAGGCGCAACAGCAAAGCCTGAAATTCCCCGACGTGGGTTTTTTCCTCCTTGGCCACATCCAGAAAGACCTTTTTCAGATTTAGGTCATCGGTGAGCGCGGCCAGCTGCTCATAAAGGTTGATGGCGTCCAGTTCGGCGATGATGGCCACCCGAAGGATTTCCTGGTTAATTTTTTGTTTGCTGAGTTTGCCCTGATCATAAGGAATTTGCGACAACATCTTTATTTCCTCCCTAGATTTTTATTAAACGACTCTTGTCAAGAGTTTTTTGCGAGTGCCGCTTTCCGCGGCTGCAAATTTACCATAACTTAAGTTCATTTTGGCCGCAAGACAAGGTGTCTGCCAAAAATTTCAGGCGGCTGCCTGCTAGGCAGCAATGCTGTCTGGAACCTTTGGCGGAGGCTCCCCTTCAATGGGATCAGGAGTTTTTCGGTCATTAGTCAAGGGTGTTCCTAATAGCTTGAAAAGTGGTTGGCGGTTGGCGATCAGTGCTCATATTTTGTATATCATTCAATAGGTTATGTCCAACACGGCGTCCCCTGGCCAGATTTTTTGACTTGTGGCTGGCCACCGGCCGGTGGAGAGGGGTGGACAATTATTTTCTTTAAAAGGCGAAATAAATATATCGGGGCAATTACTCATTTCTTTGGCATTCAGGGCATAGGCCGAAGAAATCCAGGCGATGGCTTAAGATCAGAAAACCGGTCTCTTTGCCAGCCGCTTCCATCAGAGGTTGTAGGCTATTCAAGGCCGAGTCCATGATTTTCTTGCACTTCAGGCAGATAACATGGGGATGGGGGTAGGGTTTGCTGCCGTCATAGCGGTTAACACCTTCGGGAAAGCCCAACTCCAGGACTTCATTCAACTCCTTCAGTAGGTTCACGGTCTTGTATATGGTGGCAATACTCATGGTGGGAAAATCCACCTTGAGGCGCTCGTGAATGTTTTCTATGCTTGGATGTCCTTCACTTGCCGCTAGGAGGCGAAGAATGGCCAACCGCTGGGGGGTGATGCGGAGACCCTCAGATCTCAACTTTGCCATCATCTGTCGCAATCGCTCTTCCGGAGATGCCATAATCATATTGCGATAGTAACTATTATTATCAGAAAAATATTATCTTTAATCATCGGATTTTCAATTCCAGCTGTCAAGACCTTTTTTCTTATTTGGCAAAGGGTGTTATTGGATGGGAAAAAGTTGGTTTAAGCTATCGCCAAGCGATCTAACAGATGGGGGATGGGGGTTTTATTAAATTGAGGGGAAAAGGAACAACCAGCAAAAATCGCTTGGCGGGATTTTCTGGCGAGGTGGATCGTCCTTCAGCCGTGGTGTCTGGCAGGGGCGAGATAGACCCAGGGAGAAGAGGGCAGGGCGGCCAGCTATTCTCCCTGGTCTATTGCTTGTTCAGGCAAAGGTGTTGATCTTTAGACCCTTGCCGGTGATCGTTGCCAACAACTGTTGTTGGTGCGGGGCAACTTTCGGGGCCGGCGGCGCCGCGGTTTGGTCAGGCTGGGCCGCGGGGCTGAGAAGTTTGGAGAAGAGCTGCGCTGCCACGGGTACCGCCAGTTGAGCTGCAATGGCAGGTATGGCCAAAATATTCCTCCTGTTCTGAAAATGGTCAGTGATTAATGTTTGTTACTTAAGTCCACCGCCTATGGGTGCAGTCAACTTCTCACGTTTTCGTGCGAGACGCCAACTCTTAAGAGGAATGCGCTGCAAATTCCTTGCCATTAAAGGCAAGAGCTGGCCGGGCTGGGCGTATGGTGCACAGGCCGGTTAGGGGGGAGACCGGAAGTGCCTCAGAGTAGGCAACTCTCACCTCTCTGGGGGGTAAGAATTACCGGCGGTTGTCATCTCTTAACAAAAGGGTGATTGGTGGCCGGCTTCTGATCAGAGGAATTTATATTCAGGCGGCAGGAGACTTCGATGTGTCTTTTTCAGTTTCCCTTTGCTGAAGCGAAAGGCAAGGTTGCTGTGCTCTCCGCTTTGAATGAGTTTCTTCAAAAGCAGGTCGTCATGGAAGAGATGAAAGAACCGCCACTGTCCTTCCGAGCTGTCAAGTTGCCGGATTTTTTCAGATATATCAACGAACAGTGGGTGCCCGGCGATATGCGCAGAGAAGAAGTGCTCCAGCGCCTGATGGGGGATAAGGTGGGTATTATTGGCGCTTTCTTTGGGAATTACACTGAGTTGGTGGGTGAGATTACTGAAGTCGAGGTAGCAATAGGCGTGCGCAAAGAGATAGAAATTTGATAGGATGGTTTCCCGCCGCCACATTTTCATTAAGGTGGCCAAAACTTTGGCCCGCCCTGGAGTGAGCAGGATGGGATGCTTTAGACAGAGATAATCCCTGAAGGGATCTTGGACCGCGATCGCGGTCAGGTCTCCATGAGTCACCAAATATTCAGGAAAAAGTATACAGGGCAATGGCCGCACCGGGTAGATGACGCAGAGGTGATGGGATAGAAAGGGGCAAGGTTTATTTAGCTTCAGGGCAACCATTCTGAGCCAGTCGTTCCTCTCATTGGAGAACAATCCCAAGGAGCAATGGCGATGGTAATGGGTAGAAACCGACTCTTGGAGGTGCAGGGCAGCCCCCCACAGGTCGATGAGGCTTATCTGGATCTGTAGATCGTTATTGCTGCATCCTGGCCTGGTGCAGGCGGGATGACAGTGAAAGTCAGATTTATAAGCGGCCAGACGGGCCCGGCGGTGAAGATAGGCTGTCAGCCATCGCCTGGGATTTTCAGGGTCAAGGGAGAAGTCGTGGTTTTTTTTCGCCTCTGTCATTAGCTGCGCCTGGGTGAAGAAACAGAGGGGCAAGAAAAGCACCCTCCGGCGCTACCCCGCGGTTAATAAGGCGTTTGCTGTGCCAGCGTGCCAAGGAAAGAGCTGTCCAGCAGAAGACCAACAGAGTTAGCGGGGCGGCGGCAGGCCTGAAGGGCTAATCCTCTGGCCCACCGCCTTCGGTCAATCTAAAGCGGCGTGCCCCCCTGGTCTGTTCGGCACTCCTTTGGCGCGGCCGGAAAAGATGGCAAGGGGCTGAAGTTGCGGAGCTCAGCGTTCCTGCCAGACGGGTTTTCTCTTTTCCAGGAAGGCTTTGACGCCTTCTTCGGCATCTTGGGTAGTGCACAGGGCGGCAAACATGTCACTCAGTCGGTCTAAGGCCTGGTGGTAGGGGACATCCTGCATGGCATAGATGCCGGCTTTGCCCGTGCGCAAGGCCAAGGGGCTTTTAGCGGCCAGCTTGGCGGCCAGTTCCAGGGTGGCTGCCTCCAGTTGATCAGCGGGAACAACTTTATTGACCAGTCCCAACCTTTCTGCCTCAGCGGCTGAGATGATATCGCCGGTGAGCACCATTTCTAGGGTCTTTTTGCGGCCGAGGCTGCGGGCCAGGGGGACTGCCGGGCCGAGACAGATGAGGCCGACGTTGATGGCCGTGGTGCCGAATTTGGCATCTTCGGCGGCCACCGTCAGGTCGCAGGCAAAGGACAGGCCAGCGCCGTTGGCCAGGGCATAGCCTTTAACCGAGGCAATCACCGGTTTGGTCATCCGGGCGATGGTGTGATTGTGCTCATCCATCAGTTGAATAAACTCCCGGTACTCCTTGGGGGTTTTGCCCTTGAATTCATCAAGGGCGATGCCGGTGGAGAAATGTTTGCCGTTGGCGTTGATCACCACCACCCGGATCTCAGGGTCCTTCTCCATTTCCCAGAGGGCATCATTGAGCTCCCGGGCAAAGGGGACGTTAAAGGTGTTCATGGCCTGCGGGCGGTTCAGGGTAATAAAGCCGATCATTTCCCGTTTGTCCACCAACACATTGGTATAGCTCATCACACACCCTCCTTCTTTTTATTTGACAAGTCCCCCAAGCCACCTCTTCAACCCTTCAAGGGGGTGGAAGCGAGCCTCCTCGGAAAGGATGGGGAAGGGGTCTTCTTTAACAGGTTGCGGGTTGTGCAGGGGCTAGTGAAATTATACGCTAGAACTTACTTAATTATGTTATAAATTTTTACTTAGCAGTTAAACCGGCAAACAACACTTCGGAGATCAAAAATGGGTCAGTACGGTGATCGCCAAACAGGAAAACTTCTTATCGTGATAGGTGAAATATGTGGGCGGCAGCCATTCAACTGACCTCCACGGCGGATATGGCGGGCAACTTAGGTAAGGCCCGGCACCTGGTCCAAGAGGCTGCCGAGCGGGGGGCACAGGTGGTGGCCTTGCCGGAGCATTTTGCCTATCTGGGTCCTGAAGAGCGCGAGCCTCCTTCCCTCCAGTCTCTAACAGGGGCATTGGTGCAGGAATTTGGCAGTTTGGCACGGGAGTTGGGAATCTTTCTGCTTTTGGGGAGTTTTCCCGAGATGCCTGCCTCGGTTGGCTTGCCCTTTAATACCAGTGTGCTTTTGGGGCCGGGAGGTGAGGTGTTGGCCTCATACCGCAAGGTGCACCTGTTTGACGCGGCCCGGCCCGGCGGACCGCGATATCAGGAGTCGCTGGTAGTACAGGCGGGCAGCGAGGTGGTGGTGACGTCCCTGCCGGGGCTGCCTTTCCGTGCTGGTCTGGCCATTTGCTATGACCTGCGCTTCCCGGAGCTTTTTCGGGCCATGACGGCGCAAGGGGCCGAGCTGATATTTCTTCCGGCCGCGTTCACGCTCACCACCGGCCGGGATCATTGGGAAGTACTGCTGCGCGCCCGGGCCATCGAGAATCAGGTCTATATCATTGCTCCGGCCCAATACGGGGAGCATCGTCCGGGTCGTCGGAGCTTCGGCCGGTCATTGATTATTGATCCGTGGGGAGTGGTTCTGTCCCAGGCCCCGGATGGTGAAGGGGTCATCTACGCTTGGCTGGACCATGCCCGCCTGCAGCGCCTGCGCCAGGAGATGCCGTGCCTGAGCCACCGCCGCCTGAAATGACAAAGGCTCTCAAAACCTGATAGGCGTCGGCCATTTTTACGAACCGCTGCCGTTTTTTCTCCAACTCTTCGGGTGGGGCTTGGTGGTACAGATCGGGATGGTAGCGTCGGGCTCTGGCCCGGAAAGCCCGCTTCACGGCGGCCAGGGTGACTTTACTTAAAAAGCCCTCCTCCAGACCGAGATGCGGCCCGAAGAGACGTATGGCGGCGATGCGCACTTGGCTGAGATATTGCGCTACGATCTTTCTTTCGTAATGAAACAAGGGAAGACCTCAACCGGAATAAAAAAGAACCGGAGGGGCTGTTTCTTAGACCCTGATCATTTATAGCACAGAAGTTAAAAAACTCAAGTCGCCAAGGGTTGGCCAACCGGCGGGGTTTTGTATAGAATAGCCTGCAAAGGTACCAGCGGGAGCTGATTTTGCTTGATAATTATTCACGTAACATAAACTATTTACGGTTATCTATCACCGACCGCTGCAATCTCCGCTGTTTTTACTGCCTGCCGCGGCAGGGTTGGGTGAAACTGCCGGCCAGGGAGATCCTCAGTTATGAAGAAATGTTGCGCCTTTCCCGGGTGGCGGTGCAGGTGGGGATCCGGAAAATCCGGGTGACCGGGGGGGAGCCCTTGGTGCGTCGGGGAGTGGCCCCTTTTTTGGAGCAGTTGCACAGGATCAGAGGCCTCGAAAAGATTTGTCTCACCACCAACGGCGTGTTACTGGCGGAAATGGCTGCGGACCTTTACCGTATCGGTCTGCGGCATATAAATGTCAGTCTGGACACCCTGAAGCCGGAGAGATATGTGGAGATAACCGGATCTGACCAGCTGGCGGTGGTGCTGGCCGGCTTGGAGAAGGCCGCGGCCCTTGGTTTTCACCCCATAAAGATAAATTTCGTGGTGTTGCGGGGGATAAATGAAGATGAAGTGGTGGACTTTGCCCTTTTCAGCCGGGAGAACCCCTTTCAGGTGCGCTTCATAGAATTCATGCCCACGGTATCGCGGGAGAAGTGGTCTTCTCATTTCTTGCCCATGTCTGTGGTGCGCCAGCGCTTAAAGGTTCTGGGGGAGCCTCAGCCAGTGGCCCGGATTGCCACCGCCGGCCCGGCTCAGATCGTGCGTTTGCCGAATTATCGCGGGGAATTGGGTTTCATCCAGGCAGTGAGCGAGCATCATTGTCCTTCCTGCAACCGTCTGCGCCTCACCGCCGACGGACGTCTGCGTCCCTGCCTATTTCAGGCCCAGGAAGTGGACCTGAAAGGGCCTTTGCGCTGGGGGGCCGGCGATGAGGAGTTGGGTCTTATCTTTAGAAAAGCCGTTGCTTTAAAGGGTTTGGGGCACAGGTTTGCCAGCCCTGCTACCCCCCTGGACTGCCGGCCGATGGTGAGCATCGGCGGCTGACCAATAACCAGTTTAGATTTAACAATTCAGAATCAGCCGCCGGAAATTCGGCGGCGGTTAATTTTTTCCGGGCGGGATGGTCAAAGAGTGGTAGAGTTTGAAATGCCTTAACAGACAAGGAGAGGTACTTCATGAAGTTAAGTGTGGTCATGCCGGTATTTAATGAAAAAGACACTCTGGAGGAGATCATGCGCCGGGTGCAGGCCACCCCCTATGATAAAGAGATAATTGCGGTTGATGATGCCTCGGTGGACGGCTCCCGGGAGGTTCTGTTACGCCTGGCACAGCAGTATGATAATTTGAGGGTCTTTTTTCACGAGCGTAACCAGGGGAAAGGAGCCGCTTTGCGCACCGGCTTCGCGCAGGTCAGGGGTGAGGTGGTGCTTATTCAGGATGCCGACCTGGAATATGACCCTAGTGATTACCCGGCCCTTTTAGACCCTATAGAACGAGATCTGGCGGATGTAGTGTATGGCAGCCGTCTGCTGGGGGCGCAACCGCATCGGGTGCTGTTCTTTTGGCACTTCATGGGCAACAAGGCGGTCACCACTTTGTCCAATATGTTAACTAACCTAAACCTGTCGGACATGGAGGTGGGGTATAAGGTCTTCAAGGCCGAGGTCCTGAAAGATATTACCATTAAATCCAACCGTTTTGGGGTGGAGCCGGAACTCACCGCCAAAATCGCCAAGAACCGTTGGCGGGTGTACGAGGTGCCCATCAAGTATCATGGGCGCGATTACACCGAAGGGAAAAAGATCACTTGGCGGGACGGCATTGCGGCCATCTATCACATTGTGCGCTTCCGCTTTTGGGATTAGGGAGTTTTCTGTCTTCGGTGGCGGAAAGCAGGTTGATTAAGGACAACTTTTTACTGCCCAGTCTTATTGATCGCCGGTCAATGGTTTCCAGTCTCTGTTGCCATCCTCCCGGCCTAGATTAAAGCCATGATCTCAAGAGTAGGCTGGCGGTCGCGGTTTCTCACCTTTATCCTCATCCTTTGGGTCTTGCAAGGCCTGGGGTTGGCTTGGCGCTTCGGCCCGGATCTCCCTGAGCTTTGGGCCCGGATTGCCTCTGGGCGGGTGGGAGAGGTGGGGCGCGCTGCGGCTCCTTTCCAACGTTTGCTGCGGGAACTGGAAAAGACCATGCCTGGCGGGGCAGCCTATGTATTTTTGGATCATTATGAAGCCGGGCGGTACATCGAAGCCCGCTACTATTTATATCCCCGCCGTCAGCTTTTACTGCGGCCGGAGACCCCCCCTTCTTTCCTGTACTATGCAGTGCGGCAACACCAGGCCGGCTATCTAGTGGCGCCTGAAGGCGAGTTCCCATCGGGAGCTGGTCTGGAGGCCCTGGCTCGCACGGCAGCCTGCCGACAGCTACATCTTGACGGGCCGGGTCGGATTTACCGGGTCAACCCGGACCGACTGACGGGTTTTTTTTATGATTGAGGGTTTTTTGTCCGCAATCCGGTTGGTTTTGGGCCTAATATGCCTGGTGGGGGTGGGCTATGGACCGGCGGCGCTTATGACGGCAGAGCCGCGGGAAATTGCCTTGACGGAAAGGCTAGCCGTGAGCTTTGGGATCGGGGCGGTGGCGGTGACTCTGTGGATGCTGGGGCTGAGCAGCGTCGGAGTCCGGTTTTCACTGCTGCTGATTTTGGCGCCGCTTTTGGTGCTGAGCGGCGCGGCCCTGGGGACGGTTCGGGGGCGGCGAGCGGTGGCGGCTGACATCGCCTCCTTAGGCATAAGGCCGAAGCTGTCCTTCAGGGGCTGGGAGTGGCTGTGGCTGGGTCTGCTGGCCGGGCTTTTTCTCTATGCGACGCTGCGGGCAGTGCTGTTTCCCATGTGGGCTTGGGACGCCATTGCCACCTGGGGTTTCAAGGGCAAAGTTTTTTATCTCCGCGGGTCTATAGATTTCAGTGGATTTGAAGCCCACAATTACTATCCCAATCTGGTGCCACTTTTGCTTTCTTACCTTTACCTTTGGCTGGGGCAGGTGAACGATCATCTGGTGAAGGGATTGTTCCCCCTTTGGGGGGCGATGTTGCTTGTGCTGTTGTACCGGTTTCTTTACCGTTTGAAGTTAAACCGCGGCTCGGCGCTGGGGCTTACCGCCTTTTTCGCCCTTAACGGCGCCACCTTTATTGACCACATGATTATTGCCTACGCCGATCTGGCTTTGGCCTATTTTGCTTTGGGCGCTGCGGGTTTTTTTTATCTCTGGCTGTGGGGCGCTGCCCCTCATGGCAGTTTAGGGGTAGTAACCTGGTTCGGCGCCGGGCTGTGCTGGTGTAAATATGAAGGCTCGCCGCTGACTGTCACGATTGTGCTGGCCGGGCTTCTTACCCTTCTTTGGCTGCGGCCGCTAGATTTCCGGCGACGTCTCTTGGCGCTGCTTTATCCCCTGGCCGGCCTAATGCTGGGGGTGGTGCCTTGGCGCCTTTTTGCCACTGCCCATTACCTCGAGATGGGTAGCGATCATATTTTGCACTTTTTTCCCCAGCAATGGTGGCAAGCGCTGCCGCAGGTGCTGCTTGGTCTGGTCAACCCAGTCCATTTCGGGGTGTTATGGGTTGCCGCCGCGGCGGCTCTAATAATAGCCGGGAGGAGTTTATTCACCACGCCTCGTATTTTCCTGCTCCTGTTGATAGGCGGGAACCTACTGGCCCTAGTGTTCGCTTATGCCGTGGCGCCCTGTTCCGCGGCGGAGTTCCCCTTCTATATCCGGGGCACTCTGGATCGTCTGCTCCTGCACATTACACCGGTAGTCGGGCTGCTCATTGGAGAAGGGTTAAAGGAGGCAGGCTATAGGCAAGAAACGATGGGTAATGGGTGTCAAGGACGGGAGATTGGCGGTGCCGAGAAGAAAGCTTCTAATTGATAGCTTTTACCCATCGTCGTGGATACGCGTTCCCTCGGTTCTTTGGAACAACATCAATATGGCGCCCTGGTGGGACAAAGTATTGGTTTGCTGCCAGCTTGGCCCCAGGAGTCGGGCGGCGAAGTTTTGGATAAAATCCCGATCTGGATAGTGGGCGGCCAGGAGCCACAGGCGGCTGGTGGAGGGAGCATCGCGGGGTGGCAAAGTGAGGTCTTTTTCCACGCAGGATTTGCCCCAAATCACCCGCTCGGTGCGGCCGCGATAATAATATTGAAAGGGATAAACGGCATAATAATAAATGTAAATATGGTCTTCCGATGTGAGGTGGTTTTCCAGGTAAGAGATGAGGGGTTTAATCTCTTCTCGTTGATAAGTAGTACGGAGGTTCTGCCGCACCAGTTCCGGAGGATTGAGCAGAAGGATAATAACTCCCCCCAGGAAAAAAGCCAGCCAAGACAAGTGCCGACGTACTAACCAGGTTAAAATGCCGGTTAGTCCCACCGTGGTCACCAAATAGAACAACGGCCCGGTGAAGAGCATTAGGCGGTTGCCGTTATGTGGGGCCATGAAGGGGTAGCGGTGCAGGGCGGCGGCGGCAAAGGCTAACAGCAGCATTCCGCCGAAATAGACCAGGGTCCGCCCCTGGCCCTGCCTTACCAGGATGACGGCGCCGGCGAAAATTAAGGGCCCTCCCCAATAAATCCCCCAGTCGTAAAGGAAATAATTGACATAACGGCAGAGAGAGGTCAAAAGCCAGCGGGCAAAAGGCCCCAAGCCAGAAAAATCCGGGAAGCCAGGGAGCCAATAGGCCACCAGTTCCGGGTTGGCCTGCTGCCGGAAAAACAGGACATAGTACACGCCGAAGGCCACAACCCAACTCAGGCCCACCAATCCCAGGGACCAGCGGCGGGTTGGCGGCAGGCTGAACCACAGCACCCCTGCCGCCGCAGGCAGGACAAAAACGGCTGGATGGGAGAAACCCAGGGCCGCAATGCCTGCCAAGGTCAGCAGGAGCCAGCCCGACACTCCCTGGCGCTCCCGGAGAAGCTCGGTCAGGAGCAAAATGAGGACAGCAAAAAAGGCGTCACCGCTGTATTGTTTGAGTTCCTTGGAATAGTACACCATGATGGGTGAGCAGGCCAAGGCGGCCAAGCTAAGGAGGGCTGCGCGGGGGGCGGCCAGCCTTTGGGCCAGGGGCCAAAAGAGTAAAACCGTCCCCAGGCCAAAGAGAAAAGAGAGGGCCCGGAGGTGTGCTTCGCCGGCCCCCACCAGCTTGGCAATGGTCCAGAGCGCCAACAGATACAAGGGGGGAGTGGACTGGCCGGCGGCCCAAGCCTCCGAGGGGGTGGGTTTCAAGGCCGCGAGGGCTACCCAGGCCTCATCAGTCCACAGGTTACGGTCTCCCAGGTCAGAGAGTCGGAACAGGACGGCCAATCCAATAATCACCAGGAGTGCCAGGGCGTCGCTGATCGGCAAACGGCAATCCGGGGGCGGCTTGGTGGTTAACCGGGATAAAGCGGGCATAACGGAGGTCAGAAAAAAGATTTCATTTTGGTGAATTATACTATTATTATCCTGTATTATTCTGAAAATTTCCTGCCAGAAAGCCCGGCCGGAAATTTTTTGGTTGATACCCATGCTATATTGAGTAATACGATTTTTAAAAGGGGAGGAAGTAAAGGACGTTCGGAATGAAGACCAGTCATCTGACTATCGGAGGCTGAAATGGTTTGCCGGAGAGAACCTCAGTGTGATATGAAGAACAGAGGAGCTAAGGGCCAAGCCTGTTGACAGGCTGTTCCTGTTTGTCACCAAGTATTGACCGCTGGTTGCTAAACTATGGGAACTTCCACAGGACGCCGGGCCCCTACCAGCAGATTCTGGCGGACGGCCAAGCGCACGGCCACCCGCTATCTCTCCGCTGCCGACGCCGCTTCGGTGACCGCTCGGGAGGTGGTGGCTGATTATCTCCTGGCTTTAAAGGATCGGGAAACGCCCCAACCTCAGGAGCTGCTGGCCGCCTTTCGCCTGACCAGAAAGGTCGCGCAGAATCTGGGGGCATGGGGAGAAGGAGCTGCTTCCCAGGGCTGGCTGGCCAAGTGTCAGGAAATCGGGGTGGGTGAGCTGGTGGGACAACCCCCGGAGATCCTGGCCCAAGCATTGGCTGCTATTCTCTTGGAAGACAGCGAAGGCCTGGAAGAAGCGGTGATCCAGACTGCTCTGGTGGAGGTTTTGCAGGCAGTCTTGCCGACACAACTTGAGAATCAACAGCCCCTGGCAGCTGATCTGAAGGCGGACTATTTGTCCCTGGACGCCGCCACTCTGGTATCTAAGTTTCTGGCCACCGTGCTCTTCCAACGCCTGGTTTTCGACTTGGGGGAGTCCCTGGAAGCCGCGGCCCCCGGATGGAGTCGTTATAATCAGGGTTTGGCAGAGATCAGGGCGGAGATTCAGATGGCAGCCGAAGCGGCGGCTCGTGAATTTCCAGCCCCTAGCCGCTGGCAAGGCCTCTCGGGCTGGACCTGGGTCACCCAAGTCATGGAGGCCCTGCTGCAACAGTTTTACTCCCGGCCCCGCTCCGGCAAAGAATAAAACAGGCTTCCGGCCTGCGGTTACGAAGTGTCCGGCCGAAACCTGGACAACTTTTCGCATCCTGGCAACTTAGGCGTAGGATTGATAAATCCTTACTTGGGGGCGGGTCTGGAACTTCCCTGCACACCGCAGTAAATCACGGCTACCAGGGATAGTCCTTGGGGTGGGGCGGTGGGACCGGCCTGTCGGCGGTCACCGCTGGCCAGCAGTTTTTGTAGGTGTGAGGGGGGGCGTTTCCCCCTTCCTACTTCTACCATGGTACCCACCAGAGACCGCACCATACCGCGCAAAAAGCCGTCGGCGGTAATGGTAAAAATCAGGAGACCGTTTTCCCCCGGCTGCCAGTGGGCGGCCAGCACCTGACGTCTAGGCGAGCCCGGTCGGCCGCCGCTGGCCCTAAAGGCCGAAAAGTCGTGCTCTCCCAAAAGGGTGGCGGCCGCTTGCTGCATGGCCAGCAGGTTAAGGGGTTGAGGAAGCCACCAGGTGTGAAGACGCTGTAGAGGGGAGCGCTGAGGCCGGTTCAGGATGCGGTATTCGTAAGTTTTGGTGAGGGCGGCGTAGCGGGCATGGAAGTCAGACTCCGCTTCTTCTGCCGCCAACACCGCAATATCCGGGGGTAACAGGGAATTCAGCCCGTGGAGAAAGGCTTTTAGAGGCAGGGCGCTGTTGGTCTTGAAGTTGGCCACCTGGCCCCGGGCATGCACCCTGGCGTCGGTGCGGCCGGAACCGATAACCCGAACAGGTTCCCCCGTAAGTTTGGCCAGCGCAGTCTCCACCACTTCCTGAATTGTGAGGGCGTTTTTCTGGCGCTGCCAGCCATGATATCGACTGCCATCGTATTCTAGTAGCAGACGGAGATTGCGGGAGGGGGGCATGGCGTCAACCGTAAGCCGTAAAACGTAAAATAGTGTTCAGTGTGCAGTGGTCAGAGAAAAGCAGGTTCTTTTTGGTGGAAGCATAACGCAGTACTGGCAGGACCACTTTACCACAAGGTCAAACCCGAAACCCAGAATTTGACACCTGCTAAGGCGTAATGGGGGGCAGGTCAATCCCCAAGGTTTCCGGCAGGCCCATCATCAGGTTGAAGTTGTGGACCGCTTGGCTGGCGGCGCCACGGGCCAGGTTATCGATGGCAGAAATGACGATGATGCGGCCCCGCTCCTGGTCCACTTTGAAACCCAGGTCGCAGAAATTTGAGCCCCGTACGTGTTGGGTGGTGGGGAGAGTGCCAGGTGGATACAGGCGGACAAATGGCTGACGCTGGTAAAACTCCTGGTAAAGATGAAAAACCTCCTCATCGCGCAAGGTTTTAGTGAGAGAACCGTACAGGGTTCCCAGAATTCCCCGGCTCATGGGCACCAGATGAGGGACGAAGGTGATTTTTACCGGAGAGCCGGCCAAGCTGCTCAGTTCCTGTTCCATCTCGGGGGTGTGTCGGTGTGATGCCACTTGGTAGGCCTTGAAGCTGTCATGGACCTCGCAATACGAGGTGGTGAGTGAAGCGCCCCGACCGGCGCCACTGACCCCTGATTTGCAATCGGCGATGAGGGAGGTGAGATCAACCAAACGTGCTTTGACCAAAGGAGCCAGCCCGAGGATGACACAGGTGGGATAGCAGCCGGGGTTGCCCACCAGCCGGGCTTGGGGTAGTTTCTCCCGATGCAGTTCCGGCAGGCCATAGACCGCCTCTGTCAGCAATTCCGGGGCGCTATGGGGCTGATACCATTTTTCGTAAACGGCGCGGTGGCGGAAGCGGAAGTCAGCACTCAGGTCCACCACCCGACAGCCTGCCGCCAGCAGAGGGGGAACCAATGCCATGGCGGTTTGATGGGGGACCGCAGTGAAGGCCACTTGGACCTGCCAAGCCAGATTGGGATCAGGGGGGACAAAGGGTAGGCGGATGAACCGGGCCAAGCTTGGGAAGACTTCGGCCACCGGGCGTCCATTATATTCCCGTGAGGTGAGGGCCGTCAGTTCCACTTGTGGATGCCGGGCCAGAAAACGCAGAAGTTCCAGACCGGTGTAGCCGGAAGCGCCGAAGACTGCGACCTTGATTTTGGTGGTCATCTACAGGGCTGGGGTGGGTACGGAGGGGGAAGGGATTGACGGCTTATTCCCTTTCTCCCCTGTGCCGCAGGTTAACGCTTCGAGTACTGGCAGCCGCGGCGGGCGCCTCGGCGCCCATACTTTTTGCGCTCTTTAATGCGGGGGTCTCGGGTCAGAAAGCCGGCTTTCTTCAGCATGGGCCGAAATTCGCCGTTTAAGGTCACCAAGGCCCGTGACAGACCGTGTTTGATGGCGCCGGCTTGTCCTTCAACGCCGCCGCCGGTGACGTTGACCAGGATATCCAACTCCGCCCCTAAATTGAGAAGACTCAAGGGCTGGCGGGCCAGGTTGCGGGTGGTTTCTTGGGGAAAATATTCTTCAAACGGCCGCTGGTTAACCAGGATACGCCCGGTGCCGGGTCGCAGGTAGACCCGGGCGATGGCGGTTTTCCGCTTGCCCACGGCATGGATATTAAATTTCTCGGCCATTAATCCTCCCAAATAAGGGGCTTTGGTTGCTGGGCTTCGTGAGGATGCCCATTGCCCGCATAGATTTTCAGCTTTTTCAGTTGCTGCCGACCCAGGCTGTTTTTAGGCAACATGCCCCGGACAGCATGGCGGAGGACCTCTTCTGGTTTCTTCTGCAGCAGCCGTCGGGCCTTTACTACCTTGAGGCCGCCCGGGTAACCGGAGTGGCGGTAGTAATTCTTCTGGTCCAATTTTCGTCCGGTAAGGATTACTTGGTCGGCATTTACCACCACCACGAAGTCGCCGGTGTCCAAGTGCGGGGTAAATACCGGTTTGGTCTTGCCCCGGAGCACCATGGCGATGCGACTGGCCAAGCGGCCCAACACCTGGCCTTTGGCGTCCACCAGGTGCCACTGACGGGGTACTTCCCCTTTTTTTGACATATAAGTAGTCATACCGCCTCGTCTTTCTTATAATCTATTAAATTTATCGACCATGGGGTTGTTTTGTCAAGAGGTTGGGTTGGTTTTTTTCCTCAGATCGGATAAGGTAAACATTCAGTCCTTTAGCTTTTTGTGTTCTTGGCGTCTTAGCAAGGTATCTGTATTTTTCCCACCAAGACGTCTGGAGTGCCAAGATATTTTTTGGGTTCTTGGCGTTTGGGTGAGAAACATTTCCTGGAGAGTTGTGGATGGATTATAAAGACACTCTAAATCTGCCGCGTACCAGTTTCCCCATGAAGGCGGAGTTGCCCCGGCGGGAACCGGAGATGCTAAAACGTTGGGCAGAAATGGACCTCTACGGGAAGCTGCGGGCCCAATGCCAGGGGCGGCCGCGCTTTATTCTGCATGACGGTCCACCCTATGCCAACGGTCACATTCATCTGGGACACGCCCTGAACAAGATTCTGAAGGATATCATTATTAAGTCCCGGCAGATGTCGGGACTGGACTGCCCTTATATTCCGGGCTGGGACTGCCACGGCTTGCCCATTGAGCATCAGGTGGACAAAGAACTGAAAGAGCAAAGCCTGAGTTTATCTCAGACCGAGGTGCGGCGGCGCTGTCGGGCTTATGCGGAAAAATTCCTGTCCATTCAACGGCAGGAATTTATCCGCTTGGGGGTGCTGGGCGACTGGCAGCACCCCTACCTGACCATGGACCCCGCCTACGTGGCGACCATCCTGACGGAATATGGCAAGTTTTTTTTCAGTGGGGCCATTTATCGGAGCAAGAAGCCCGTTCATTGGTGCGCCACCTGCCACACCGCCTTGGCGGAGGCTGAAGTGGAATACGAGGAGCACCATACTCCGTCGGTTTTTGTGAAATTTCCCTTGGTCTGTTCCCCTCCGAACCTGCCAGACCTTGGAGCCCCTTCCACTTTTTTTGTCATTTGGACCACCACCCCCTGGACCCTGCCGGCCAACTTGGCCATCGCGGTGCATCCGGACTTGGAGTACGCTGTGGTAGAAACGAACGGGGAGCGCTTGGTGGTGGCTGCAGACCTCGCCTCTGGCCTCTTGTCTTCCTGGGGCCGCCGGGGGACGGAGGTCGGACGGGTGCAGGGAGTCAAGCTCGAAGGCGCCATTTGTCGCCATCCCTGGATTGACCGGGATTCCAAAGTAATCCTGGCGGATTACGTGACGCTCACGGCGGGTACGGGGCTGGTGCACATCGCTCCCGGCCACGGCCAGGAGGACTACGACAGCGGCCGCAAATACGGGTTGGCACCTTATTCCCCGGTGGACGATAACGGCTGTTTTACTTCTGAGGTACCGGAATTTCAGGGGCAACAGGTTTGGCAGGCGAACCATGGTGTTATCGAGCTTCTCCAGAAGCGTGGGGTGTTGTTGAAAGCAGAAGAGAGCGTTCACAGCTATCCCCATTGCTGGCGGTGCAAGCAACCCATTATTTTTCGGGCGACAGAACAATGGTTTATATCAATGGAGGCCAACGATTTGCGACAGAAAGCCCTGGCGGCCATTGACCAGAGCACTTGGATTCCCCGCTGGGGGCGGGAGCGCATCTACCAGATGGTGGCCCACCGCCCGGACTGGTGCATTTCACGCCAGCGGGCTTGGGGAGTGCCCATTGTGGCCTTTCACTGCCAGGGCTGCGGCGAAGTATTACTGACCAGAGAGATCCTGGGGGGCATAATTGGCAGGGTGCACCAGGAAGGGGTGGATTTTTGGTTTGCCCAGCCGGCCGAGGATTTGCTGCCGGAAGATGTCAGTTGTCCTCGCTGCGGCTGCGGCTCCTTTGCCAAGGAGACGGATATCCTGGATGTCTGGTTTGATTCCGGGGTGAGCTTCGCAGCGGTGGCCGAACCCAACCCGGCATTGGGTTTTCCGGTAGATCTTTATCTCGAGGGCTCCGACCAGCACCGGGGCTGGTTTCATAGCAGTCTCTTGGCTGCGGTGGGCACCCGGGGGCAGGCCCCTTATCGGGCGGTGTTGACTCATGGGTTCGTGGTGGATGGGGAAGGCCGCAAGATGTCAAAATCTTTAGGGAACGTTATTGTCCCACAGGAGATCATGGAAAAATATGGGGCTGAGATCCTGCGGCTGTGGGTAGCAGCAGAAGATTATCGGGACGATGTGCGCCTGTCGGATTCGATCCTGAAGCAACTGGCTGACTCTTACCGGCGTTTCCGCAACACCGCCCGTTTCATGTTAGGCAATCTGGCCGATTTTGACCCTGAGAGCCACACCGTCCCTTTGGCTGAGAGGGAAGAACTGGACCGCTTGGCCCTGTCTTGGCTGGCGCAGCTCATTGATCGGGTCAGAAAAGCCTATTTGGATTATGAGTTTCATTTAGTTTTTCATCGCCTGCATCAGTTTTGCGCGGTGGAAATGTCTGCCATTTATTTGGACATCTTAAAAGACCGCCTCTATATCTCCCGACCTGACTCCCTGGCCCGACGGAGCGCCCAGAGTACGCTTTACGAAATCTTACATGCTCTTGTTTTGCTCATGGCGCCCATTCTGTCGTTCACCGCGGAGGAGGTCTGGCAGTATCTCCCCGGTAAGGGACGGCCGGAGAGCGTCCACTTGGGGACTTTTCCGGCGGTGCCGGCAGGCTTACCGGATGAGGCTTTGGTTGACAAATATGAGTTTTTATGCCGGGTGCGGGATGAGATCAATCGAGGTTTGGAGGAGGCAAGGAAGAGCAAACTCTTGAGTACGCCCCAAGAGGCTCGGATTGTGCTGGCTGCTGTTGACGAAGGCCTATATAAACGGCTGGCCTCCCACCTCAGCGAGCTGAAAACCCTGGCTCAGGTGGCGGAACTTTCGTTGCTGCCGGAGCCGGTCGGCATGGGCCGACAGACTCTGGAGGGCCAAGGGATTGCCGGTCTGACGGTGCAGGTGGAGCGAGCGGCAGGAGAGAAATGCGTGCGTTGCTGGTTTTACTCGGAAACTGTGGGGAGGGATCCTGACCATCCCCGGTTGTGCGCCCGCTGCCGCGAGGTCTTGGCTCAATCTTCAGCGCTTTGAGAAAAAGTAATTCTTCAAGAACCCAAGGACGGGGAGAATATCAGGTCAAAAGCAGAGAGCAAAGCCACCAACCAAAAAACCGGAATCGAGAACCCAGAACTCAAAATGTCCCGCAAACTTGTCATCTTGCTGCCGGTTCTCTTAATCGGCGTAATTCTGGACCAGGTCGCCAAAGTACTGGTGATCCAATATTTGGCCTTAGGTGCTCAGGTACCGGTCATAAAGGGCTTCTTCAACCTGGTACACACCCGCAATCGCGGCGCCGCTTTCGGTTTGCTGTCTCATCTGTCGTCGGATTTTGCCTGGCTATTTTTTCTGACCACCACCAGCCTGGTGATTTTGGTAGTAGGATATCTCTGGTGGCGTGTGCCAGTGGAGAAGGCCTCCGGTGTTATGGAAACCCGGCACAATGTCGCCTGTTTGGGATACAGCCTGATCCTTGCGGGTGCGGTCGGTAACCTCATAGACCGCTTTCGGCTGAAGGAGGTAGTTGACTTCCTGGACTTTTACCTGGGAAGGTACCACTGGCCGGCCTTCAATGTGGCCGACAGCCTGGTGTGCTTGGGGGCGGCCCTGTTAGCCTGGGTCATACTCACGGAGAAAGAAAGTTCACATGTATCCCATTCTGTTTGATTTCGGCCCAGTCAAGATCTTTACCTACGGCTTTTTCCTGGCACTGGCCTTTGTCACCGCCATTTATGTGGCAGGGCGCGAAGCCGGGCGTCTTTCTCTGCCGATAGGACGGTTTTACGATCTGTGTTTCTATATCATTCTGGCGGCCTTGATCGGCTCCCGCCTGCTCTATGTTATCCTGGAGTACCGCTATTTTTTGGCAAACCCACTGCAGATAGTGGCGCTTTGGAAGGGAGGCCTGGTTTTCCACGGCGGTTTGGGGTTGGCCTTGGCGGTGGCCTTTTTTTACATGCACCGGTACCACCTGCCCTGGCGGCCCACTCTGGACGCCTTGGCGGTGGGCATGCCATTAGGCCAGATGCTGGGCCGGGTAGGTTGTTTCATGGCCGGGTGCTGTTATGGGACTCCCACAACCTTGCCCTGGGCCGTCACTTTTACCCATCCAGAAAGTCTGTGCCCGTTGCGGGTACCCATCCATCCGGCCCAGCTGTATGAAGCCCTGCTGTCGGGGTGTGTATTCGGGGTAGTCTATTGGCTCAGGGTCAGGAAACGCTTTGACGGCCAAGTCATCCTTACGTACTTCATTTTAGCTGGTCTGGTGCGCTTTGGAGTGGAATTTGTTCGATCTCCCTACGATTACCGCGGTCCGGTTTTTATTGGCCTCCCCCTCACACAAATTATCGCCTTAAGCATATCCTTGGTGAGCGCCGGTTTTCTCTGCTGGGGGATTTTCAGAGGGGGAAAAGGAGAACAGGGAGTAAAGGGAAAAGGTTTAAAGGTTGAAGGGTAATATTAAGGTTTATTTAAATTGCTGAACTTGACAGCCGAGAACCCGAAAGCCAAAAACATCAGCCCGCTCTTGCAGCGCTGGCTTACGGCTATGGTACTCATCCCGGTTCTGCTCCTGGTGCTGCTCAAGGGCGGCCGACTCTTGTTCGCGGCACTGATTCTCCTGGTGGGTGGGGTGGGGCAATGGGAATTTTTAGAGATGTTCCAGGCCGGGGGCGACCGGGGGCGCAAGGCCAAGGTGGTCATCCTGGGGGCGATGGTGGCTTTGAGCTTTTGCTTGGCGCCGCAGGCTGCGCAGTGGCCCCTTTTTGTCCTGGTGTTTTGCCTTTTTGCCCTGTTTCTCTTTTATCTCCTTAGTTATGAGCACTTCCAGAACCTCGCTTGGGAATTGGCGGTGAACACCCTGGGCCTTCTCTATCTGCCATTTCTCTTGGGATATTTTATCTGGCTCCGCTTTCTTCCTGACGGCGAGTGGTGGGTCATGTGGTTATTGGCGGTGATTTTCGCCGGGGATACAGCGGCCTTTTATAGCGGCCGGGCAGTGGGTCGGAACAAACTTTATGTGCAGGTGAGTCCTGGCAAAACCTGGGAAGGAACTGCGGGAGGGCTAATGGCCAACCTGGTGGGGGGCATCTTGTTGGGCAAATGGTTGCTGCCCCAGCTGACCATCTGGTCCTTAGCTTGTCTGGGGCTGGTTTTGGGAACGTTAGGCGTCCTGGGGGATTTGTTTGAATCCATGCTTAAGCGTCAGTTCCAGATAAAAGATGCCAGCCATCTTTTACCGGGCCACGGCGGGATGCTGGACCGGCTGGACAGCTTGTTGTTTGCAGCGCCGGCCCTGGTTTACGCCCGGCTGTTGGTTTTGAATCTTTAGGGAGGATAAGCATGGAACTAATGACAGGGCTGACCCAGCGAAAGAGCATTCGGGCCTTCAAGCCGGAGCCGGTAACCAGAGAAGTGGCGGCCAGCATTCTGGAAGCGGCTCGCTGGTCCCCCTCATGGGGCAACACCCAACCATGGGAGTTTGTGGTGGTGGGGGGTGAGCCACTTAAACGCCTTACTGAGGCCATGGCCGCCAGGTTTAATGAGCGGGTGCCGCCCAATCCGGACGTGCCCATGCCGGAAACCTTTCCGGATGACTACCGAGCGCGATACATGGACTGCGCCGCCGGCCTGTTTAGTTGCCTGGGGATCAAACGGGAGGAGAAAGACCGGCGCTTTGCGCATATGCTCCATATGACCAGGGCGTATGGGGCGCCGGCCATCATCTATGTAACTTTCAAAACGGGGCTCATGGTGCCCTACACCATGTTTGACCTGGGGGCCATCACCCATGCCATATGCTTGGCAGCGCTGGCCCATGGGTTGGGAAGTTGCATCGAAGCCCAACTGGCCCTTTATCCCGACTTAGTGCGCCAATACCTCAATTTGCCTGACATTTGCAAAATCGCGGTGGGGATTGCACTGGGATATGCGGATGAGGGTGCGCCGGCCAACACCTTTCGCTCCAGCCGGGAACCTGTAGAGAAACTGGTCAAATGGTTAGGTCTTTAAATGATCACAAGGCTTCACCCAAGGAGGATTTTTCCACTTCAAGGCGCCAAGAACATCGGCTACTATATCTTTGCGGCCCGGGCGCCTTGGCGAGGGTCATTAATTTCCCGCCGAGACGCTAGACAGATAGCCCGGCCGCGTGATTCACGGCTTACTTTAGTGTCAGCAGATAATCAATCAAGGCCTGCAATTCATGTGGGCGCAGGTGGGCGTAGTTGGGCATGCGGGCCTGAGGGTGATAGCGGCGGGGGTGGGCCAGGAGGGCTTTGAGCTGGTCGGCGGAGAAGCGGGTGCCGACGTTAGCCAGACTGACGGCCTCCCCGCTCCCCTGATCCGGTCGGCTATGACAGGCAAAACAGCCCAGGCGCTGGGCCAGGTCTGCGCCGGGACTTTTTGCCGCCAAGACCGGTGCAAACATGAGGGCCAGCCCCAGTCCGGCCAAAGCCAGGCGGCCGGTTTTCATGGCTGCTGTCGGCCCTCGGCGATCATCTTTTGCAATTGGGTTTTTTCCGGATGGTTCGGATTTACCATTAGGGCCCGCACAAAAAGAGGGGCGGCTTTGGTCTTCTCACCCTGGTAGTAGAAAGTGGAGCCCAGGTTAATCAAAGCCACCCAGTAGTCAGGGTCAATATCCAGGGCCTTTTGAAAGGCGGCGACTTCTTTTCCCCGCCAATCCGGGTTGCGGGTCTGGTTATATTTGAACCGGTAGGCCATGCCCAGGAGGTTATAGGTCACAGCGGATTTGGCTTCGAGGGCCAGCGCCTTCTGAAAACTGTCAATGGCCAGATCATATTCCTGCTTTTCTAAGTGACGGCTGCCTTCTTTCACCAGCAGTTGCGCTTTTTTGCCTGGGTCCTGAGAATTGTCCTCCCCAAAACCACAGCCCAGCAAGGCCAGGCTGACCAAGAAAATTAATAATGTTTTGTACATATTGCCTCCTTTGGCCTGGTCTCCGGCGGCCGCCGATGGGTGGCGGACTGGCTCCTGGAATTAATATGGAGCGCCAGGGGAATTATGATTTTGGCATTTAATAACTAATCGGCCATTTGGGATAAAAACTTCAGAAATCTCTCCCGGTCAGGAGGAAGGGGAATTCTGGTAGCCGGCGCGGTGAGGCTGTTGGCCAACAGGCCACGGGCTTGCAAGGCGATCTTGAGAAGCGGTGCCGGGGCGGGTTGGTACAGGCTGCTCAACTCCAGCAGAAGACTGCACTCCTGCCAGAGGCGTGGGCGGCTTGCCCCACTATCGGCAAGCTCTTCCGCTTGGCGACAGGCTCTTACCACCCGCCGCCAGGTCTGCGGAAAGAGCTGCGCCCCCGCCGACACCAGGCCCCATGCTCCCGGCCGCTCCACAAAGGCGACCTCCGAGGCTTCGTAGAAGATAAATCCGGGGTGATGAGCCACTGCCTGATGGTAGTTTAAGAACCGGCGCATGTCGCCTTGGTAGATCAACCCCCTGATGCCAGGGTTGGCCGACATCTTTTTCAGCACTTGGGTGCGGATGTTCCGGTGCTTTAAGATTTTCCCCCGCTGTCCCACCAGCTTTGGCAAATTCAGCAGCAGCAGTGGCAGGCCGACCTCAGACAACAGCGCCTCATAAAACTGTGGCAAACCCCGGTTGCTGTGATACCACAGGGGCAAGTCCACCAGGAAGACGGGGGGGGCAGCGTGATGCCCATGGCATACTTGGGCCGCGGCCAGGGCCAGCTCTCTAGTGGCCTCGAGGGTGTCTGCGGTGACAGCGAAAAACAGGGGTAGCCGTCTCGGCAACACCTCTGACAGGCAGCGTAGCAAGGTAAGGCGGGTAGCGGGCGGCAACGCCAGGCCCTCCCCGATTATTGGCCCTCCGGCCAACAGGCCGTCGGCGACCGGGGCCAAGTGAGAGAGCAGGCGCATCAGGCTTTCCTGATCCAGAGTTCCGGTCGTGGTGAGGGGGCTCACCAGTTCGATAATCAGGCCTTCGGGCAGGCTTGGTGAGATGCTTGGGTCAGTCATTTTTTAAGCCGAATAAATTCTTGACCTGCCGGTCCACTCCCTTTCTTTTCTAATTTCGCATAAAAGTGAGACCCAATATGAAGGATAGATGATATTTTCCTTAGTTCAGACTGTGAACTTGAAGTCCCCCCGTCCCAAGAGATCATGCAGATGCACAATCCCCACTACCTTGTTATTTTCATCCACCACCGGCAAGACGGTGATGGCCTCTCTTTCCATGAGATCCAGGGCCTCGGCGCCGGGGGTGGTGGGGTGAAGACGGTGCGGGTTGGGGGTCATGACCTCTTTGGCCTTTTTATCCAGGATATAACCCCATTTTTTCAGGGCTCGGCGCAGGTCTCCGTCGGTGATGATGCCGGTCAGCCGCCAATGACGGTTTACCACTAAAGCGGTGCCCAACCTCTTGGCGTCCATTTCGACAATTACCTGCGACAGAGGATCGTTGGGGCGGGCCAGCGGCAGGCGGGCGCCGGTGAGCATGATTTCGGCCACGGATAAGGACAGACGTTGGCCCAGAGTGCCGCCGGGATGAAACCTCTTGAAGTCACTAGGTTTAAAGCCTCTGTGGCGCAGCAGGGCCACGGCCAAGGCGTCGCCCATGGCCAGCATGGCAGTGGTGCTGGCGGTGGGGGCGAGGCCCAGGGGGCAGGCTTCCCGGGGGACGCCGGTGTCGATGACCACCTGGCTTGAGCGGGCCAGGGTGGAGGCGGGCCGGCCGGTGAAGGCGATGAGCGGCACCCCCAGGCGCTTCAGGCTGGGCAGCAGAATGGTCAGCTCCTGGGTTTCGCCGCTGTTGGACAGGGCCAGGACCACGTCATCTTTGGACACCATGCCCAGATCGCCGTGCATGGCCTCCACCGGGTGGAGAAACAGGGCCCGGGTGCCGGTGGAGTTCAGGGTGGCTACGATCTTTCTAGCCACAATGCCTGATTTGCCGACGCCGGTGAGGATGATGCGTCCTTGGGCGCGAAAAATCAGGTCCACCGCCTTGAGAAAACTGTCAGCCAGCTTAGGGATAAGTTGGTAGATGCCCTCGGCTTCGATGGTCAGGACTTCTTTGGCCAGGTTCAGGAGGGTACGGGACATGGTTAAGCGCCGTGAGACCTGGGCCGTGAGCTGGCTGCCGTTTTGAGGTGAGGGTTGAGAGATTGCTTCGCAGAGGCCGGAAATAAAAAAGAATGGGCACTGGGGGCTGCGGGCCGGAGACTCATCTCTGAGAAACCTGGGGACCTTTAGGGGTCGGGGACAGGGATCAAGGCGCGGCCGACCATGATACAATCCTTACCCCGGCCCTTGCCGCAGAACATAGCGCGGTCGCCGATGAGAAGCAGGGTGTCCTTGTCGTGGGCGTCCTGGGGCAGGGTGGCGATGCCATAGCTGGCCGTGAGCTGAAGATTATACCCCTCGTCGGTCAGGAAGACGGCTTGATTGATGGTCTGGCGAAGCTGGCGGACCAGGGCCAGGGTTTGCTCCTGGGAGCGCTTCGGCAACAAGATGATAAATTCATCCCCCCCATAGCGGATCAGGCTGTCCTGGGGCCCCAACTGTTGGTGAATCACCCTGGCCAGTTCCGCCAGGATTCTGCTGCCCTTGAGATGACCCAGGGAGTCCACCAGCGCCTTGAAATTGTCCACGTCCAGAAAGACCACAGAGAGCTCCTGGCCGCTGGTCAGAGTCTCGGGGATGAGTCGTTCCAACTGGCAGCCCAGATAGCGGGTGTTGTAAAAACCGGTGCATTCGTCGATGAAAGTCCGGAGCTGCAGCCGTTGGAGGTTTTGGACGTTGTCCACCGCAATGGCCACATAATCGGCCAGGATGTTGATGAGGGGCAGGTATTTGGTGCGGAAGAAATCCTGGTTTTCCACATTGACCACTTCAAAGACGCCGATGATTCTGCCCCGTACCCTTAAGGGCAGGGCAATAACAGACCGGGTGTCAAATCCGGTGACCTGGTCCACCTTGGGGCAAAAGCGGGGGTCCTGGCGGACATCAGGGATAATGACCGCCTCGCCCGTCTGTGCCACCGTCCCGGCGATGCCTTCTCCTATTTTCAGGCGGATGCCCTTGATGAGGTCGGCGTCCACCCCCACCACGACGGCGAAATAAAGCTCCTGGTTCTGGCGGTCCAAGAGAAGCAGGGACCAGTTGCGGGCTGGGATGAGGCCATCGATCTTTTGCAGCACCGCGGTGAGCAGGCTCTCCATGTCATAGGCGCTCACCACCGTTTTGGAGAATTCAATACAGGCAAGCAGACGCTCCGTCTGCCCGACGTCGCTCAAGACATCCAGAAAATCCTGGTCTCCCCACATGCCCGCTTCCTATCTTTCCAGAGATTTTATGAATAATAAGCGGATATGGCAAGGATTATTTGATCTTGGTCAAGGTGGGCCTCAATTCTCTTTCTCGAAGTCTTTTGGGCCAATGGGGCCAGCCTCTGGCCAGGAGAATCTTCCGCTAGAGGCGGGTTTGACCCCCCCTACAATGGAAGGCAATCAAGCTCAGAGTTCTGAGTTCTGATTTTGTAGTTATGGTTCTTCGTTGTTTGGTGTGGGTAAATATCCCGATTCCATAGTCTAACTCAATAAGCTGATGGTTATATTTTTGGGGGTGCTGCCCCCAAGCCCCCGCAGTTTAACGCTTTATGGACTATCGGATGGGCAGGGCGCCAAAACCAAACAAAATGCAATTATGCTCAATATCTAAAAGGGTTGCCACAGAGATAGAAATATTTGATGGTATATTAATTAGTTATGGCTACACACAATAAATAGCGAAGAGGCGTTTTAAAAATAGCCGGATTTCGGCGGCGGCTCGGAGAGTAGAAAGGGGGGTGCTTGACAGACAAAGACAAAGGTGATTATTTTGCAATTAAAGTCAATCGGTTTTTTGGGTTTGACGGTGCCCCCGATGGACTTTCCGCCGTCAGCCATCTGCAAGAAGCAAAAAGAGATAACGGAAATTAAGGAGCCTGCCATGACCCACAAGTTGTTGCTTGCCTTGGATAGTTCGGAAGGAGCTTGGCGCGCCGTGGAGTATGTAGCCCAGAGTTTCGGGAAGGCGCAGGGAGTTGAGGTGACGCTGTGCCATGTGTTGGCCGGGCTGCCGCCGGTCCTCTGGGATGACGGCCACATATTGCAGGATAAAGAACGGGAGGCCCGGGAGCGCCTGAAGGCCGAATGGAAGAAAGAACAGGAAAAGAACTGGGATGAACTGGTGGACAGGGCCAGACAGCATCTGACTGCCGCCGGCTTTCCCAAAGGGACGGTTACCAGCGAATTCAAAACTAAATATTTTGATGTGGCGGAAGATTTGGTGAACGAAGCCGTGACCGGCGGCTACCGCACCATCGTTATGGGTCGTCGGGGACTGGGCACGGCCAAATCCCTGCTCCTGGGCAGCGTCACCAACAAGGTGGTGCAGAATTCTCGGGGCTGTGCCGTCATCGTGGTGCCCTGACTATAGGC